>DATBKV010000227.1:0-27239 GCA_036555745.1 Xanthobacteraceae bacterium | reverse complement strand
CTTTATCTCGAGGGCGACATTGCGGAAACGCTCAGGCTGCTGACCGCGGCGCTGAAGGCGGCGAAGATCGACGCCGGCGCCGTGAGCGCGCGGCGCCAGCGCTGGACGCGCGAGCACGAGAGCTATGTCGCGGGCCTGCGCAGCGAGCGCGAGAAGGCACGCAACGGAGCCGCAATTGATCCGCTCTCGCTCGTGGGCGCGCTCGCCGCGGTGATGCCCGCCGACACCATCTATGTCGACGAGACGATCACGCACTCGCCGATGCTGCGCCAGCATCTCCCGCAGACGAAACCGCAAAGCTTTTTCCGCGGCTCGGGCGGGCTGGGCCAGGGCATCGGCACCGCCCTCGGCATCAAGCTTGCGGCGCCGCAACGGCCGGTCGTGCTGCTCGTGGGCGACGGCTCGTTCCTATACAACCCGATCGTCCAGGCGCTCGGCGCTTCCAAGCGCCACCGCCTTCCAATCGTCATCGTCATCCTCAACAACAAGAAGTACGAGGCGATGCGCAAGGGTCACGTCCACCACTATCCCGACGGGGCCTCGGCCAGCAAAGACCTGCACTTCGGTGTCACCATTGATGGTCCGGACTACGAGCAGCTGGGAAGCCACTTCGGTTTCCACGGCGCGCGCGTCGAGAAGCTCGCCGAGCTCGAAGCCGCGCTGCAAGCCGCGCTCGCCGCCAGCAAAGGCGGCAAGACCGCGATCCTCAACGTGCTGGTGAGCCGCTAGAGCATGATCCCGAAAAGTGGGCACCGGTTTTCGGAAAGATCATGCTCCAGCGATAAGCTAGAGCAGGCGACCGCGCGCGAAAGCCGAATGGGTTGAGATGGTGACCCGACGTTCCCGCCTACGCCGCGTCAATCCTGCAGCCTGCGCCGCCGACGAGAAAATCGCAGCGCGGGGAACCAGCTGCCGCCGGTGCGCAAGGGTGCGGTGAGCCGCCAGCTGGTCGAAGTCATCACGGCCTCAAGCTGCCGCTGGAAGCGTTCAGTCTCTGCCGTCTGCGCGGTCAATTCCGCTTGCAGGCGGAGCCGCTCCTCGGCTTGAGCGTTGAGCCGAGCGGTGAGATCGAGGCCGTGCTCCAGCGTCGATGCGTCGTACTCGGCGATCCACCCGTCCACCGGGTGCCGGTCCGCGAACTCGCGCAGCAACGATCCTTTCGGAGGACGATAGGCCTTCTGGACGCCGTGATGAACGAGGGTCGAGTTCCAGACATGAAGGAACAGCGCCGGCTCGATTTGCGGGGCGAGCTCGGCTGTCTTTCCCGGGCGCAGCATCTCCAGGGCGCGGCTGTAGTGAATGGGATAGCAGGCCGAGGGACCGGCCGCGCGCTCGAGCGCGCCGGTCTCCTTGAGCACGCGGGTGAACAGCCGCGGGCCGCTGTCGCCCCATTTCACGTTGCGGCCGAGCCTCACCGCCTGGTCCAGACATTGCAGCATGACGGGATGGCGCGGCTTGAAATACATCGTCCCGCAAGCGACGAAGTCCGCATCCTGGCGGGCGAAGAATTCGTCGTCGAAAGGTATACGGTCGGTGAGGCAGACGACGTCGGTGTCGATCCACCATCCGCCCTTCTCGGCGAGAAGCTTGTAACGGAAAAAGTTCGAGAATGCCGACGGCGAGCCCTTTCCGAAGCCTTCCGCCTGGTACACGAACACCTTGTCGCGCGCGACCAGCTCGGCGGCGTCGCAGATTCTCACTCCAGCGGGAACAACAAGATCGGCATCGTAGCTGTAGAGATCGACGGCGTGTCCCCAGTCGATGAACGATCGCAGACAAAAGTGCTCATAGGGCGAGAGCGGTCCGCCGTGCCAGAACGTCTGGAATCGATGTTGTGGGGAGCTGCGCCTGCTCAGCATTGCGCGGGCGGTCACTCGATCGACTGGCGGTCCCGCGGCTACTGCCGCCTGCGCGTCGCAGCCCGATTGCGCGGCCGACGCGCGACGCATTGCGTGCAGCTCGTCGACGAGGAAGTCCATCATATCCAGCATCGGCGGCAGAAACGCGATGTCGACGAGATGCGTGAACCGCAGGCGCTCGTATGCCGGAGTCAGCGGCTCCCGCACCAGGACCTTGTGATGCGGCGCCTCGCCGGGCTGACCATAGATGTCGGCGTACAACAGCGCCGCCTCGGTGAGGTCGGCGATCGCAGGAGTGGGCTTGCGCTTGAGCAGATCTACGAATTTGGCGTACTGCCAGCCCCAGGCCGGATTGTAGTCGCAGCGCGACGACCACGAGAGCCGGCACAAGGCGGTGCGCAGAACAAACTGGTCGATCGAGCGAACCGGGAAATGGGCGAGGCTCAAAGAATCGAGCCAGTGTTCCGGGATCGGTTTGCCGTCTACGGAAACGCCGTGATGGCCCTCGTTGAGCGTAAAGAGCCGATGCTTGATCAGCTTGCCGGGAATGATCGCCTTGCCGATCTTGCAACCGACGTCCGGGATGGTGGTCGCCCGATGCACGATGCGACGCAGGACATCGATCTCGTTGAAATCGTCCTTCTCGGTCGGAACGTAGGTAACAGTGCGCGACAGGCCGATGCTGCTTCCATCCAAAGTGGCCAGCGCGCTCTCCAGCGCCGCGCGATCCGGAATGCGAAGAAACTCATCGCTGTCGAGAGGGAAGATGAAATCCCAGGGATAGTCATCGAGCGCGCGCTTGATCAGCCGCGTCATCTCAACACTTTGATAGAAGCTGCCGTGGTCCTCGCGGCTCAACAGCACCGGCAATCCTTCCGCGGCAAGCTTGCGCAAGATGTCCGGGGTCGCGTCGGTGCTGCGATGATCCAGGATGTAAAGGCAGTCAAGAAATGCTGCATTGTGTCGAACGAACGACTCGATAATGTCGCACTCGTTGCGGACAGTGGTGACTGCAGCAAGACGCATTTTTCAAGCGGATGTTGACGACCTCGAGAGCTGACCTTTGGTGGCGCGCCCGCCGCCCAGAGACCTAGGCCGGTTCAAGCCGAGGGTCAATCTCGGGCCCGCTCAGGTGCTGTGCGCGGGAATTCGCTGAAGCTCGCCGCCTTACCGTCAGCAGCAGGGGCAAAAACCCGACCGCGGCTCACCTTGGGCGGCAAACCACCCGACGGGAGCGTTGCGCTGGACCCCGCACGGCCCCCGCCAGCGGCGCCTCAATCGTTCGAATAGCCGATGGCGCGAGTCATCTTGCCCCAGGTCGCCACCTCGCTGCGGAAATAATCCTCGGTCTCGGCCTGGCTCTTGATCATCACGTCGAAGCCGATGGTCTTGAGCTTCTGCTGCGCCTCCGGCTCCTTCATGACCGCGTTGATCTCGGTGTTGAGCTTGCCGACGATCGGATCGGGCGTCTTCGCCGGCGCGAAAAAGCCGACCCACGAGCCCGAATAGACGTTGGGAAAACCCATCTCGCCGTAGGTCGGCACGTCGGGCACCGCCGAGTTGCGCGTCGGGCTCGCCAGCCCGATGCCGCGCAGCAGTCCCTGCGTGATCGGCGGCACCACGGTCGGCAACGTCAGCACGATCGCATCCACATGATTGCCGATTGCCGACTGCACCGCCGGCGCGCCGCCGGTGAACGGTACGTGCACAGCCTGGACCTTGGCCACCTCGCGGAAGAAATACTCCGCGCCGATATGCGGTCCGGTCCCCACCCCGGCGCTGCCGTAGGTGAAGCTCTTGGTCTTGCCGTTGCTGATGAACTCTTTGAGGTCCTTCGCGGGATTGCTCGGATGCACCGCGAGGACGTCGGGGCTGATCGCCACGATGGCGACGGGGCGCAGGTCGCTGACCGAGAACCCCTTGTTCTTGGTGGCGGTCTCATTGACCGCGAGGCTGGTGGTGGTCGCCAGCAGGGTATAGCCGTCGGCCGCCGCTGTGCTCACCGACTTGGCCGCGATATTGCCGCCGGCGCCGCCGCGATTTTCCACCACCACCGTGTGTCCGAGCCGCTCGCCGAGCTTCTGCCCGACCAGCCGGGCCACTACGTCGGCAATTCCGCCGGCCGCAAAGGCGACCTGCAGGGTGATATTCTGGCTCGGATAGACCTGCGCCCGCGCGGGTTGAGCGAATGGCACAAACGCGGCGACAAGAACTGCCGCCGTCAGGGCGCGGCGCTCGGCACACGAGAATGGCATGCGATGTCCTTTCCTGGGCTTGCGCTGCCGCGCGGGCTCGACAGCAAGATATCTCACCGCGCCTGCATGATCGCCTGCACCTGCGGCCACGATTCGGCGCCGCGACGCTGCATCAAAGCAAGGTAATCGGCATTCTCCCATTTGACGATAGCTTCGCGGAAGCTCGGCCGCGCCTTGCAGCGCTGATACCAATCTGCGACGCGTTGTCGCCCTCCGATCATGGCGAGAACGCCGAGGTGTTCCAGGCGCGCCAGGTAGGGCGTGAAAGCAACGTCGGCGAGCGTGTAGTGGGCACCGGCCAGCCAGCGGTGCCCGGCAAGCGCTTCCTCCATTTCATCGAGCAGCAGCGTCATGCGCTCGACCGCAATGATAAAATGCTGTGAGGCCGTGCCGTTCTCGATCACATCGCGCCGGCGTTCGCGCTTGAACACGTTGGGTATCGCTTCCAGCATCTGCTTTCCGAGCTCGCCGCGCTCGAGATATTGGTGCCGGAACGCGATGCCGAAGCTCAGGATCGCGGCTGAGGCGTCGTGGATGTCTTCGTCGAGCTGCTTGGTCCACAACCGCATCTGAGCTCGCTCATATGGATCTTGCGGTGCCAGCGCGGGCTGCGGAAAGCGCTCCTCCAGATATTCGAGGATGACGTTCGATTCCGGAATGATTTTCTCGCCGTCGACGAGCGTGGGCACCACCGCGCGGCGATTGAGCGCGCGATACCAGGGCTGCTGATGCTCGCCCGCGCGCAGCACGAGGTGTCGGCTCTCCCATTCGAGACCCTTCTCGGCGAGGCATACCCGCACCTTCTGCGCGCAGAGCGACATGTCGTTGTGATAGAGGGCGAGCATGGCATCCTGTCTCCGGTTTCGGATGGTTCATTCCGGCAGTGGCGTCCACAGCACCTGGTCGATGGCCGCGGCGCCGCTTGCGAGCATCACCAGACGGTCGAACCCAAGCGCAACGCCGCAGGCTTGCGGCATCGCGGCGAGCGCGTCCAGAAAATCTTCGTCGATCGGGTGGCGCTCGCCGTAGATGCGCTCCTTCTCCGCCATCTGCTGCTCGAGCCGGGCGCGCTGCTCGGCGGCATCGGCGAGCTCGCCGCAGCCGTTGGCAAGCTCGACCCCGCAGGCATAGAGCTCGAAGCGTTCGGCAACGCGCGGGTCTGAGGCTTTTGCGCGCGCCAGCGGAGAGAGGACCGCAGGATACTCGTAGAGGATCGTCGCCCGCTCCCGCCCGAGCGAAGGCTCGACTTTCTCCACCAGCACGCGGCTGAAAATGTCGCCCCAGTTGTCGTCACTGGCGGTCCGGATGCCGGCGGCGGCCGCCGCCGCGGCCAAGCACGCGGGGCGCTCCGCCGGTAGCGTTGCGAGCAGGTCGATGCCGGCGTAGCGCGCAAACGCCTGCGCCACTGTCAGCCGTTCCGGCGCGGCGAACGGATCCATCGTCCGGTCGCGGAACGAGAGATGCTTTGCGTCGGCGGCCTGCGCGGCAAGCGCGAGAACGGCGGCGCAGTCTTCCATCAGCGCCTCGTAGGACTCGCTTGCCCGGTACCACTCGACAAGGGTGAATTCGGGATGATGCAGCGGACCGCGCTCGCGGTTTCGAAACGAGCGGGCGAACTCCACGATGCGCGGCTCGCCCGCGGCCAACAGCTTCTTGCAGGCGAATTCGGGCGAAGTTCGCAGGTAATGCCGCGCGCGCGACCCGGCGGGCGTCAAGAGGTCGGTCGCAAAGCCATGCAGGTGGGTCTCGTTGCCTGGCGAGGCAACCATCGTCGCGGTCTCCACCTCGACGAAATCCCGCGCGGCGAAGAATTGGCGCAGCGCCGCCGCGATGCGCGCGCGCTTGAGCAAAAATGGCCGCCGGTCGGCATGGCGGGTCCAGAACGGCGGCGGCATCGGGCGCTCCTCGAGCAGGTTCCGGGCAGTGCGGCCAACGCGAAAATCGCTGGCGCATGGTCGCCAGATGAGTATGGTGCGGCCCGATATTTGGCTAGGCCCCCGAAACCCCGCCGGCGCCGGCCCGAGAACGTCGAGGAACAGCCATCGTGAAAGTCATCGCCAGCTCGCTTCGCAAAGGCAATATCGTCGAGGTCGACGGCAAGCTTTACGTCGTGCTCAGCGCCGAAAGTTTTCATCCCGGCAAGGGCACTCCGACCACGCAGGTGGACATGCGCCGGATCAGCGACGGCGTGAAGGTGGCGCAGCGCTACAAGACGACCGAGCAGGTCGAACGCGCCCACGTCGAGGATCGCGAGTACCAGTATCTCTATCAGGACAGCGATGGCTTCCATTTCATGAATACCGACAACTACGAGCAAGTCGCGCTGCCGGCCGACACCGTCGGCGACCAGGCGGCCTATCTGCAGCCGGAGATGAAGGTCACGCTCTCCGTGCATGAGGGGGTACCGGTCTCGCTCGAGCTTCCGCAAAAGACCGTGCTGGAAGTGGTGGAAACCGAACCCTCGGTCAAAGGCCAGACCGCCGCCTCTTCCTACAAGCCGGCGCTGCTGTCGAACGGGGTGCGGACCATGGTCCCCCCTTTCGTCAGCCCGGGGACCAAGATCGTGGTCATGACCGCGGACGGCTCCTATGTGGAACGCGCGAAGGACTGAGCGCGTTGTTGCAAGCGGATGTACGCAGACCTATTTGCAACAGTGCGGACTTTTCTACTTAGCCTACTTGGCACGAATCGCGACGGCGGCAATACTTGAACCCTGCCCGGACGTCGCGACGATCGCTCCGGCAAGTCGTGGAGCGTCATGTTGCGCGGATTCGGCATAGCGGGCCTCGTGCTCGCGGCTGGACTCACAGCTGCGGCGGCGCAGGACATGAAGAGCCCGCGCATCTCGCCCACGCGGGTGGATTGGGATGCGGTGGTCGCGGACTTGCGCGCCGGGGATCCGCCGAGCCCGACCGCCGCGCCGGAGCTGATGGCGAAGCTCAACCGTGCGACCGGCGAACGCTTCGCGAATATCGCAGCGAGCCCGGTGCCGGTGCTGCTACCGTTCGACACGACGGCATTCCTGCACGCGCGCCTAACAGCCGCGATCCCATCGGCGGCGGGCAAGAGCCGACCTGCGGCGGCGGAAACCCAAGCGCCGGCACTCGAACCGCAGCCTGGCACCGGACCGGCCGAGCCGGAGCCAAATTATCTCTTCGGCTTCGCCGCTGTGCCTTTTTTCTATCCCGGCCCGGCCGGCTACGATGCGGTCGTCATTGCGCGCGCGCAAGATCTGCCCGAGCTGAAGATCGGCTCCTCCAAGCCGATCGCCATCCATATCAGTGGCTCCGCGCTCCTGTACGAGCTCCCCGAGCCAACCGGCATGATCGAATGGCCGGTCCACGAGCTCGGCGAAATTCCGGGCATTCGCCGCATCTATCTCGAGAACTACGTTCGCTACACCTTCGTGCGTTATGGCGTGCCCTATGTGGTCGCGATCGCATGCTCCGATGGCGGGGCGCATTTGCGCAATATCTCGTGCCGCGACGCCGACAAGATCGCAGTGCGTTTGCTCAAAGCGCTGCATGTGGTGGGCGGCACGCCGGAGAACCCGCCGGACGCCATCACGCCGAGCACGATCGATCGGCCTGTCGCCCAGTCCACGGTCTTCACCTATCACAGCCCCGGCGACATTCTGGCCGGAACCGGCTCGCGCCACCAAGGCGGGGTTGCCGACTACACCGTCTATTCCAAGATCCGCTTTCCCCTCGCTGACGCGCCGGCCTTCGCCAATTCGCAGTCTTTCATGAATTGGGGAAACTGCGACCTGACCGGACGTTCCGGAGCGGGACTGCTTGATGGAGTGCGCGCTTATCGCTGTCGCGTGAACGGACAGATCCTGATCAACGACGAGTCGGCGGGCGAGAACTATTCTTATCCCTGGCGCGATAACTTTTGCGAGATGCGCGCCTTCTATGTCGGGCAGTGCCCGGCGGGGCGCGGGCACCAGGGTCAGGACATCCGGCCCGCGTTCTGCAAGCAGCGCGTGCCCGGGGCGAACCGCTGCGAGCCCTACCAGCACGACGTGGTGGCGATCCGTGATGGTGCCGTGCTGCGCGCGCCCAACCAGGAGGCGCTCTACATCGTCGTCAACGCGCCCAGCGAGCGCGTCCGTTTCCGCTACCTGCACATGCTGCCCAGGCAGTTCGACGCCGACGGCATGGTGAGCGGCCGTTACGTGCGGGAAGGCGAGGTGCTCGGCAAGGTCGGCAACTTCTTCCGGCACGAGCGCGCCACCACCTATCACCTCCATTTCGACATGCAGGTGCCGACCAAGTATGGCTGGATGTTCGTCAACCCCTACATGACCTTGGTGGCCTCCTATGAACGGCTAATCCGCGGCCGTGGCCGCGAAATCAAGCAAGAAGAGACCCCGGAGAATCTCCCCGCGGCATCCGCTCCCATTGCCCCCGCGATCACGCCTACCCCTGACGGCGCGGCAGTGACCGCCGCAAAGCCGACAGAAACGGTCGTAAAATCACCGCAGGAGACCGTCGATTCCGGACTGCGGCGCCATGAGCGAACGATCAAGATTTCTCCTGTCAAGGCGAGCCTGTCTGTCGATCCTGGCCGGCGCCGTGGCCGCTCCGAGCGCGGCGGCGCCGGCGCAGCCCAGTTTCGATCATTGGGTCGCCTCCTTTCGCGCACGAGCGCGGGCGCGGGGAGTTTCCGACGCCACCTACAGCCGGGTCATGGACAACATCCGGCCCGACACGTCGGTCTTTGAGCTCATCCGCTCGCAGCCCGAATTCAACGAGCAGCTCTGGCAATATCTCAATCGCCGCGTCTCCGACTGGCGCATCGTCACCGGCAGGGAAAAAGCCCAGGAATACGCGCCGCTGCTCGCCCGGATCGAGAAGGATTACGGTGTCGACCGGTCGGCGATGCTCGGGCTGTGGGGCATCGAATCCGCCTATGGCGATCCCGATGTCCAGAAGAACCACATGCGCCCGGTCTTCCCCGCGCTCGCAGCGCTCGCCTGGGGCGAGCCGCGTCGGCGCGCCTATTGGGAGCAGGAGCTGCTCAACGCCCTCGTTATCGTCGACCGCGGTTGGAGCACCCCTGAGGAGATGCGCGGCTCCTGGGCCGGCGCCATGGGTCACACCCAGTGGATGCCGGAAGTGTGGCTCAATGTCGGTCTCGACTACGACGGCGACGGGCGCGTGACGCCGTTCGGCAAGCCCGACGATGGCCTTGCCGGCACCGCGCGATATCTGGTCGAACGCGGCAAGTATCGAGCGGGCGAGCACTGGGGCTATGAGGTCCGTGGCGTCGCGGGCACCGACAAGGCCAGCGCCCCGCGCAGCTATGAGACCTGGCAGCGCTCCGGCGCGACCCGCGCCGACGGCAAACCGTTCCCGCATCCGCAGGCGACTGCACGGCTGTGGCGGCCGGTGCCCGGCGGGCCCGCGTTCCTGCTTGGCCAGAATTTCTATGCCGTGCGCTCCTACAACCCGTCGATGAACTACACCTTGTCGATCGTGCATCTCGGCGATCGCATCATGGGCGCGGGTCCGTTCGTGCAGTCCTTCCCCGGCGGCGAGCGCACGCCCACGCTCGCGGAAGTGCAGGAAATCCAGCGGCGACTGAGCGCGCTCGGCTTCGACACCGGCGGCGCCGACGGCCGGGTCGGCAATGACACCATGGCGGCGGTCCGCGCTTACCAGCGCAAGGTCGGCATGGAGCCGGCCGACGGCTATGCCGGTGTGAAGCTCCTGGCGCGGTTGCGTCAGGGGCCGTGATCCGGTTCTATGGGGCCGGTTTCCCCGCAACCCAAGGATCGTCTCCGTGACCACAGTGAAAGCCAAGGCGGCACCGGCCGCGGAAAAACCCGCGCGCGCGGCCCATCCCTCGCTGCGTGCGCTCGAGCGCCCGGCCAATCTCACCGGCACCAATGCGCCTGGTTTCGGCAGCGACGTGGTCGCCGACACGCTGCGCGCGCTTGAAATTCCTTATGTCGCGCTCAATCCCGGCGCCAGCTATCGCGGCTTGCACGATTCGATCGTCAACTTCCTCGGCAACGAGACGCCGCAGATGCTGCTGTGCCTGCACGAGGAGAGCGCAGTGGCGATCGCGCACGGCTATGCCAAGGTGACGGGCAAGGCCATGGCCGCGGCCGTTCATTCCAATGTCGGCCTGTTCCACGCCACCATGGCGATCTTCAACGCCTGGTGCGACCGCATGCCGGTCGTCGTGCTGGGAGCAACCGGCCCGGTGGACGCCGCCAAGCGCCGGCCGTGGATCGACTGGATCCATACCGCGCGCGACCAGGGCGCGATCGTACGCAACTACAGCAAGTGGGATGACCAGCCCGCCTCGCCCGCGGCGGCGCGCGAGGCGCTCATCCGCGCCACCTGGATCGCCAATACCGCGCCCATGGGCCCGGTCTACATCAATCTCGACGCCGAGATGCAGGAGGCGAAGCTCGCCGAGCCGCTCGTGCCGATCGATGCGGCGCGCTTCATGCCGCCGGCCGATCCCACGGTCGCCGCCGCGTTGATCGATGAGGCCGCTGCGCTCCTCAAATCGGCGCGCCATCCCGTCATCCTGATGGGACGGGTGTCGCGCAGCCTGGAGCGCTGGAACGAGCGCATCGCGCTCGCGGAGATGCTCGGCGCCAAGGTGGTCAGCGATCTCAAGATCGGCTGCGGCTTTCCGACCGATCATCCGCTGCACGCCGGCGCCCCAGCCTCGAACGCGATGGTCCCGGAAGCCGTTGCGGCGCTCAAAGCCGCGGATCTCATCCTCGCGCTCGACTGGGTCGATCTTGGCGGCGCGCTGCGCGGCGCGTTCGGGCAGTCCCTCCCGGCGGCGAAGATCATCAATGTCAGCGCCGATTTCCACATCCACAACGGCTGGAGCATGGACTACGAAATGCTGCCGCCAGTCGACCTGTTGCTGCCGACGCCTCCGGATCAGGCGGTGCCGGCACTGCTCGCTGCGCTCGGCGGCGCGAAGGCACCAAAACCCGCGGCGGTGAAGGCACCGGCGGAGGCCTATCAACCGTCCGAGGGCCCGTTGCGTGTGGATGATCTCGCACGCGCGCTCAAGGCAGCGGTCGGCGAGCGGGCGGTAACGCTCACTCACCTGCCACTCTCATGGAACGGAGCCACGTGGCCGTTCCGTCACCCGCTCGACTATATCGGCTCGGAGGGCGGTGGCGGCGTCGGCGGCGGCCCGGGTGTATCCGTCGGCGCTGCGCTGGCGCTCAAGGGCAGCGGCCGGCTGCCGATCGCGATCTGCGGCGACGGCGACTTCTTCATGGGCGCCACCGCGATCTGGACCGCCGTCCATTATCGCATTCCGCTTCTCGTCGTCGTCTGCAACAATCGCTCCTTCTTCAACGACGAGCTGCACCAGGAGCGCGTTGCCCGCATCCGCAATCGGCCGGTGGAGAACCGCTGGATCGGGCAGCGCATCTCCGATCCTGACATCGATTGCGCCGCGCTCGGCCGCGCCCAAGGGGCGGTCGGCTTCGATCCCGTCACCAGTTCGCGCGACTTGGTGCCGACCTTCGAAAAAGCGATCGCGGCGGTCGAGCGCGGACAAGTGGCGGTCGTGGACGTGCGGGTCGAGCCCGGCTATTCCGCCGTCAGCACCGCGGCCATGCTGCGCGGAACCGAGAAGCCATAACGCGCCGCGTACGGGGCGCCCGAGAGCTGCGTTAAATCGCAAAGCTCTCGTGCGTCGCGGGATGGAACAGCTCCTCCGGCGCGACCAGCCGCGACGACATCCCCTGCGCGTGATGGTGGCGCAGGAAAGTCTCCAGCACTTTGCGGTTCTCGGCGAGCCCGTAGGACCAGAAGTCGCTTCCCATCAGCGCGCGCGCGGCCCGCACGTGCTCTTCCACGAATGGCAGGGTGACCTTGCTCGCCGCGGTGTCCTCGAGCGCTTCGAGGCACCTGGCCTTCGACTCCCGGAACGCCTTGAACACAGCCGCCGGCAGCCACGGATGCTTGTCCACCAGCTCGCGCCGGACGCCGACGAGGTGCATGATGGGAAAAATGCCGGTGCGCTTGAAGTAGTCCTGGCCGGCGGCCACCGGATCCGGAAACAGCCAGCCGATAGCGGGATTGCTTTGGCCGGCGAGGCTCGGCACCCGCGGCGCGATGAAGGCATCGATGTCGCCGCGCTCCAGCAACGCCGAGATCGTGGTGCCTTCCGGCGCGTCCTCCATGCGCAGGTCCGGCGGCAGCTTGAGGGTGATCTTCTCGGGCCGGCCCGCATGCTCGATGCCGCCTCTCACCCATAGAATGTCGGCCGGCTTCACGCCGTGGTCGTCCTCAAGAATGATGCGTGCCCACACGCAGGCGGTGAGCTGGTATTCGGGAAGCCCCACCCGCCTGCCCTTCAGATCCGCCGGCGAGGCGATGCGGTCGCGCCGCACGTAGATCGAGTTGTGCCGGAAAGCACGCGAGACGAACGCCGGCACGCCGACATAGGGACAGGTGCCATCTGCGGTCTTGACCGTGAAGCTCGACAACGACAATTCGCAGATGTCGAAATCCCGGCTGCGGAAGGCGCGGAAGAAGATCTCCTCCGGCGGCAAGTTCATGAACACTGGATCGACGCCGTCGATCGCAACCGCGCCGTCCATGAGCGGACGCACGCGGTCGTAATTGCCGACCGCGACGGACAACTGAAGTTTCGACATTGTGATCGATCTTTCTGCGGGGCTGACGTGGCTACATAGCCCCGCCGGCACGGCGGTAGCAACCATCACCGGCGAGTGCGCCGACCGGCAAGACAATGATTCACGCGCGCCTAGTGAATGCCAAGGCCCGTGTCGGCGGGCGCGATATCGATGAGGCGCAGCTGCACCCGCTCCATGCCGTTCCAGCGATCGAGGCACAAGCTGCCGGCCGCGTGCACCGGCCGCCCGCGGCTCTGCGCCAGCGCGGCGCCGAGTTTCTGCCCCACCGCACGAAACGCGACCGCCTCGATGCACGCGCCATCGCGCGCGCGCAGGCGCACGCGCATATGGGCTTGCCCGACTTCGTCCGCGTAGACCACGGTGTGCGCGGGGAGCGCGATCACCGGCTCCGGGTTGGCGGCGCCGAACGGGCTCGCGCGCGCGATCGTCGCCACGAGCTCGCCGTTCGCGGCCGCCGCGCTGACGGCGCCGTCGACCAGCAGCGCGTCCTCGCGCCGCGCCGCCGCGACTGCCGGCGCCAACTCGTCCTCCAGATAGGCGCGGAAGGCGCTGAGCCCGTCCTTGCGCAGCGTCACGCCTGCGGCCATGGCATGGCCGCCGCCTTTGATGAGGAGGCCCGCGCTCACCGCCTGTCGCACCGCGCGGCCGAGGTCGATGCCTGGGATCGAGCGGCCGGAGCCGGTGCCGACGCCGCCGGGCTCGAGCGCGATCGCGAACGCGGGCCGCCCAAACCGCTCCTTCAGGCGCGCGGCGACGAGCCCGACGACACCGGGATGCCAGCCCTCGGCGGCGGTGACGATCACCGCGCCCGTCTCCTCGAGCCCGAGCGCGGCCATCGCCTCGGCCTCCGCCTGCGCAAGGGTAGCGGCTTCGATCGCCTGGCGCTCGCGGTTGAGGCGATCGAGCTCGGCGGCGATGCGCGTGCATTCGGACGCGTCGTCGTGCATGAGCAGCTCGACCCCGAGCGTGGCGCGGCCGATGCGGCCGCCGGCATTGATCCGCGGGCCGAGCAGGAAGCCGAGATGCCAGGGCTCCGGCGGGCCGTTGAGCCGCGCGACGTCCATCAGCGCGGTGAGCCCGACATTGGCGCGCCGGCGCAGCGCGATCAGTCCCTTGGCCACGAAGGCGCGGTTGAGGCCCGTGAGCGGCACCACGTCCGCGACGGTGCCGAGCGCCACCAGGTCGAGGAAGCCGAGCAGATCAGGCTCTGGTCGTTGCGATGTCCAAAAGCCACGCGCGCGCAGCTCGCGGTTGAGTGCGACCACGGTCATGAAGACGAGCCCGACTGCGGCGAGATCGCCGAGCGTCGAGAGATCGTCGAGCCGATTGGGATTGATCATTGCGAGCGCCGGCGGCAGCCGCTCGTCGGCCTGATGATGGTCAATCACGATGACGTCGAGGCCGAGCCTGCGAGCCTCCGCCAGCGGCTCGTGGCTGGTCGTACCACAGTCGACAGCAACGAGGAGCGTTGCGCCCTGCGCCGCGAGCGCGCGGGTCGCCTCCACGTTCGGGCCATAGCCCTCGAACAGGCGATCGGGAATGTGAATGATGGGGGTAAGCCCGCAATGCCGGAGATAGCGGCCGAGCGTTGCCGCCGAGGTCGCGCCATCGACGTCGTAATCGCCGAAGATCGCGACCGTCTCGCCGCCCACGACCGCGTCCGCCAGCCGTGCGGCCGCAGTCCGCATATCGGCGAGCGTGTCGGGGTCGGGCATCAGCGCCCGCACGGTCGGATCGAGATAGCTTGCGACGGCATCCACATCGACCCCGCGCCCTGCCAGTATCCGCGCCAGCAGCTCGGGCACGTCGTGGCGTTGCGCAATCGCCAGGGCGCGCGTGGAGCCGCGCTCATCCAGCCGGTCGCGCCAGGCGCGCCCGCAGGCCGAGCGCTCGACGCCGAGAAACAGGCGCCGCGCCGGACTTGTTGCAGCTGTCAGAGCGATCGTCATATCGCCGCGCGCGAATCGATTCAAAAGAGCTTGCGATATTGAATGAAGCCGGAGCGCTCCGCCACCCGGTCGTAAAGCGCGCGTGCGCTGGCATTGCTTTCGTGCGTGAGCCAGTAGACGCGGCTCGCCCCCGCGGTCCGTGCGCGCTGCTCGACCGCCGCGATCAGCGCGCGCCCAAGCCCGCGACCGCGTACGCTCTCGGCGACGAACAGATCCTGGAGATAGCAGTAATCGCCGATCGTCCAGCAGGATCGGTGGAACAGGTAGTGCGCGATGCCGCACAGCCGATGCTCGACATAGGCCCCGAGTGCCGCTATCGGCTCCGCTGGATCATGCAGGCGCGCCCAGGTCGCCGCCGTGGTCTCATCCGGGATCACGACCTTGTAGAAGGCCTGGTAACCCTTCCACAGCGGCTCCCAAGCCGCGCGCTCGTCGGCACCGACCGCGCGGATGATGAAATTCGCTGCGGCCATAAGGGCGCCCTGCGATCGGCCTCGACGTGCGACGTCAGTCCGCCACTACGGCGTGGATGCGTAAGAGCTCCGGTATAGTCTCCACCGCTCGCCGGCCGAACCCGCATTCGGTGGCGATCGCGAAGTTCTGCACATATTTCTCGGCGATGGCGAGACGGCGGCGCGTGCCGGCAATGCCGTCGGTATAGTGCACGAGGCCGAGGCAGAGTTGCGTCACGGGCTTGAGCGCAAGCCGCGTGAGCGGCTCGAAGTACCCATCATCGCAACGCTCGCGCGGCACCGGCATGTGGATCAACTCGATCGAGCGGCCAATCGCGCCGCTGAGGCGGTTCGCAAGCTCGACCATGTCTCTCATATCGACGGGCTCGAGGACGTGCCGGTGGTTGGAATCGCCGTAGCAGAAGTGGAACAGGAGTTCGATGCCGGCCGGGACATGATCGGCAAGCCCGGCCAGGATGGCCGTGAACGTCGCGAGCATTTCCTCCTTGTTGCGCCCATACGGACTGGGCTCGTTCCGCTGCAGCCGTGCGAACACGGCTGAGGCGACGTCGAACTGGACCGCGAGCTGGTCATGCGGGATGCCGCTCGCAAGCTGGTCGATCTCGCGCCGCACGGCGTCGTTATAGGCCCGATCGAGCGAGCGATGGTCCTCATCCTGCAGGAACAGCCAGAGCACGGAGTGGGCGGGGACAAGATCCACCTGAAAGCGGCAGTGCCGGAGAATTTTTCCCTGCTGCTTCAGCCGCGCAAACACCTGGTACGATCGGAGCGCGACGTCGGCGTAGAACAGGTTGTCGAACGTCACCTCGCTTGCGGCCACTCCGGGGCGCAGGCGATAGCGCGTGCGCGCCGGCGCGCTGGGGTGCAGGCGGAACACCTCCCCCGACTTCTCCAGCGCGGGATGGCGTGCGAATATCGACTCGAGATGCGCGATCCAATCGCTGCGTTCGCCGGTTTCGCCGTCTGGAATGCGCGGCAGGCGGGGTCCGAGCGCCGCGCTTACGGTCACGAACACCTCGTGCGCATCGGCGAGGGGAACGCTGCCGACGAGATGAATGTTGCGGGATGCCACGGACGCCGGTTTCTTGCTGAATAGGCTGATGCCTGCAACCTGCCCGTCGCTCGCGGCTTGTCCGCCGTGTTGTCGTTGCGACGGCCGCGCCATCCCCGATGTTGTGCTCAGCTCAGATGAAATTTTTCGCGCTGCCGGTGCTCGGCGCGGATCCAGCGCACCGTGCCGGTGATCGAGCGCATCACCACGGTCTCGGTCTCAATCACGTCGTTGCGGAATTTGACGGCCTGGAGCAGCGCGCCGCCGGTCACGCCGGTCGCGGCGAACAGGCAGTCACCCCGCACCATGTCGCCGATCGCGTATTTCTTGCGCGGGTCCTTGATGCCCATCTTGGCGGCGCGTTCGCGCTTCTCCTCGGTGTCGAGCACGAGGCGGCACTGCATCTGTCCTCCGATGCAGCGCAGCGCCGCCGCCGCCAATACGCCTTCAGGCGCGCCGCCGATGCCCATATAGATGTCGATGCCGGTATTTGCGGGATCGGCGGTGTGGATCACGCCGGCAACGTCGCCATCGCTGATCAGGCGGACGGCGGCGCCGGCCTTGCGTACGCCGACGATGAGATCGGCGTGGCGCGGGCGATCGAGGATCAACGCCGTGATCTCGCCCGGCTGGACACCTTTGGCCTGCGCCAGGCGCCTGATGTTCTCGTCCGCCGCCACATCGAGATCGACGATACCGGCGGGATAGCCGGGACCGATCGCGATCTTCTCCATGTAGACGTCGGGCGCGTTGAGCAGGGTGCCTGCTTCCGCCATCGCCATGGTCGCGATCGCGCCCGGCATGTTCTTCGCGCACAGCGTGGTGCCCTCGAGCGGATCGACGGCGATGTCGACCTTGGGGCCGTGCTTGTTGCCGACCGCCTCGCCGATGAACAGCATCGGAGCCTCGTCGCGCTCGCCCTCCCCGATCACGACGGTGCCGTCGATCGGCAGCTTGTTGAGCTCGCGCCGCATCGCGTCGACGGCGGCCTGGTCGGCGGCCTTCTCGTTGCCGCGGCCGGCCAGCCGCGCCGCCGACACCGCCGCGCGCTCGGTCACGCGCACGATCTCAAGCGTGAGAACGCGCTCAAGCGCCAGGTCCGGCCCGACATTGATCGAGCGCACGGTTGCGCGTGGCTCTTGGCTCATGTTCTCCCCCTCACGCCTATCATGCTCGCCACCGCCGTATGGCGCGCGGCCCCGGAACGGGCGGCGATATGCTAGTTTGCAATTGTATCAGTTTTTCTCGATGCGGATGACCTGCGGTTTGCCGGAGATCACCCGATCGCGTCCGACCGCGGCGAGCGCCTTGCGCACGGCGTCCTCGGTGGTCGCGTAGGTTATCAAGATCACCGGGACCGGCTTGCCGGAGCGTCCCGGCACGTCGCCGCCGTGCGGCCGCTCCCCGCGCTGGCGCTGCACGATCGACTCAAGCGAGATGTTCTGCTGCGCCAGCCGCTTGGCGATGGTGGCCGCGGTCCCAGGCCGGTCCACGGCGAGCAGGCGGATGTAATAGCCGCCTTCGTGCCGCTGCATCGGCGCCTTGCGGCTGGTGGCCAGCCGCGCCGACGGCAGCCCGAACGGCGCCGTGCGCACGCCCCGCGCGATATCGCCGACATCCGACACCACCGCCGAAGCGGTGGCGAGACCGCCGGCGCCGGGTCCGACCAGCGTGATCGGCGCGATCGCATCGGCGTCGATGGTGACGGCATTGGTTACGCCCATCACCTGCGCGATCGCGGTGTCCTTCGGCACCATGGTGGGATGCACGCGCTGCTCGATCCCTTGCTCGGTCTTGACCGCGACGCCCAGCAGCTTCACGCGGTAGCCGAGCTCTTCCGCCCATTCCAGGTCTTCCGGCGTGATCGAGGAGATGCCCTCCACATAGACCGCGGCTTCGTTGACCTTGGTGCCGAAGGCGAGGCTTGCGAGGATGGCGAGCTTCTGGGCGGTGTCGTGGCCCTCGATGTCGAAGCTCGGGTCGGCTTCGGCATAGCCGAGCCGTTGCGCCTCCTTGAGGCAGTCGGCAAACGCGAGCTTCTCCTGCTCCATGCGCGTGAGAATATAATTGCAGGTGCCGTTGAGGATTCCATAGATGCGCGCGAGCGCGTTGCCGGCGAGGCCCTCGCGCAGCGTCTTGACGATCGGAATCGCGCCACCGACCGCGGCCTCGAAATTGAGCGCGACGTGGTTTTGCTCGGCGATCGCCGCCAAGGCCACGCCGTGGCGCGCCAGCAGCGCCTTGTTGGCGGTGACCACGGATTTTTTCGCCGCCAGCGCGGCCGCGACCGCGGATCTCGCCGGATCGCCCTCCCCCCCGATCAACTCGACGAACACGTCGATCTCGCGATCGGTCGCGAGCGCGATCGGATCGGCGACCCAGCGCAGCTTCCGGTGATCGAGGTCGCGCTTCTTGCCGCGCGAGCGCGCGCTGACCGCCACCACCTCGATGCTGCGACCGCAGCGGGCGGCGAGCGCGTCGCGCTGGCGCTCGATCAAGCGGGCGACGGCGCTCCCGACCGTGCCCAAGCCGGCGATGCCGAGTTTCAGCGGGGCGGGCATGAGCGAGCCTGTGGACCGAACCCATTCATGTCGCGATGCGTTGCGAGGATCAGCGGCGAAAGCGCCGAGGCGTGCGCCGCTAGCGTCGCTGGGCGAGCGGGACGACGTTATGCAGCTTGGCAGGGCCAGTTTCAAGGAAGCGGCGCAGATTGCGGGCGGCCTGCCGGATGCGTTGCTCGTTCTCGACCAACGCGATGCGCACGTGCCCTTCGCCGCGCTCGCCGAAGCCGATGCCGGGGGAAACCGCGATCTCCGCCTTTTCGACCAGCAGCGTGGAAAATTCGACGCTGCCGAGGCCCTGGAACGGCTCCGGGATCGGCGCCCAGGCGAACATCGAGGCGCGCGGCGGCGGCACGTCCCAGCCGGCGCGCCCGAATGATTCCACCAGCACGTCGCGCCGGCGTTTATAGGTCTCGCGCATCTCGCGAATGCAGTCGTCGGGGCCGTTGAGCGCCGCCGTCGCCGCCACCTGGACCGGCGTGAACGCGCCGTAGTCGAGATAGGATTTCACCCGCGCCAGCGCCGCGATGATTCGCTCGTTGCCGACTGCGAACCCGATGCGCCAGCCCGGCATAGAATAGGTCTTCGACATCGAGGTGAATTCCACCGCGAGCTCCATGGCGCCGGGCACCTGCAGCACCGAAGGCGGAGGATTGTTCTCGAAATAGACCTCGGCATAGGCGAGATCGGAGAGTACGAAGATGCCGTGCTTCTTCGCGAACGGAACGAGCTCGCGGTAGAAATCGAGCTCGGCCACGTAGGCGGTGGGATTGGACGGATAGCAGACCACGACCGCCAGCGGCTTGGGGATGGAGTGGCGGATCGCGCGCTCGAGCGTCGCGAAGAATTCAGGCGTCGGCTCCGACGGCACCGAGCGGATCACCCCGCCCGCCATCAGGAATCCAAAGGCGTGGATGGGATAGCTCGGATCGGGCACCAGCACGACGTCGCCCGGCGCGATGATGGCCTGCGCCACGTTGGCGAAGCCCTCCTTGGAGCCGAGCGTGGTGACGATCTGGGTCTCGGGATTGAGCTTCACGCCGAAGCGGCGCGCGTAATATCCGGCCTGGGCGCGGCGCAGCCCGGCGATGCCGCGCGAGGAAGAATAGCGGTCGGTGCGCGGCCGGCCGACCGTCTCCTTGAGCTTTTCGATCACATGGGCGGGGGCCGGGAGATCGGGATTGCCCATGCCGAGATCGATGATGTCGGCGCCCGCATTGCGCGCCGCCGCCTTCGCGCGATTGACCTGCTCGAACACATAGGGCGGCAGGCGCCGAATGCGGTGAAACTCTTCCATGGCTCCCGGCTCCCAGGCCCGCGCCGCCGCTCCGCTGGCAGCCGGCGGCGAGCCTTCTATCACGGCTTGTCGGCTTCGGCAGCGGACTTGACGGCTTCGGCCGCGCGATTGCGGGCCGCGATCAGGTCGGCCTCGAGCTTGCGCTCGTCCGCGTCGCTGAGCACCGGGGCCGCCCGCGGCGGAGGCATGTCGTGAACCGCCGGGTAGGCACCGGCATTCGCGGGCCGCTGCGGGGTACCGTCAGGCTCGCCGCCGATCGCCGCCGGCAAATGATCTGCAATCATGCTGCCGCAGCCGGAGAGCGCCGCCCCGGCGGCCATGAGCGCCGCCGCCACCAGCGCGCGGCGCCACCAGCCCCGCTGCAAGCGCGATGTCGATGCCATGCCGGTTCTACCCCGGCCGGACGGCACTCGCTCAGGCCGCACCGGCCCCCCTCGCCTCACTGCAAAATTGCTTCCAATTCAACCAATTACCTCCGAGCTTTAGGACTGCAATATGACCAAAGCAAGGTTGCTATAGGCTAGATCTTGCCGGCACGGCTCACGGCACGGGGCGTCCGCCGGCAGCTTCTCGCTCGAGCGCCATGGTGCGTCTTGCAGCGGCGAGGGTTAAAATCCATTTCAGCTCAACAGGCCACGCCGGGCCGCGCCGGAACCGCGAATTGAGGCGTTACCGTGAGAGCTCCGTCAGAACCGGTCAAAGGCGGCTCCGCCGACATCGAGGAGATCGCCCGCAACGTCGCCCGCATGGTGGAAGAAGGCGGCAAGGCGCTTGCCGCCTATATCCGGCCGCGCGAAGAAGGCCGCGCCGAGGACCAATATGCCGAGCTCACCGATGTGGTGAAAACCCTCGGCCAGGTCGCCGACTACTGGCTGCGCGATCCGCAGCGCGCGCTGCAGCTGCAGTCGAACCTGGGCAAGGCCTATCTCGACCTGTGGGCGAACGCGGTCAAACGCATGGCCGGCGAGACGGTCGAGCCGCTGGTCAAGCCGGACCCCCGGGACAAGCGCTTTGCCGACCCGGAATGGTCGAGCAATCAGTTCTTCGATTTCCTCAAGCAGGCCTATCTCCTGACCGTGCAGTGGGCTACGCGCCTGGTGCACGACGCCCAGGGCCTCGACCCGCACACCCAGCAAAAGGCCGATTTCTACGTGCGCCAGATCGCCAACGCGATCGCGCCGTCCAATTTCGTGCTGACCAACCCGGAGCTGTTGCGCGAGACCCTTGCCTCCAAGGCCGACAACCTGGTGCGCGGCATGCAGATGCTGGCCGAGGACATCGCGGCCGGGCAAGGCAATCTCAGGATCCGCCAGTCCGCTTCCAAGATGTTCGAGGTCGGCCGCAACCTGGCGATCACGCCCGGCAAGGTCATCTTCGAAAACGAGCTGATGCAGCTGATCCAGTATGCCCCCTCGACCGCGAGCGTGCTCAAGCGGCCGCTGCTGATCGTGCCGCCCTGGATCAACAAGTTCTACATCCTCGATCTCACGCCGGACAAATCCTTCATCAAGTGGTGCGTGGACCAGGGTCTCACGGTGTTCGTGATCTCCTGGGTCAATCCCGACGCCAAGCTCGCCAGCAAGAGCTTCGAGGACTACATGCGCGAAGGCCCGCTGGCAGCGCTCGACGCGATCGAGAAGGCCACCGGCGAGCGCGAGATCAACGCGATCGGCTATTGCGTCGGCGGCACGCTGCTCGCCGTCACGCTCGCCTACATGGCCACCATGCAGGATCAGCGCATCGCGTCGGCGACGTTTTTCGCCGCCCAGGTCGATTTCACCCACGCCGGCGACCTCAAGGTGTTCGTCGACGAGGAGCAGATCTCGGCGCGCGAGCGCGAGATGAGCGAGCGCGGCTACCTCGAAGGCAAGAAGATGATGACCGCCTTCAACCTCTTGCGCTCGAACGATCTGATCTGGCCCTATGTCATCAACAACTACCTCATGGGCCGCGAGCCGCCGCCGTTCGACCTCTTGTACTGGAACTCGGACGCGACCCGTCTGCCGGCATCGAACCACTCCTTCTACCTGCGCAACTGCTACCTGGAGAACCGGCTGAGCAAGGGCGACATGGTGATCGGCGGCAAGAAGCTGAAGCTGCGCAACATCAAGGTCCCGGTCTACAACCTGGCTACGCGCGAGGATCACATCGCGCCGGCGAAGTCGGTGCTCGTCGGTTCGCGCGCGTTCGGCGGGCCGGTGCGCTATGTGCTCGCCGGCTCCGGGCATATCGCCGGCGTGGTCAATCCGCCCGACAAAATGAAGTACCAGTATTGGACCGGGCCCAAGCCCACCAGCGGCAATCTCGAGCGCTGGCTGGCGCGGGCCAAGGAGCACGCGGGCTCGTGGTGGCCGGACTGGCTGGACTGGATCAAGGCGCAGGACGCCACCGAGGTGGCGGCGCGCACGCCCGGGGGCGGCGTGCTTCCCCCGCTCGAGGACGCCCCGGGCAGCTACGTCAAAGTCAGGGATTGATCTATACCGGAACCGGGGTTGCGCGGATCGCGGAGGCGATCCCGATCACAGCGGAGGACTGCGATGCGGCTGAACTTTGTGCTTTCGATGGTCGTGACGGCGGGCCTGGGCGCCGGCACGGCGCTTGCCCTGAGCGCCGGCACGGCGGTTGCCCAGGACGCCGGCACGCTCAAGAAGATCAAGGACACCGGCGCGATCACGCTCGGGCACCGCGAGTCGTCGGTGCCGTTCTCCTACTATGACGACCGCCAGCAGGTCGTGGGCTACGCCATGGACCTGTGCGCGCGCATCGTGGAACGCGTCAAAAGCGAGCTCAAGCTCCCTAACCTTGCGGTCAAGCTCAATCCGGTCACCTCGGCCACCCGCATCCCGCTGATGGCGAACGGCACGATCGACCTCGAATGCGGCTCGACCACCAACAATCTCGAGCGCGAAAAGCAGGTGTCGTTCACGATCACCCATTTCGTCACCGCCAACCGGTTCGTGTCGAAGAAGTCGGCCAACCTCAAGACCGTCGACGACCTCAAGGGCAAGACGATCGTGTCGACCTCCGGCACCACCAACATCAAGCAGATCACCCAGATCGGCGCGCAGAAGGGCCTCAACCTCAACATCCTCGCCGCCAAGGACCACGCCGAGGCATTCCTGATGGTGGAGACCGGCCGCGCCGCCGCCTTCGTGATGGACGACATCCTGCTCTACAGCCTGGTGGCGTCCTCGAAGGCGCCGCAGGACTATGTGATCTCCGCCGACGCGCTTTCGGTCGAGCCCTACGGCATCATGCTCCGGCGCGAGGACGCCCCGTTCAAGAAGGTGGTGGACGAGGCCATGATCGACACCTATCGCAGCGGCGCGATCAACGCGATCTACGACAAGTGGTTCCTCAAGCCGATTCCCCCCAGGGGGCTCACGCTCAACGTGCCGATGAGCGACTCGTTCAAGAAGGTGATCGCCAGCCCCACCGACAGCGGCGATCCGTCGGTGTATTGAACCCGAATGTCACACGCCCCATTGCCGCTACGGTCGTCCCCACGCGGACACCCCGCGACGCCCGCGTCGCGGGGACCCCCGTTGCGGGGACCCATCAGCACCGGCCGCTGAAATCTGGGTTCCCGCTTTCGCGGGAACGACCAACGGCGGATGTGGCTCAGATGGCGGACCTCGGGACTGAAGGCGTCGGGCATGGAAGCGCTGGTCTGACCTGCTGATTTAGCCGACGGGGGGCGGTCGTGAATTACAATTGGAACTGGGGCGTCTTCCTGCAGCTCTCGCCCGACGGCGAGCACACCTATCTCGGCACGCTCCTCATCGGCACCGGGTGGACCTTGGCGACCTCGCTCGCCGCCTGGTGCCTGGCGCTCGCGCTAGGGTCGCTCGTCGGCGTCATCCGCACCACCCCCGATCCCTGGCTCGTGCGGCTCGGGAATGCCTATGTGGAATTGTTCCGCAACGTACCGCTGCTGGTGCAGATGTTTCTCTGGTACTTCGTGCTGCCGGAGCTCTTGCCGAGCGTGCTCGGCGACTGGCTCAAGCAGCTCCCGGAAGCCTCGTTCTACACCGCCGTGGTCGCGCTCGGCTTCTACACCTCCGCGCGCGTCGCCGAGCAGGTGCGCGCGGGGATTCTCAGCCTCGCCCGTGGGCAGCGCATGGCCGCGCTCGCGCTCGGGCTCACGCTGCCGCAGACCTACGCCTACGTGCTGTTGCCGATGGCCTACCGCATCATCCTGCCGCCGCTGACCTCCGAGTTTCTCAACGTCATCAAGAACAGCGCGGTCGCGCTCACCATCGGGCTGATGGAGCTCACCGCGCGGGCGCGCGCCATGGAGGAATTCACCTTCCAGGTGTTCGAGGCGTTCACCGCCGCGACCGTCATCTACATCGTCATCAACGTGGCCGTGACCTTCGGCATGCGCTGGATCGAGCGCCGCTCCAGCGTGCCCGGCTTCATCGGCGCCGCGCCGGCGGCGGCCGCGCATTGAGGCCGGCGATGTTTTCGAATTTCGATTTCGACGTCATCATCCGCTCGCTGCCCTACCTGTTCTACGACGGCATGACGTTCACGCTGACGCTCACCGCGCTGGCGACCGCCGGCGGCATCGTGTTCGGCACGCTGCTGGCGATGATGCGGCTGTCGGGCCTGCCGCCGCTCGCGCTCATCGCCGCCGGCTACGTCAATATGATGCGCGCGGTGCCGCTGGTGCTGGTGATCTTCTGGTTCTACTTCCTGGTGCCGTTCATCGGCCAGTGGCTCACCGGCGCCGCGCGCCCGATCCAGGTCGGCGCGTTCGCCTCCTCGCTCGTCACCTTCACCCTGTTCGAGGCCGCCTATTTCGCCGAGATCATGCGCGCCGGCATCCAGTCGATCCCGCGCGGCCAGCCGGCGGCGGCGCAGGCGCTCGGCATGACCTACCTGCAGACCATGGGCTACGTCGTGCTGCCGCAGGCGTTCCGCAACATGCTGCCGGTGCTGCTCACGCAGACCATCGTGTTGTTCCAGGACACCTCGCTGGTCTACGTGCTCTCGATCACGGATTTCCTCGGCGCCGCCTCCAAGGTGGCGCAGCGCGACGGGCGGCTGGTGGAGATGTACCTGTTCGCCGCGCTGGTCTATTTCGTGATCTCGTTTGCGGCCTCGCTGCTGGTGCGCCGGCTGCAGCGCCGGGTCGCCATCATCCGCTGAGCATTTGCCATGATCACGCTCGAGCAGGTCAGCAAGTGGTACCGCGACTTCCAGGTGCTCAAGCGCTGCTCGACCACGGTCGCCAAGGGCGAGGTCGTGGTGGTGTGCGGGCCTTCGGGCTCGGGCAAGTCGACCCTGATCAAATGCGTCAACGGGCTCGAGCCGTTCCAGCACGGCACCATCACCGTCGCCGGCGTCTCGCTGAGCGACCCCAAGACCGACCTGCCGAAGCTGCGCGCGAAGATCGGCATGGTGTTCCAGCATTTCGAGCTGTTCCCGCACCTCACGGTCATGCGCAACCTCGAGCTCGCCCAGATCAAGGTGCTCGGCCGCAGCAAGGAGGAGGCGGCGGCCAAGGGCCGCGCCCTGCTCGAGCGCGTCGGCCTCTCGCCGCAGGCGCAGAAATATCCCGGCGAATTGTCGGGCGGGCAGCAGCAGCGCGTGGCGATCGCGCGCGCGCTCGCCATGGACCCGATCGCGATGCTGTTCGACGAGCCGACCTCGGCGCTCGATCCCGAGATGATCAACGAGGTGCTCGACGTCATGGTCGCGCTCGCCAAGGACGGCATGACCATGATGGTGGTCACCCACGAGATGGGGTTCGCGCGCCGCGTCGCCCAGCGCGTGGTGTTCATGGACCAGGGCGAGATCGTCGAGGACGCGCCCACCGCCGACTTCTTCGGCAAGCCGCGCAGCGAGCGCGCGCAGGTCTTCCTCTCGAAGATCCTGCAGCACTGAGCGGCGTCGCCGCGCCGGGCGGGCCGGCTTCCTGTAAATAACAGGGAAAATACAGGGCCCGCTCTTTGGAGTGCACCCTCCGGGTGAGACACGCCCTCGTGTCCCGGGCGACAGCAGCGAGGCCGCTTGGCCGAGCGGATGGCGACCCAGGACCGAGCGCAAGAAGCGCGAAGCGCAATGTCCGTCTTGCGCGGCGCATCGTATGGCTTCTGGGTCCCGGCTCTCGCTGCGCTCGGCCGGGACATGAAACCGGCGCGCCACCTCGCGACGCGCGGAGCCGCGCCCTCGGACCAAGTCGCGAGTGCGTTGCCACGGCCGCGGCGGCGCCACCGCAGGGCCATCGCCTGCTGTGCCGCTCGCGTCATTCCCTCTTCACGATTTCAAACAGCGCAGTCTTCTTCGTTCCCGCCGCGCGTTGCTGCGCCGGGTTCTTCCCACTTTCGCTTTCGCACCCACGTCGCTTCGCACCTTCGTCGCGAGCCGACCCCGAGCGAGGGGTGGGCGGAGCGCCGGGAGACGTCCAGCCTTGCAGTTCAGTCGCGCGGGTAACGCGCGACGCTACGCTTGCGAGGCGTGAGCCCTCCCGCGCAACCGGGAGGCCGCCTCTCGGCGCTCCGCCGCGGCGCTGTCGGCCCAGGCCGCTCCGTCTCCGGCATTGCCGCCGGAGCCGGCGCGAAGGCTCACGCTGCGGGGCCTCGATGCCCGGCCGCAGCCTGGGCGTCTCGACGCGCGGTTACGAGCCGCGCCATCGACGCCGCGCCCCGCTCCGCCTTCAGGATCGTCTCCGGAGGACGCCCCTCCACGAGCGAGGATGGCCGCTCCTAGCACGTCCTCGATACGTAGTCAAGTAATAAATTCGTTATGTAGCCGAAAAAGCGGTCGGGGGGATCGCCCCGTCAGGGGGATCAAATCCCGTTGCGGTAGACCACCCTGCCGCCGACCACCGTCATCAGCGCCTTGGTCTCGCGGAGCGCGTCCGCAGTGACCGACAAGATGTCCTGCGACAGCACCGCGAGGTCGGCGAGCTTGCCCGGCTCGATCGAGCCGCGCTCCTGCTCCACGCCCATGATGCGGGCATTGTTGATGGTGTAGAGGGTCAGAGCCTCCTTGGCGGTGATCGCGTGCTCGGTGCCGAGCGCGTAGCCCTTGAGCACCTGCCGCGTCGTCATCCACCACATCGACAGGAACGGATCGACCGGCACCACCGGCCCGTCGGTGCCGCCGCCAACCAGCACGCCGGCGTCGATGG
>DATBKV010000226.1:0-35808 GCA_036555745.1 Xanthobacteraceae bacterium | reverse complement strand
GCGGTTTCGAGCACGATGCCGAGCCGCTTGCCGTTTTCGTCCAAGGCAACGACGTTGTTGGGAGCGGTTTTATAGCTGCCGCGGTGCCGCTCATCCTTCTCGCTATGGGCGAGCACGTCGCGGTGCAATTGCTTTATGTGGTTTTCGGTGATCGTAATCTCTTCCCACGACCGGAGCACCAGCTCCACGGCGTCGGCATAGCCGGCAACCTCCTGCTCGTCGCGGGAGGCGAAGGATTTGATTTCGAGGTTTGTGAGCAGACGTCCGACCTCGCGGTCAGTGAGCTTGCTGCCCTCGATGCGGGTCGAGGAGCCGATGCTCTCGATGGTGGCGACATGCCGTAGCGCCGCCAGCCGTTCAGGCGCGATGATTCGGAGCGCGCGCCACGAGCCCTTGAATTCGTCGATCTCGGCAATCAGCGCCAAGATTTCCGGGGTGATCCGGACGGTGTCGGCTGGGATGCGCACACCCGAATAGACACCCAATTCCACCCAAATAACAAGCCCACCCGAATGTCCACCCAATTCCACCCGATTGAAGCAGGGAATGGCCCTAAAACCCTGCGAAATATAGCGAATTCGGCCAGAGAGCGCTGGTTCTCGGCTCCACTCCCCGGCCACTGTCCGGCCGCGGCCACCGTCGAGGCCGGCCTGCAAAAACACAGTCATTGCGATTGCCCTCAATCATCGGCGCGACCCGAGCAGCTCATCGAAGAGGCGGGCCGCCCCCAGTCCCCTCCTTTCTGGCGATGGCGTGACGGCCGGGATCAAGCCGCGGCACCGAGCGGCTTGGCGCGTTCGATCCGCTCGCGCTGCCGCGGGCTGTTCATCGCCTCCCACAGATCGCTCCGGCGCTGCACGTTGAGCCAGAAATCCGGGCTGTTGCCGAATACGCGGGCGAGGATGAGCGCGGTCGCCGCCGTCACATTCCGGCGGTTGTTGCAAAGCTCGTTGACGTGCTTGCGCTGAACGCCCATCGCCTCAGCCAACGCGGCCTGGGTCAGCCCCATCGGCTGCATGAACTCCTCGATCAGAATCTCGCCGGCCGTCGCCGGCTTGCGCTTCGTCGTCAGCATGGCTCGCCTCATCTGTAGCTGTGGTCGTCGAGATAGACGCCCTCTGCCTCACCACGGCTGGCTTCCCACCGGAAGACCAGCCGCCACTGGTTGTTGACGCGGATCGAGTGAAAACCCACCCGGTTGCCGCGCAGCTTCTCGAAATGATTGCTCGGCGGCACCCGCAAGTCCCGATCCGTCATCGCGTCATCGATCATCTGGAGCTTGCGGAAAAGCCGGCTTTCAAGATCGGACGGAATGTGCCGCGAGCGCTTATCCTCGAGAAAGAAGTCACGCGGCCACGCGTCCCGAAAGCTCACGATCATGCATCGGCCCCACCTTGTGTCTATGTTCCACTCTCAGGGACAAAGCGCAATCGTTGCGACGGCAACCCGGACCGCGCCAGGGTCGATCTTCGCGCCGCCGAAAGCGTGGCGGCGCTGACTGATCCGCTCGACCAAATGATCGCGCAAGGGTGCACGAGATCCTCGACCGGCGACGCATTATCTGAGCTTCAATCATCGGCGATATTCGATCACAGAGGATCAGGTCAGGGCTCCCTGCGGGAAACTGTAAGGAACCGCGCCGCGCGGCTGCGCGTTGTCCGTTTGTTGATTTCACAGGTTTTTTCATGTCGCCCCGCTCCGCGCGCCATACCGTGCTGTCCGAAATCTCGCCCTTTGACGACGACGGCGAGCTGCGGGTCGTGATCGAGACGCCGCGCGGCAGCCGCAGCAAATACAGCTACGACCCGGAATGCGATTGCATGCAGCTCTCGACCGTGCTGCCGGAAGGCTTGGTCTTTCCGTATGATTTCGGGTTCATCCCCTCGACCGTCGGCGAGGACGGCGACCCGCTCGACATCCTCGTGCTCATGGAAGCCTCGGTGATCCCGGGCTGCGTGGTGCACGCGCGGCTCGTCGGCGCGATCGAGGCCGAGCAGAAGGAAAAGGGCCAAAGCTGGATGCGCAACGACCGCTTGATCGCGATCGCGACCCACGCGCAGACGCACGACAACGCACGGAAGCTGACCGACCTGCGCCCGCACCTACTCGAGGAGATCAAGGAATTTTTTGTGACCTACAACAAGCTGCGGGACCGCAAATTCCGGGCAAAGCACGACGCCGATCCGGACCAGGCGCGCAAGCTCATCGAGGAGGGAGTGAAGGCCTTCAAGAAAAAGCGGCGCAAGGCCGCGTGACGCGCGTCAAGTGCAGCGCGAAGGACGTGGAGCGCGTTCGCCATTGCCCACCTCCTCCGCCCCAATGCGCATGGCAAAGCTGATCGAGGATTATGGTCTGATCGGCGACGGTGAAACCGCCGCGCTCGTACACCGCAACGGCTCCATCGACTGGCTCTGCTGGCCACGTTTCGATTCGGATGCGTGCTTTGCAGCGCTGCTGGGCGGCTCCGAGCACGGCTTCTGGAAAATCGCCCCTACCTGCTTTACCGGCAGCGAGCGCCGCTATCAGACCGACACGCTCGTGCTGGAGACGGATTTCGAGGCCGCAGAGGGCGCGGTTCGCCTCGTGGACTTCATGCCCGCGCGGGAGGCAACGTCCGTGCTCGTGCGCGTGCTCAAGGGGCTGCGGGGCCATGTCCATGTGCGCAGCGAGATCGAGCTGCGCTTCGATTACGGCTCCATGCGACCGTGGATCGAGAGCGACGGCAAAAGGGCGATCGCGCGCGCCGGTCCTGATCTGGTCGTTCATCATTCGGCGCGACCGATCAGATGCGACGCAAGCTCGATCGTCGCGGAAACCGATGTGAGCGAGGGCGACGAGCTGGTCTTTACCCTGGCGTATGGTTCATCCGTGCAAGCCCCTCCCGATCCTATCGACGCCAAGAAGGCGCTTGCCGCAACCCAGCGCTACTGGCGCGACTGGATCGGGAGCTTCCAGAGGCCCACGGACTGGCCGCAAGCCGTGCGCCGCTCCCTGATTACCATCAAGGCGCTGATCCATCGCCCCGGCGGCGGCATCATCGCGGCGCCGACGACATCGTTGCCGGAAGTGGCAGGCGGCGAGAAGAATTGGGATTATCGTTTCGCATGGCTGCGCGACGCCACCTTCACGCTCTCGGCGCTTCTCAACGCGGGCTACCGGCAGGAGGCTCTCGAATGGCGCAATTGGCTTCTGCGCACGCTCGCCGGCGACCCCGAAAAAATGCGCATCGTATATCGCGTCGACGGCTCGCGCCGGCTCGAGGACTGGACAGCGCCTTGGCTTCCGGGATTTCGCTTCGCCTCGCCCGTGCGCATCGGCAATGCGGCGGCGGCCCAGCGGCAACTCGATGTCTTCGGTGAGCTGATTGATACCATCCACCTCGCAACGCAGGCCGGAATCCATCCCTCGGCGCAGGAGCTGACCGTGGTGGAAATGGTCGTGCGGCACGTCGAATCGGTCTGGCGGCTTCCGGACCACGGCCTATGGGAAGTGCGCGGCAAGCCGCGGCATTACGTTTATTCCAAGGCATCGGCGTGGGTCGCCGTAGACCGCTTCGTCAGAGGCGAGGCACTCCACAAGGCAGCCGGCGAGAATGCCTACGCACGCGCACAGAGGCTCTCCGGGGAAATGCACGCGGAGATCTGCCGAGAAGGTTACGATGCGGGACTCGGCAGGTTCGTGGAATATTACGGCGGAGAGAAGCTCGATGCGAGCTTGCTGCTGCTGCCCCTCATCGGGTTCCTGCCGATCAACGATGAACGTATCGCCCGCACGATCGCGGCTGTCGAGCGCGAGCTCATGGATGACGGTCTGGTGTATCGCTGGAGGCCGTCCGACCATGGGGACTCAGAAGGCGCGTTCCTCGCCTGCACGTGCTGGCTTGCCGACTGCCAGCACCTGCAGGGCCGGCGCGATACGGCGCGCAGGACATTCGAGCGCCTGCTCTTGATTGCCAATGATCTCGGTCTGCTCGCGGAAGAATATGACGTGAGGGCGCGACATCTCTGCGGCAACTTTCCCCAGGGCCTCAGCCACGTCGCGCTCGTGAACACGGCCCTGCGGTTGTGTGGATCGGTGACCGAGCGCGGCGGCGGTCCTTGGCCGGAGAGCGCCGCAATCGAACAGGATCGTTGAATCCGCGCACGCGCCAACCTACCGACCATGGCACAAACATGGTTTGGCGTGGACGGCCTGCTCATCGGCGCCAAAGTGCCGAGAGCATCGCCCGGGATCGCCTGCGACACCGTATAGACATTCATCATGCCTTGGCGGTGTCTTATTCTGCTTCAATACGGTGAGAAATATCCGCCATGCGAGCACCCGATCCCGCGTCGCTGCAATGGGAGCCGGAGCTCAGGCCGGCGCCTGCGCTCTACCTCGCCGTCGGGCTCCAAGCCGGCGCGGTCATCGCGCTGCAGATCTGCATCATGCGCATCTTCGCGGTCGGAAGCTGGGCGCATTTCGGCTCGCTGGTGGTGAGCCTCGCCATGCTGGGCTTCGGACTGGTCAGCGCGGTCATGTGCATCGGCACGCCCTGGTTCGAGCGTCACTGGCGGGGCGTCGCCACCGCGGCGCTCATCGCCTTCGGCCCGCTCACCGTCGCCTGCAATCTTCTGGCGCAGCAGATTCCCTTCAACGCCATCTTCCTCGTTGCCGATCCCATGCAGAAATGGCGCCTGCTCGGGAGCTTCGTGCTCTACATGCTGCCGTTCCTGTCCGGCGCGCTGTTTCTCGGCAGCGTCTTTCTCAAAGCCAGGAAGATGTTCGCGCGCGTCTATTTCGCCGACCTCTGCGGGGCCGGCCTGTGCGGGCTGGCATTCCTGCTGGCGATGTACCTGTTGCGGCCCGAGAATCTGATAGTCGTGCCGCTGCTCCTGTGGCTCGCCGGAAGCCTGCTGTGGTTTCACGCGATCGCGAGCCGGCGGGGCATGGCCTGGGCCGCGGCGGCGGGGCTGGCGGCGATCGGCGCGCATCTCGCGCTGCCGCCCCTGCTCGATATCCCGAAGCTCGCGGTCTCCGACTACAAGGGCGTCTCCTACGCGCGCAAATTCCCCGACAGCACGCGCGTGTACGAAAGCTCGTCGCCGTTCGGATATCTGGAGATCTACGCCAGCTCGTATCTGCATTTTGCCCCGGGGCTTTCCGACAACGCGGCATTCACGCTGCCGCAGATGCCGGCCAACGCCTATCTCGGCATGTACATCGACGGCGAGGGTCCGAGCGGCATCATTCGCGATCTGCCGACGCAACAGACCGCCTATTATCGCTTTCTGCCGATGATCTATCCGTACCTGATCAAGCCGGCGCCGGACACCTTCGTGGTCCAGCTCGGCGGCGGCATCTCCACGTCGGTGGCGTTGCGCAATTCCAGGAGCGTCACCGTCGCCGAGGGCAACCCGGCGGTGCTCGCGGCTTTTCGCACCGATACAGGCCTGCGCGCGTTCACCGGCGACATCCTGCACGATCCCAGACTGCGGGTGATCGATTATGACGGACGGCTGTACCTCGCGCACACCGGCGAGCGCTACGACGTCATCGATCTGAGCCTTGCCGATTCCGCGGGCCTCTCCAGCCCCGGCGGTTTCGCCATCGTCGAGAAGCTCGCCTATACGCGCGAGGCGATGGCGAGCTGCATGCGCGCGCTCAAGGACGGCGGGGTGCTCTCGGTCACGCTGTGGAACAAGGAGGAGCCGCCGAAATCGGTGCTCAAGCTCTACACCACCATCGCCGCGGCGGCGCGCGACGCGGAGCCGGGCGACATCGCCAGTCGTTTCTTCGTGGTTGCGAGCTACCTGTCGACCGCGACGGTGCTCTACAAGCGCGGCGGCTTCTCTGTCGAGGAGATCGACAAGCTGCGCGCGCATACGCGGGCCATGTCGTTCGACGAGATCTATTTTCCGGGCATCGCCTACGACGAGACGCTGACGGCCAAGGTGCTGCAGGATTATCGGGATCAAATCTTCTCCAACGCCGCCTCCGAGACCGGGCTGAACGAAGGGCCGCCGCATGCAGCGACGGCCGCGGCGGAGCCGGCGCCCGAGGCGGACGAGCCGGACGCCGAGCAGCCGGCAGCGCCGGTGCCCGCAACCGTCATGGGCCGGCTCGCCTGGCAGCATCTCGTGCATGGTGACTGGAACGAGATCGCGCGAGGCTATGTGTTCGACAGCCGGCCGCTCACCAATGCGCGCCCGTATTTCGCCGCCTACATCAAACCCGGCGATCTTCCGCGCGTGACCGACCGGCTCGAGCTCCTCCAGGACGAGTGGGGCTACCTCCTCATCTGGGCCACCTTCGCCATTGCCTGCCTCGCGGCGCTGTCGCTGGTTGCGATCCCGCTGATCTTCGGCTGGCGCACGCTGTTCCTGCGCAACCCGGGCAAGCTCCGAACCATCGTTTATTTCGCCTGCCTCGGCGGCGGCTACATCATGGTGGAGGTCGGGCTCATCTCCGAGTTCATGCTGGCGCTGAGCAATGCGACTGTGTCCGCCTCGGTCCTGATCACCGGCATGCTGGTGTTTTCCGGCCTCGGCGCGCTCCTGTCCGAGCGGTATCTCGACCGGGCGCGCAGCATCATGCCGCGCATTTTCGCGGCCATCGCCGTCATCCTGATCGGCTACGGCCTTTTCCTCGGTTATGCGCTCGATCGCATCGGCATCTACCCCTATCCGCTGCGCCTCCTGCTCTGTTTCGCACTCATCTTCCCGCCCGCCTTCCTGATGGGCTTCCCCATGCCTACGGCGATGACCTTGCTCGCGCGCCTGGGCAAGGACCACATGTTCCTGTGGGCCTGGGGAATCAACGGCTGCTTCTCCGTGGTCGGTGCCGCCATGGTGCCGATCATCGCCACGTCGTTCGGGCTCGACGCCGTGCTCGCGCTCGCGGGCGCGGCTTATCTGCTGGCGCTGCCCACGTTCTTCGCCGTGCTGCTGCCGCTGCGCTCGGCACCGGGGATCGCCCAAAGCTGCAGCACCTCGTAGGGGCGGGTTTGAAACCCGCCCCTACAGACGGGTGAGCTCGAGCGCGTGGGGGCACTTGACCCGGCCATGGATCTTTTCGAAGAAGAGACCGATGCCTGTGGCACTTCTAAAGTCACCGCCGCTCGCCCTGGGCGCCCTGCTTTGGGCCGCGGCGCTCGGCGCGCCGGCGCTGGCACAGGCGGATTACCCCAACCGCCCGGTGCAACTGATCGTGCCTTACGGCGCCGGCGGGGTGGCGGATACCGGCATGCGCATCCTGACCGAGCAGCTCACCGGGCTGCTCAAGCAGCCGTTCGTGGTGGAGAACCGGCCGGGAGCGGGCGGCATCGTCGCCGCCAAGGCGGCCGCCGCCGCGGCTTCCGACGGATACACCCTGCTGATGACCGGCAACAACAACGCGATCAGCGCCGGGCTGTTCAAGGCGCTGCCCTATGACATCCTCGCCGACTTCGCCTCGACCTGCACCGTATCCTTTTTCGATCTCCTGATCGTGACCCGGGCAGGCTCGCCGCTCGCCTCGGTAGAGGACGTGGTGAAAGCCGCGCGGGCCAGTCCCGGACGCCTGAACATCGCCACGACCAATCCCGGCAGCACTCAGAACCTGGCCGCCGAGTTGTTCAGAAGCGTGAGCGGGATCGCGGTGACCATCGTGCCGTTCCGCACCTCGCCCGACATGGCGACGGCGCTGCTGCGCGGCGACGTGGACCTGGCGTTCGAGTTCTATGCGGCCATGCAGGGCCTGATCGACGACAGGAAGGTGCGCGTGCTGGCCTCGACCGGACCGCACCGCGCCTCCTATCTGCCCGACGCGCCGACGGTCGAGGAGAGCGGGATCAAGGATTTCGAGGTCGTGAGCTGGAACGGGATCTCGGTCCCCGCAGCAACGCCCAAGCCTGTCATCGAAGCTCTCACCATCGCCATCAACGCGGTTCTGCCCCGGCCCGAGGTGCAGGCGAAGGCGGCGAGGCTCGGCATGGAAATGCGCGGGAGCACCCCCGAAGCGATGACGGCGCGCCTGAGGAGCGACATCGCCAAGTGGACGGCGGTGATCGAGAAGGCCGGCATCCCGAAGCACGATTGACGTTCCATTCCCCGTCATGCGCGGGCCCGACCTGCGCATCCACGTCCAGGGCCTGTGAAACACCTGGACGGCCGAGTGAAGCCGCCCATGACGAGAGCGAGCGAGCGGATATGCCCCTCTCCCGGTCGCTGATGCTGCTGAGCCTGCTCGTCGGCTGGACCATCCCGGCGCCGCAGACCGCGGCCGCGGAGAGCTATCCCAGCCGGCCGATCACGCTGGTCATCCCGTTCGCTCCAGGCGGCAGCTCCAGCACGGCCGCGCGCAGCATCGCCGACAAGATGAGCGAAACGCTGGGACAGCAGATCGTGATCGAGAATCGTCCCGGCGCCGGCGGGACCATTGCGACCCGCGCCGCGGCCAGGGCCGCGCCCGACGGCTACACCATTCTGCTGGTCACGAGCGCCACCCTGGGGACCGCGCCCAGCCTGTTCGACGATCTCGGCTATGATCCGCGCGCCGACTTCGCGCCGATCGGGCTCATTGCCGCGACCCCTAACGTGATCGCCGTGCATCCGAGCTTTCCTGCCCGCTCGCTGCAGGAGCTCATCACGCTCGGCCGGCAAACCACGACCCCGATCGCGTACGGATCGCCCGGGACCGGCACCCTCAACCATCTGACCATGGAGCTCCTGGCGCATCGCACCGGGATGAAGCTCACCCATGTCCCCTACAAGGGCGCAGGCCCCGCACTCAACGACCTGCTCGGCGGCCACATCCGCCTCCTCATCAGCGCCGTTCCCAACGCCCACGCGCACATTGCTGCCGGGACGATGCGTGCGCTTGCGGTGACGGGGGCGAGGCGCTCGCCGCTCATCCCGGAGGTGCCGACATTGGCGGAGGCCGGGCTCGACGGCTATGAGATCCCGCTGCGCTGGGGCCTTGCCGCCCCCGCCGGCACGCCCGCTGCCGCGATCGAGACGCTCAACCGTGCGCTCAACACGACGCTGTCGAGCGCAGAGGCTCGCCGGCGCCTTGCACTGGAAGGCGCGGACCCCGAGCCGACCACGCCCGCGGAATACGCCAGGCTTATCGACCGCGAGCTCGCGATGTGGTCCGATCTGGTGCGGGCGGCCGGCATCAAGCCGCAGTGAGCAGGGGAAGCCGTGAGCTAATGCACAAACGATGCAGCAAACACCGGCCAGCTCCCTTTCCCCGCGCTTGGCGCGGGCCGAGCGCGGGGGTGAGGGGCACCGACCTCGCCGGCGGCTTTGTGAAGGTCGGCTTCAATCCCATCCCGGTCTCGCGCGCGGCGCTCGAGTCCAAACTGATCGTTGCGCTAGCCGCCACCTCCTTGCGCCGCTCGAGCGCGCTGCCCGACGTTCCGACCGTCGCGGAATCGGGACTGCCCGGCTTCGACGCCGTCCTGAGCTACGGCCTGCTCGCTCCGGCCGGCACTGCGCGGGCCATCATCGATCTCCTCAACCGGGACCTGCGCGCAGCGCTCGCAACCGGGGAGGTCAGGCAGCGGCTGCTGCAGGAAGGGGCCGAGCCCAAGCCCACTACGCCCGAGGAGCATGCGGCCGTCATCGACCGCGAGGAGAGCAAGTGGTCGGCGCTCATCCACTCGGTCGGCCTTAAACCGGAGTGATCATGCAGGTAGACTGGTCCGCCATCGTGAACGTGCCGGGCGAAGCGGATTGAGCTGACAATGGATGCCGTCGTCGAAACGCAGCCGGCCATCGGGTGGCAGGATGAAGTGTACGTCCTGCTGCGCCGCAACGGCATCACGCAGATCGCCTACGTGCCCGACGCCGGTCACAGCATCCTCATCGATCGATCGCTCGCCGACCCGGACGTGCAGTCCATTGCGCTGACCACGGAGGAGGAGGGCGTGGCGCTCATCGCCGGCGCCGATCTCGGCGGCGCGCGCGCGGTATTGCTGATGCAGTCGAGCGGGGTCGGCAACTGCGTCAACATGTTGTCGCTGATCAAAGGCGGTCGGTTTCCGTTCCTCACGCTCGTGAGCATGCGCGGCGATTTCGGCGAGGGAAATCCATGGCAGTTCGCGATGGGACAAGCGACCGAGGCGGTGCTCGCAGCCATGGGCGTCATCTGCATGCGGATCGAGCACCCCGCCGATGTCGTTGCGACCATGAATGCCGCGCTCACCATGGTGTTCAAGAGCGGGCAGGCCGTGGCGGTGCTGCTCTCCCAGCGCCTGATCGGCGCAAAGCCGTTCTGACCGGAGCTGTGAGGCGATCATGCCGCGCAAGCCGCCGCTTTCCCCGACCGTGACGGCCGGCGTGGCGTTGGAGCGCAGCGAGGCCGTGCCCGCGCTCATCGGCCGGCACGAGGACTTTCTGATCATCGCCGGCCTGGGCGGCACCGCCTGCGATGTCGGCGCCGTCACCGGCGACAGCCCCCATGTCTATTCGCTCAGCGGCGCCATGGGCGCAGCGTGCATGATGGGGCTCGGGCTCGCGCTCGCGCGACCGCAACAACGCGTGCTCGTTGTCACCGGCGACGGCGAGCTGCTCATGAGCATCGGCGCGCTCGCCACGATCGCGGTGATCGACCCGCCAAATCTCGCGATCCTGTGCGTCGACAACGGACACTACGGGGAGACCGGCTGGCAGAAGAGCCATACCAGCCTGGGCGTCGATCTGGAAAAGATCGCGGCCGGCTGCGGAATCAAGCACACCCACACGGTCTCGGGCGCAAGCGAGATCGCAGCGGGAGCGCGACTGCTGCACGAAAGCAACGGCGCATCCTTCGTGGTGGCGCGCGTCAAGCCGACCGAGCCGCCCGCGTTCAAGCGCAATCTCGACGCCGCCTTCTGCCGCGACCGCTTCCGTGCCGCGCTGACGCCAGTATGACATCGTCACCGCTGGCGCAATATCTGTTCGCGCCGCGCGCGGTCGCCATCGTGGGACAGTCCGACGACGCGACCAAGGCCGCGGGGCGACCGCTGAAATTCCTCCGCCAGATGGGCTACGCCGGCCGCGTCTACCCGATAAATTCCCGGCGCCAGACGGTGCTCGGCGAGCGTGCCTGGCCGCGCGTGTCCGCGCTGCCCGAGGCCCCGGAGCATGCCTACATCGTGCTGCCGACCGATGCCGCCGTGGACGCGGTGGAAGAGTGCGCGCAGCACGGAGTGAAGGTCGCAACCGTGCTCGCGGACGGCTTCGCGGAGGTGGGCAGCGAGGGTCTGGCGCGCGAGGCGCGGCTGCGCGCAGCCTGCGCGCGCACCGGCATCCGCATTGTCGGACCATCGAGCCTCGGCGTGGTCGATCTGCGAACCAGATCGATGCTCACCGCCAATGCCGCATTGGACGAGCGGGAGCTGCCGGCAGGCCGCACCTTAGTTGCCTCCCACAGCGGCAGCATGATCGGCGCGCTGCTTTCGCGCGGCAAGGCGCGCGGGGTGCGGTTCGCCGCGCTGGCGTCGGTGGGCAACGAGATCGATCTCTCTCTGGGGGAGATTTGCGAGGTCGCCCTCGATGATCCTGATATCGACGGCTACATGCTGTTTCTCGAGACCCTGCGCCATGCCGATGCCCTGCGCCGGTTCGCGCTGGCGGCGGCGCAAGCCGGCAAGCCGGTGATCGCCTACAAGCTCGGCCGCTCGGCCGCGGCGCGCGAGCTCGCGGTCTCCCACACGGGCGCGCTCGCAGGCGAGGACGACATCGCGGATGCGTTTCTCAAGGCGTGCGGCATCGCCCGGGTCGATACCCTCGAAGGGCTGATCGAGGGCGCCTTGCTGCTCGCGCAGGTGCCCGCCGCGCACGAACGCGCCCGGCGTGCAAACGTCGGCGTGGTCACCACCACGGCCGGCGGCGCAACCATGGTGGTCGACCCTCTCGCGCGCCGGGGCGTCAACATCGAGCCCCCGAGCCCCGCGACCCTGGCAAGGTTTGCTGCCGCGGGAATAGAGGTCAAACCGGCGCGCATCATCGATCTCACCATCGCCGGCGCGCGTTACGAGAGCATGAAGGCGGCGCTCGACATCCTGGTGACTGCGCCGGAATTCGACCTCGTGCTCGCCGCCATCGGCTCCTCGGCGCGGCATTATCCGCAGGCCACCGTGCGCCCGCTGATCGAGTGCGCCGGAAGAGGCAGTCCCCTCGCGGTCTTCCTGGTGCCCGAAGCTCTGGACGCCTTGGCCGCGCTGAGCCGGGCGGGGGTGCCGAATTTCCACACCCCCGAGGCGTGCGCCGATGCCGTCGCGGCGGCCCTTGCGCGGCACGCCCCGGTGCCCGTCACCGTCTCGGTCACCCCTACACATACAGGAGAGAGCCCGCGCGCTCTCGACGAGCTGGCATCCGGCGAGCTGCTCGGACGCCTCGGGATTGCGCGCGCGCCGTCCATTGCGCTCGATGCCGGCATCAGTGTCGCGCCTTGCCTGCCGTTTCCATATCCCGTCGCGGTCAAGGCTCTCTCGGCGGACATCGTCCACAAAAGCGACGTCGGCGGCGTGGCGCTCGATGTAGCTGACTCGGCCGGCTTGCTTGCCGCCATCGCCGAGATCCGGGGCAATCTCGAGCGGCACCGGCCCGGGATGTCGCCAGGCCGCGTGCTGGTCCAGCCGATGGTGTCCGGGGTCGGCGAGGCGCTGATCGGCTACCGCGTCGACCGCGATGTGGGCCCGCTGGTCATGGTGGCTGCCGGCGGCCTGCTCGCCGAGATCGAGCGCGACCGCAGCCTGCGTCTCGCGCCCATCGACATGGCCGTTGCCGGGGAGATGCTCGCAGAACTGCGCAGCCTGCCGGTACTGTGCGGCTATCGTGGCCGGGCAAAAGGCGACGTCGCCGCGCTGGCGAGGGCTCTGGTTGCGCTCTCCCAGCTTGCCCATGACGAGTCGATCGCCGAGGCCGAGATCAATCCCTTGCTGGTGCTGCCCGAGGGCGAAGGAGCTATCGCACTCGATGCACTGGTCCGGCTGAAATAAACACGGAGGCGAGGGATAACGCGGCCAGCTCCCGGCGAATGCGCTATGTTCAAAAATGTGCGATGATCCATCGCCGCAGATGAGGTTTGCCCATGTCGCACGCCGAAGCCTTCGAGCCGCGGCATCCCGCGCTCGGCGCCAGCGAGGCCATCGTAAGCTTCGTGCGCGAGCTGCGCTTCGCGGGGTTGAGCGAGGAGGTGCGCCATTACGCGCGCCGTCATTTGCTCGATACGGTCGGAGTCATGATCGCGGGCGCCGGCGGAGAAGTCGCCAGCCGCACCGAGGCGATGCTCGCGGCACTTCGCCCGCCGGGCCGGGTCCCGGTACCGGGGCGTTCACGCCGCGCCGACCTTCTGGATGCGAGCTTCCTCGGCGGCACCGCCGCCCACGGCATCGAGCTCGACGACGGCTTCCGTCAGGGCTCGGTGCATCCGGGTTGCGTCGTGGTGCCGGCGGTGCTCGCGCTGGCCTATGAGGGCCGCCTCGACGGAGCCAAGCTGATCGAGGCGCTGGTCGCGGGCTATGAAGCCGAGATTGCCGTCGGCCGCGCCTGCCATCCCGATCTGCGCCAGCGCGGATTCCATCCGGCTGCCGCGGTGGGCGTATTCGGTGCGGTCATGGCTGCCGGCAAGCTGCGGGGTCTCTCCCACGATCAGCTCGCCAACGCGCTCGGCATTGCGGCTTCGAGCGCCGCGGGACTATTCGCCTTCGTCAATGGCGGCGCCGACATCAAGCGGCTGCACGCCGGGCATGCGTCGCGCGAGGGCCTGCAGGCGGCGCTCCTCGCCGAGCAGGGAATCGAGGGACCGCCCGGGGTCATCGAGGCGCATGACGGCTTCCTGCAGGCTTTCGCCTTCGGCCGCGACCGCAAGCCGCGCGCCGTCGCGCTCCCGCCCAAGGTCCCGTTCGGCATCACCGACTGCTACATCAAGCCGTATCCGTGCTGCCGCCATATCCAACCGGCCGTGGAAGCCCTGATCGGCATCCTGCGGGAGGAAAACCTCGCGCCCGAGCAGGTCGAGCGGATCGATGTCGCGACCTATCGCATAGCCGCAGAGCATGCCGGGACCGGCTGGGATGACTTCGCCAGCGCGCAGCTGAGCTTTCCCTATCTGCTCGGACTCGCGCTCAAATTCCGCGCGATCGAGTTCAAGCATTTCGATGCGGCGGTGCGCGCCAGTCCGGAATTCGCGGCGATTGCCCGCAAGATCAGCATCTCGGCGCCGCCCGAGATCGACAAGCTCTATCCGCAGCTGCGGCCGGCGCGGGTGACGGTGACCAGCGCCCGTGGCATCTTCACGCGCCAGGCCGATGAGGCGCTGGGCTCGCGCATCGTGCCGCTCGACGACGCGGGGCTGCAGGCAAAATTTGCAGGTCTCGTCGCTCCGGTTCACGGCGCGGATGCAGCCGAGGAGCTTGCCGATCGGCTGTGGTCGATCGAGCAGAGCGAGGACGTTGCGCCGCTGATCGAGGCAATGGCAAAATAGGACCGCCTGTGGGGCGGGGCCCCAATGATTCGCAAGATCGAAACTCTCGCCAGGATCGGCTTGTTTCGCTCGCTCACCCCGGCGAGCATCGAGCTTCTCGACAGCCAATGCTCCTGGCATCGCGCCACGCATAACCACTGGGTCATCGATTATGAGGATCCCAGCAACGACGTGTTCTTCGTCGTGAGCGGAACGCTGCAGGTCAAGATCCAGTCGGTCCCCGGCCGCGAGGTCCTCCTGCGGGAGATCAACCCCGGCGAGTTCTTCGGCGAGATCGCGGCAATCGACAACAAGCCGCGCTCCTCCGGAATACTTGCCGTGACCGATGTGAGCTATGCGCGCATGCCCGCCTCGGTCTTCCGCAAGGCCGTCCACACCCATACCGACGTCTGCGACCAGCTGCTCGAGCTGCTGGCGTCGTACGTGCGCAGCATGTCGAACCGGGTCAACGAGTTCAGCACACTGGACGCGCGACACCGCATCTATGCCGAGCTGTTGCGCCTGTCGCGGCCCGATACGGCCAAGCCGGCGCAAGCCCTCGTCTCGCCCCCGCCGGTGCATGCGGATCTCGCGGCGCGCGTGAGCATAAGACGCGAATCGGTCACGCGGGAGCTCAAGGCGCTGGAGCGTGCCGGGCTGCTGGAGAAGCGCCGCGGTGCCATGGTGCTGACGGACACCGCGCGGCTGCGCAAGATGATCGCGGAAGCTTCCGAGGTGGAGTGAAGGGCATCCCCGCTCCCAGCAGCTGCGAGGCGACCGCCGGGCCATGTCTGTCGCCATGTTTATCACATGTCTTGCGGCAGGCCGGCGAAACGTGCAGCCTGCATGGAGCTGCCCAACTACCGAGGACGGCGTGCGCGTTGAATTCTGGGGCACTCGCGGGTCGATCGCCACCCCTGGACCGGGCACCATCCGGTACGGGGGCAACACGGCATGCGTCGAGATACGGTCCGCGCGCGGAACGCTCGTGGTCCTCGATTGTGGAACGGGCGCGCATCCGCTTGGCCACAAGCTCATCGGCTCGGGCAGCTCGGGCCTGCACGGGCACGTGCTGATCAGCCATACTCATTGGGATCACATCCAGGGCATCCCGTTTTTTGCTCCGCTGTTTGCCGCCGGCAGCAAGTGGGACCTCTATGGTCCCAAGGGGCTCGGCCAGTCCCTGCGGGAGACGCTCGCGGGGCAGATGCAGTACACCTATTTTCCGGTCACGCTCGACCAGTTCGAGGCCTCGGTTCGCTATCACGATCTGGTCGAAGGCAGTTTCGTCATCGACGATATCAGGATCTCAACCCAGTATCTGAACCATTCCGCGTTGACCTTCGGCTATCGGCTGGAGGCGGACGGGATCACCGTGGTTTATTGCTGCGATCACGAGCCCTACGCGCGCGCGCTGGCAAGCGGACAAGGCGAGATCACCGGCCAGGATCTGCGGCATGCCCAATTCATAAGAGGAGCCGACCTCCTCATCCACGACGCGCAGTACACCGCGCATGAATATCTGGACAAGATCGGCTGGGGGCACAGCTCGATCGAGTATGCGTTGCGGCTGGCGCAACAGGCGGGAGTGAAGCGGCTTGCCCTCATGCACCACGATCCCTTCAGGGACGATGCCGCGCTCGACCATCTCGTTGAAGATGCGCGGACAAAGCTGCAAACGGGATCACGGCTCGAGGTCTTTGCCGCCGCCGAGGGGCAGGTCGTCGATCTCAAAGCGGCACACGCCGCTGCGCACGAGGATGCACCCCGGCAGTTTGCGGCCACGGCAGCGGTTGAGCCGGCGCTGGTAGAACGCTCGGTGCTTCTCCACATTGCCGATGCCGCTACCGCCGGCGCGCTATCGAATGCGATCCGGGCCGAGGGACTGCGTCCGCAGTTCGCCTCGGACATCCACGAGCTCGAACGGCTGGTCCGCGAGGATCCGCCCTCGCTTGCCCTCATCGAGCACGACCCTCCGCGGATCGACGGCATGGCCGCATGCCGGGCGATCCGGATGGAAGGGCAGGATTCCGGGCTGCCGTTGGTGATCGTCGCCTCCCGGCAGGATGCGGCATCCGGGGAGGCGGCGGGGGTTACCGACTGGCTGATCAAACCTTTCTCGGAAAGCTTCATTCGCACCAAGGTACGCGCCTGGGTGTTGCGAACCGCGTGTCACTGGACGCGGGCCGTGGTCCCGGAGGACGAGGAGCCTCGGTTAGCCGCGCTGCGCGCGCTCAACGTCCTCGATACTCCGCTCGAGGACAGGTTTGACCGGATCACGCGGATCGCCGCCGCGCTCTTCAACGTCCCGATCGCACTGGTCAGCCTGGTGGACGAGGACCGCCAGTGGTTCAAATCACGTCACGGCCTCGACATCGCGGAGACTCCGCGGGATTCCTCGTTTTGCGCTCACGTGGTCGGCGAGCGCCAACCGATGATCGTGGCCGATACTTTCAAGGATCCGCGTTTTGCCGACAACCCGCTGGTGCTGAACGAGCCGCGGATCCGCTTCTATGCCGGCGCCCCGCTCATTTTGGAGGATGGAAGCTGCATCGGGTCGCTGTGCCTGATCGATACGCGGCCTCGCCTGGTCGGGGAAGCCGATCTCGCGCGGTTGCACGATCTGACCGATCTCGCCGTGCAGGAGCTCGAGCGCGGATAACGCAAGGGGCAAACGAAATGAGTGCTCTGATTGGCATCCTGATCACCTTCGTGGTGATCATTCTCGTGCTTTATCTCATCAACCTGCTGCCGCTCGACGGGCGCGCCAAGCAGATCGTGCGCGCAATCGTGATCATCATCGGCATCATCTCGCTGCTGAAATATCTGGCGGTGCTTTAAACCGTAGCTTGCAACGGCGCGGGGCGACGGCGGTTCCGGCGCTCCAGCGCCGAGACTGCGAAATTGCCGGCCGCCGCGACGACCAGAGCCAGGGATTGCCCCGCAGCATCGGGTTTATCGGCGCCGCGCTCCCGCCCGCTCACTCTCATTCCAGCCGCAGCCCCGACTGCGCTCATTCCGCGGCTTCCTGCAGGTCTGCGACCGGCGGGCAGGAGCAGAACAGATTGCGGTCGCCGTAGACGTTGTCGACGCGGTTCACCGGGCACCAATACTTGTCCGCCTCCAGCGCTTGGACGGGGAAGCAGGCTTGCGCCCGGGTGTAGGGTCGGTCCCATTTCTCGTCCGCAAGATCCAGGACCGAATGCGGCGCGTTGCGCAGCGGGTTGCTCTCGCGCGGCATTCTCCCGTCCTCGATTGCCCGGATCTCGTTGCGGATGGAGATCATCGCGTCGCAGAACCGATCCAGCTCGCTCCTCGACTCCGATTCCGTCGGCTCGATCATCAACGTGCCGGCAACGGGAAAGCTCATGGTCGGCGCGTGAAAGCCGTAATCGATCAGCCGCTTCGCAATGTCCTCGACCGACACGCCCGCGGCCTCTTTGAGCGGGCGCGTATCGAGGATGCACTCGTGCGCGACGCGACCGTGCGCGCCGGTGAAGAGCAGGGGATAGTGCGGCTCGAGCCGGGCAGCAATGTAGTTGGCATTGAGGATTGCCGCTGCCGTTGCAGCGGTAAGCCCTTCGCCCCCCATCAGCGCGATGTACATCCAGGAGATGGAGAGGATCGAGGCCGAGCCGAACGGCGCCGCCGCTACCGGCCCCACTCGCGCCGGGCCGCCGCCCCTATCCTCGGCGGATGCGTCGCCGCGCCCCGGCAGGAACGGGACAAGATGCACCTTCACGCCGATCGGGCCGACCCCCGGCCCGCCGCCGCCATGGGGGATGCAGAAAGTCTTGTGCAGGTTGATATGGCTCACGTCCGCGCCGTAGTCGCCCGGCCGCGCCAGTCCGACCTGTGCGTTGAGATTGGCGCCGTCGAGATAAACCTGTCCCCCGCACCGGTGCACGATATCGCACATCGCGCGGATCTGCGGCTCGAACACCCCGTGCGTCGACGGGTAGGTGATCATCAGCACGGCCAGATTTTGGGTGTGCTTCTCGGCCTTGGCGCGCAGGTCGGCGAGATCCACGTCACCGCGCGCGTTGCAGCCCACGACCACGACCTCCATGCCGGCCATGTGCGCGGACGCCGGATTGGTGCCGTGGGCGGATGACGGGATGAGACATACGTTGCGCTGTGGCTCCCCCTTGCTGCTGTGATACGCGCGAATGGCAAGGAGCCCTGCATATTCGCCCTGCGCGCCGGAGTTGGGCTGCAAGGAGACCGCATCGAAGCCGGTGATCGCGCAGAGCTTGGCCGAGAGATCGGCAATCATCTCCGCATAGCCTTGCGCCTGGTCCGCCGGTGCGAAGGGATGCAGCCCGGAAAATTCCGGCCAGCTGAGCGGGATCATCTCGGCGGTCGCATTGAGCTTCATGGTGCAGGAGCCCAGGGGAATCATGCTGCGGTCGAGCGCGAGATCGCGACCGGCAAGACGGCGCATGTAGCGCAGCATCTCGGTCTCGGAGCGATGCCGATGAAAAACGGGATGTGTGAGAAACGCGCTCTGCCGTTGCAATGCCGCCGGCAGCGCATCGAAGTCTTGCCGTGCGAGACTCGCGCAGGAGATTTCCGCAGCCGCGCGCCCCCCGGCAAAGCTCCCGAACGAGCGCCAGACCGCCTCGATCACGGCAGGAGTGGTCGTCTCATCGCAGCTCATGCCGATGCAACGCTCACCGTCCGTGGTGGCGATACGGCGCAGATTGATTCCGTTTTCGACCGCGCGTCTTTGGATCTGATCCTGACGCTCGCCCACGCCTACCGTGATGGTGTCGAAGAAATGCCCCGGTGCGACCGTCCAGCCCAGCGCCTTCAATCCGCCGGCCAGTGTCGACGCGCTGTGGTGCACGCGCCGCGCAATTTTTTTCAGTCCTTCCGGCCCATGATAGACCGCGTACATGGAGGCCATCACCGCGAGCAGGACCTGGGCGGTGCAGATGTTCGAGGTCGCTTTCTCCCGGCGGATGTGCTGCTCGCGCGTCTGCAGCGCGAGCCGGTAAGCGGGACGCCCGCGGCTGTCCACCGACACTCCGACCAGCCGGCCGGGCAGCGAGCGCTGATATGCCGGCCGCGTTGCGATGTAGGCCGCGTGCGGTCCGCCGTAGCCCATCGGCACACCGAAGCGCTGGGTCGAGCCGACCGCGATGTCGGCGCCAAGCTCGCCGGGCGGAGTTATCAGGGTGAGCGCCAGGGGATCGGCCGCCATCACCGCAACCGCAGCCGCGGAATGCAGGGCAGCAATTGCCGGCCGGAAATCGCGGATTTCCCCGGAGCATCCGGGATACTGCAACAGCGCCCCGAATACCGCGTTCGGATCGAGATCGATGAACGGATCGCCCACGATGATGCGCCAGCCCAGCGGCGCGGCGCGGGTGCGCACCACCGCAATGGTTTGCGGCAGGCAATCGCGATCGACGAAGAAAGCCTGCCCCTGCGAGCGCGCCACGCGCCGCGCCATGGCCATCGCCTCGGCCGCGGCGGTGGCCTCGTCGAGCAGCGACGCATTGGCGATCTCGAGACCGGTGAGATCCGCGATCATCGTCTGAAAATTGAGCAGGGCCTCGAGCCGGCCCTGGCTGATCTCGGATTGATACGGCGTGTAGGCCGTGTACCACGCCGGATTGTCCAGAATGTTGCGCGCGATCACGGCGGGCGTGATCGTGCCGTAGTATCCCTGACCGATCATCGAGATCAGCACCTTGTTCTTGCCGGCAATGGAGCGCAGCTTGTGCAAGGCCTCGTGCTCGGAGAGCGCCCCGCCGAGATCGAGGGCTTCGCGCTGCCGGAGGTCCTTTGGAACCGTCTCCGCGATCAGTTGATCGAGGCTCGCTGCTCCGATTGCGTTGAGCATCTCAGGGAGGTCGGCAGCGGACACTCCGATGTGACGCGCGGCAAATCCGTTCTCTTCGAGCACCTGGACAAAAGTTCTATCGCGCATCGTCGCCAGAACCTGTTGAAACCTGCAGCGTCATCGTTTGCACCGTCACGTCCGGCCGTGACGACGCAGCCGAACCATCAGCCGGTGAGCTGCTGATACGCATCCTCGCCCATGAGCGTGTCGATCTCGGCAGCATTTTTGATCCGCAGCTTGAACAGCCAGCCCTTTCCCATGGGATCGGAATTGACCAGGCTCGGCTCCTTCACGGTCTCCGCATTGCCTTCGATCACCTCGCCGCTGATCGGGGCATACACATCGGAGGCGGCCTTCACTGATTCGACCACCGCCGCCGCGGCGCCGCGCTCCACGGCGCGCCCCGCCTCCGGCACTTCCACGAATACGAGATCCCCCAGCTGCTCCTGCGCGAACGGCGTGATCCCCACCGTGGCAACGTCGCCGTCGATGCGCACCCACTCGTGGTCCTCGGTGAATCTCAGCATCTCATGCTCCATTTCACTCCGGTCCGCCTGCATGCAGGGGCGGGTTTGAAACCCGCCCCTACGATTGCCGACGCTTGTAGTCGAGACTGACGAAAGGCAGCTCGGTGACGTCTACGGGCACGCGTTTTCCCCTGACGTCTGCGAAGACCACGGTACCGGGCGCGGACGCTGCGCGCGGCACATAGCCCATGGCGACGGGCGAATTGACGCTCGGGCCGAAGCCGCCGGAGGTCACGCATCCGAGCGGAGTCTGGTCCTGCGCGCCACCGTAAAGCTTGCTCCCGCCGCGCACGGGCGTTCGCTCCTGCGAGCGCAGGCCGACGCGCCGGCGCGCGCTTCCGCGGGCGAGCTCATGCAGGATCGGCTCGCTGCCGGGAAAGCCGCCGGCGCGAGCGCCGCCCGAGCGCCGGCTTTTCTGGATCGCCCATTCCAGGCCCGCCTCGACCGGCGTGGTGCTTGCATCGAGATCGGAGCCGTAGAGGCACAGGCCCGCTTCGAGGCGCAGGCTGTCGCGCGCGCCGAGCCCGATCGGCGCCACGCGGCGGTCCTCCAGGAGCTTGCGTGCAAATGCCTCCGCTTGCGCCGAAGGAATGCTGATCTCGAATCCGTCCTCGCCGGTATAGCCGGAGCGCGAGACGATGCAGTCAGCGCCGGTGATGGTTTCGTGCCGCACGTCCATGAAGCGCATGCCGGCGACAGCGGGAGCAAATCCGGCAAGCACGCTCTCCGCCAGCGGCCCCTGCAGTGCGAGCAGCGCGCGCGCGTCCCGGCGCTCGATGATGCAGCGCCCGGACAGCGTTGCGCGAAGGTGCGCCTCGTCCGCCCGCTTGCACGCGGCATTGACGACAAGCAAAAAATGCTCGCCGGAATTGGCGACCATGCAGTCGTCGAGGATGCCGCCCGAGGCATTGGTGAAGAAGCCGTAGCGCTGGCGCCCAGGCTCGAGACCCAGGACGTCAATGGGCATCAGACTTTCGAGCGCAAGCGCGGCGTCCTCGGGGGAGCGGCGCGCATAAATCGCAAGCTGGCCCATATGCGATACGTCGAACAGGCCTGCCGCGGCGCGGGTGTGAAGGTGCTCTTTCAGTATGCCCGTGGGGAACTGGACCGGCATCTCGTAGCCGGCGAACGGGACGAAACGCGCGCCGAGCTCCCGATGCAGGGAATAAAGCGGCGTGCGCCGCAATGGCGGGCCGGCGGGGGAAGGCTGAAGCGACATCGGAGCACCTCCAATCGACCTTGGTCGACCGCTGGTGCCCCCTCTGTCTTTTTGCCTGAGAACGTTATCCCGTCGGCGGGCGTGTCACACGCCTCTTTCCAGAGTCTCCTGCGCTATGCCGGGTTCGTCTGCCTGAGAGTTTCCGGGGCGGTTGCTCCTTCGGCGCCGGCACAAGCCGATCTCTCCCGCGGCGATAGCCTTGCCACTCTAGGCGAGGCAGCCACGAAATGCCAGCGGGTTTAAGACATGGCGGTAGAATTTGGGTCGATGGTTCGCCAAGCAACATGGCGCGGGAGAGCGTCATTGTTGACTTTGGCCAGCCCACAGCGGGCAGAACTGGGTGGCGACCAGCGCATCGTACCCCACCGGAGCATCGAGCAGGCCGGTGGCCCGCGCGAAGCGATCGAGTCCCGCAATCGCCGCCGGCGAGATCGTCGCGTCATAAAACGGCAGATCGCGCTCCACCACGGCGGCGATCGCTTCGGCCTCGGCCGGTGGGAACAGGGCACGACCCACCTTGGTGGCGAGTCCGACATCCGCCTTGATCGTGCGTTGCGCGCTCACCACCGCGCGCACGGCCGCGGCCGCGATCTCAGGACTTTGCTGGACCAGCCGCGCGGACGTGGCCAACACCGGCATGGTGTAGTGGAAAGCCGCAACGGGGCCGAGCCCGCGGCGCACGTCCAACACGACCTTACCGATGCCGCGGCGGATCGCATTCTCCGCACCCATGGCGTTCGCCCAAAAGCCATCGAGCTTTCCCTCCTCGAGAGCCTTGGCGGCGGCGACCCCGGAGGAGACCCCGGGCTCGCTGGTGCCCGGCACGCCGACGATGCGCACCTTGTCGCGTTCAAGGTCGAGGCCGGCATCGATAAGGAGGCGCTCGAGGCCTTCGCTGACCAGCGGGGCCGCGCCGATGGTTCGTCCCTTGACGGCATTCACATCTCCCGGGGTGACCGCAAGCTCCGCCCGCATGACCAGGAGCCAGTACATGCCCTGGGACAGTGCCGCCACGAGCATGGCGCCGCGGCCCTGCGGGAATGCGCGGAACAGCACGTGCGCCGGCCCCGCGACGAAGTCGACCCGTCCGTCGCGCAGGGCCTCGTAGGCCTTGTAGTTGGGAAAGATCAGCTCATGCGAAGCTGTCAGGCCCTCTTTGGTGAAGAGGCCCAGCTCGATCGCGGCAATCGCTGGAAAATACGAGTTGGAAACAAGGTCCGGGACCGCGACTCTTGCATCCGTCACGAACCCTTCCCCACGAAGCCCGGTACAAAGACGTCCTCGACGCTCACGGGGTGCTTGAGTGTGAACACGCTCTTGATCACGTCGATGGTCTCCGCCATGCGCGCCGGATCGACCAGCCCCAGCTCGCGGCCTTGGACCTGGGCCAGCTCCGCCACCGCCTCGGTTTCGCCCTTTGCCACCGCGACCTCAACGGTCGGGTGGTATTTGTGCATGATCGCTCCGGCCTCCTCGGGACTGGCAAAGGCGTCGCGCATGCCATGAATGGTCGCCGCCACGAACCGGCGGACCACATCCGGCTTGGCGGCGATAGTGGCGTCGGTCGCAACGATGCCATTGCCGTAGTAGCTCACCCCGGCATCGGCAAAGGCGAAGCGCACCAGTTTTGCCGGGGCGGCCTGCATGCGCAGGAGCGGCTCGCCGACGGTGAACTGCCCGACGCACGGCACCCGATTGCTCGCGAGCAGCCCGGGGAGCGAGTCGCTCCCCGCGACGATCCATTTGACCTTGCTGGCATCGAAGCCGGCCGCCTTGGCATAGACCGGAAACATGTCGACAGTCGCGCCTCCCGCCGGATTGGCGATGGACGCACCTTCGAGATCCTTGGGTTTTTTGAGGCCCGAGTCCTCCCGGCAGAACACCGCCTGCGGGGGCTTGGCATAGACGATCGCGACCAGCTTGACCGGAATCTGATCGTTGGCGCGCGAGAGCACCAGCGATCCCGCGTCGGCAAAGCCGACTGTCGCGTTGTTGGCGCCGACCTGGCGGATGGCATCGACCGAGCCCTGGCCGCGGACGATCTTCACGTCTAGATCCGCAGCCTTGTAGTAGCCCTTGTCCAGGGCGACAAAGAAATACGCGTGCCGGCCGTTGAACCCGAAGTCCGTGATCAGGGTGACGTTCTCGGCGGCCTGCGCGCCCGTCCCGGCAACGAGCGCACACGCTGCTACGAACGACCCGCATACCGCGGTGCGTAATCCAGAGCTCATCATCACCCTTCCAACAACGCCTCGACTGTCTCCGCAGGCAGGGGCGGGTGCGAAACCCGCCCCTACGAGCTCTCGTCCGTGGCAGCGAGTATACAAGCGTGGATTCGCTTTGGTATACCGCCCCGCAGCAGGGGCGGCGTTGCACAATGCCGCATGCTGCAAGTCAAACCTGTCGGGTGATGTGATGTCCGGCGCGGAACTGCAACGCCCGCATGGGCGACGGGGAGACGACTCCTTGACGACCGGCTTCGACCGCCGGGATCCGCGCGCGGCGCGGCACGCCATCCGCTCCGGTCGCTACCGCGGCTATACCGCGGGCATCGCGCCGGGACGCGTGCAGGCCAACATCTGCATCCTGCCCCGCGCCTTCGCCGAGGACTTTTTGCTCTACTGCCAGCGCAATCCCAAGCCCTGCCCGCTGCTGGCGCGCTCCGACCCCGGCGATCCGCATCTGCCCACGCTTGCCGAGGATCTCGATATCCGCAGCGATATCGTACGCTATCATGTGTTCGAGCACGGCGAGCTCGTAAAAGAGGTCACCGACATCAGCGCGTATTGGCGCGACGACCTCGTCACGTTTGCGCTCGGCTGCTCGTTCTCCTTCGAGGAGGCCCTCGTCCAGGCCGGGCTGCGGCTGCGGTTTCTGGAGCGCAACAACGTGGCGGCGGTCTATCAAACCACCATCGAGACGGTAGCGGCCGGGCCGTTCCGGGGGCCGCTCATGGTCACCATGCGCGCGTTCCAACCGGCCGATGCCATCCGCGCCGTGCAGATCACGTCGCGTTTTCCCAACGTGCACGGCGCCCCGATCCATATCGGCAACCCCGAGGCGATCGGGGTCGATCTGAGCCAGCGCTACCAGGACGTCGGCGACCCCGAAGTTGCCGCCGACGAGCTGCCGGTGTTCTGGGCCTGTGGGCTCACCCCCCAGCTCGCGCTCAAGAACGCCAAGCCGCCGCTGTGCATTACGCACGCGCCCTCGTGCATGCTCATCACCGACCTGCGCAGCTCCACGCTTGCAATCGTTTGACAGCAGGCCGGGTTCGTAGCCCGGATGGCGCTCTTCGCGCCATCCGGGAAGGCTCTCCCCGGATTGCGCAGGCGCGATCCGGGCTACGCATGACGTGAAATGCTGAACTCCACGGGGCTCCACTGTGTCCTCAATCAGCGCGCGGCACGCGCGCGCGCCTTCGGCGAGGACGGCCGCGAAAAAATCCTGAGCCTTGCCGCCTTCGCCCAGGCCAAGCGCGAGATCACGTCCTGGCCGGGCCATGCGCCAACTCCGTTGCGCTGCCTGTCGAGGCTTGCCGCCCGGGCGGGGCTAGGCGAGATCCTCTACAAGGACGAAGGCAAGCGCTTCGGCATCGGCAGCTTCAAGGCGCTGGGGGGTGCCTATGCCGTGCTCGAGGTCCTGCGGCGCCACATCCTCGCAACGACGCACGCCGCGGTTTCCTCGCGCGATCTCGCTTGCGGCGGGAGCTCCGATGTCACCTCGCGCGTGACCGTCACTTGCGCGACCGACGGCAACCACGGGCGCTCGGTCGCCTGGGGCGCCCGCACTTTCCGTTGTGCCTGCGTGATCTACATGCCCGGCGTGGTGAGCGAAGGACGCTCCCGCGCCATCGAGGCTTACGGCGCGCAGGTGCGCCGCATCGACGGCACCTTCGACGACGCGGTACGCAAAGCCGCGTCGGACGCCGCGGCGCAGGGCTGGCACGTGGTGTCCGACACCTCCGCTGACGGCAGCTTCGAGGCGCCGCGCGACGTGATGCAAGGTTATTGTCTGATCGCTGATGAGGCCCTGTCGCAGTGCGCCGGCGTGCCGTCACACGTGTTCGTGCAGGGCGGCGTTGGCGGCCTCGCGGCTGCCACTTGCGCGTATCTCTGGGAGCGCTGCGGCAGCGCGCGCCCGCGCCTCGTCGTGGTCGAGCCGCATTCTGCCGACTGCATCCTGCGCAGTGTGCATGCAGGTCGCCCGACTCCGGCGGAAGGGGCGCTCGACACCATCATGGGTGGGCTCGCCTGTGGCGAGGTCTCCCCCCTCGCCTGGGCAATTCTCGGCCCCGGCGCCGACGCTTGCGTAAGCATCGACGATGCGGCCGCCGCGGATTGCATGCGCCTCCTGGCGGAAGGGCGCTGCGGCGATGCTCCGATCGTCGCCGGAGAATCGGGGGTGGCAGGATTGGCCGCGCTGTTGCTCGCGTGCGCCGACACCAGGGCGCGCGTCGATCTGGGCCTCGACGGCGAAAGCCGTGTCCTCGTCATCGGCACGGAAGGCGCCACGGATCCCGATACCTGGCGCGCCATAGTCGGGCGTCGGCCCGATGATGTTCTTTCATGAGATGTCGGCTGATGTCGAAATCCGCGGGTCGTCATGGCCGGGCATCCCGGTGTAAAACGCCGCGGCATCATCCGATCAAAGGTTTCCCGGACATATGAACAAGGTCTCGGATCTCGCCGCGACCGTATCTGCCGAGATCGACGCCGCGCGCGAGGAGCTCATCTCCCTGTGCGGAGCGCTCGTAGCCGCCGAAAGCGTCAATCCTCCGGGCCGCACCGCCCAAGTGACCGAGGTCGTGCGCCGCTACCTCGGCGCGAACGGCGTGGCGAGCGAGCTCATCCAAGCGGACGACGAGGCGCCGAATGTGCTGGCGCAGATTGCGGGTGCGTCCGGCGGACGCCACGTCGTCTTCAACGCCCACATGGACACCATGGAGGCGGGCGACGAGGGCGCCTGGAGCGTGCCGGTGTTCCGCCTCACCCGCCGCGGCGGCCGCCTCTACGGCCTGGGTCTCGGCAACATGAAGGGCGCGCTCGCCGCCATGTGCGTGACGAGCGCGGTCCTGCACCGACATCGCAATGTCTGGAGCGGGCGGCTGAGCATGACCGCCGTCTCCGACGAGGTCATGTTCGGCGAGCGCGGCACCGTGTTTCTGCTGCGCGCGCGCCCCGACCTTGCCGGCGATTTCCTCGTCAGCGGCGAGGGGCCGGGTTTCATGGGCCTTGCGGCGGCCGAGAAAGGACTCCTTTGGCTCGACATCGAGGCACGTGCGCCCGGCGGGCATGCCTCGCGCGCCATGCGCGGGCAGACGGCTGTCATGCGGCTTGCGTCCCTGCTGGCCCGCCTCGATGCCATGAACGACATCTACGCGACGCTGCCGCGCGAGCTCGAAGGCGTCAGCGGCGGCGAGGGCAACCTCGGCCTGCGCCTGTCGCTCAATGCCGGGACCATTGCGGCGGGCACCGTGCGCAGCCAGGTGGCGCCGGACGCGCGGGCGGCGCTCGATGTTCGGCTCCCGCCGGGAATCAGCGCGGAGACCTGCGAGGCGATGATCCGCAAGCACGCCGCGGAAGCGGATGCCGGCGGCAACATGAACATCAGAGTCGTGAAGTCCTGGGACGCCAATTGGACCGCGCTGGACAATCCGCTGACGCTCGCTCTCGGCCAAGCTGTGCAAAACGTGCGCGGAGAGAGGCCCGCGCTCGTCGTGCGCCTTCCAGGCAGCGATGCGCGCCGCTGGCGCGACCTCGGCGTTCCAGCCGTCTGCTACGGCCCGCAGCCTACGCTCTCAGCGGGCATAGACGACTACGTGAACGAGCAGGACGTGATCGACTGCGCCAAGATATATGCCCGCACTGCCTTGGCGCTGATGCAGGCATCATCGGCCGGTAGCTTGTAGGGGCGGGTTTCAAACCCGCCGCTACAACGTCGCACTGCTCGGACGTTTGCGGAATTATGCGTCCACCAAAATCAGCGCGCGCGACGCGCTCGCGTGCGCGCGGCTTTGTGTGCGGCGCTGGAGCGGCCGCGCGCGCCCTTGGTGCGTACCGCTTTGCGCGCCGCGGTGCGGCGGTCGGAGCGGCTGCGGTGCGCGGCCGCGCGCCTGGCATGACGTGAAAGCGGCCCGCGCGAGACTGTGCTGCGCGGCTCATGCTCGAGCACCCGCTTGACCGCGCGAGCTACCCGCGGCCGCCGCTGGGTCTCTCTCTTGTGCTGGCCGGCTTCATAGGCGTATTTGGCGCTCCTGCGGGTGCGCGCCTTGACCCGGCCCCTCTTCGGCGAAGGCAGGCCAACGCCCGCGCGCCGTGCCTTGGAGAGGCCGATCGCTATCGCCTGCTCCGGCGACCTGGCGCCATGCTCGCCGCGGCGGATTTTGCGGATCTCCTCGTGCACGAATTCACCTGCCTGGGTGCTCGGCGCCTTGCCTGCGCGCTTGTCCTTGCGCGCCTTCTCGATGATGCGCTTCTCCGGCATGCTTGCTCCTCCTGGCGGCGGGTAGTCTTGAAGCACGCGTGACCAGAGCCGCCGGACCTGGTGCACGCGTGCCCTCCCCAAGTCGCACACCAAACAAACGCACGTGCAAACAGATCGATCCCATAGCCTGTAGGGCGGAACTGTTCCTGCAATTGCCGGCCCGCAGATTACCGGCTCACCCCCTTGCCGGGTGCGGCGCCTCTTCATCCATCCCGATCCGCGTCAGAATCTCCGCCGTGTGCTCGCCCAGAAGCGGCTCGCGCAAGACCGGCTCAGCCGGCTCGTCGCGAAAGCGGATGGCCGGCGCGATGTGGCGGCGTCCGGCTTCGTCGGCAAGCAGCATCGCGCGCGCGCGCAGATTGGGATCGTCGAATGCTTCCGGCAGCGTGTTCAGCGGGGCGAAGCAGACATCCAGTCCCGAGAGGTAATTCATCCATTCGGGAAGGCTGCGCTTGCGAAACGTCTCGCGCAAGAACTCGATGACGGGCTGCTGGTGCGGGCCAGGACCGCGCAAGCAGAGTGGCGCGAGATCAACGCGGCCGAGTGCCTGCAGCAGGTTGTGCACGAACTTGGGCTCCTGTCCCGCCAGCACGAGCTGCCGGCCGTCGCGCGTGTCATAGATGTAGTAGAAAGCGGAGCCCCCGGTATTGCGCTGATGCTTGACCACGGGCTGGCAGCCGTCCGTCACCCATCCCATCACATTGGCGGATGCGGCGAGCAGACAATCGTGCATGGCGATGTCGAGGTAGTCCCCACGTCCGGTCTGTTGCCGTCGCAACAGGGCCATCAGCACGCCCGAGAGGCTTTGCAGCGCGCTCACCTGGTCGGCGATCGGAATGCCGGGAACGGCGGGCCGGCCGTCCTCGCCCAAGGTCAGGCCAAGCACGCCGGTCATTGCTTCGAGCGCAAGGTCATGCGCCGGCCGCGCAGCGTACACGCCGTCCTGGCCGAACGCGCTGATGGAGCAATAGATGATGCGGGGATTGCGGGCGCGCACCGCCTCGGAGTCGATGCCGAGCCGGCGCGCCACGCCGGGCCGAAACGACTCCACCACCACGTCTGCACGGTCACACAGGCGGAGCAGCGCCTCGCACCCAGCGGTGGTTTTCAGATCGACGACCACGCTTTTCTTGCCGCGATTGAGATTGCGGAAGAACGCGCTCGTGCGCGCGTCCATGGGGGCGATCCGGCGGCCGGGATCTCCGTCCGGCGGCTCGACCTTGATCACCTCGGCGCCGTGATCGGCAAGCGTCATGGTGAGGAAGGGCCCGGGCAGAAACCAGGCCAAGTCGATGACATTGAGGCCATCGAGCTTCATGGGCTCGCGGCCTCCGGCGACGGAAGAAGCGCGTTGTCCGCGCCTAGAGACGCGCAGGCGCGCTGTTGCGGACGAACCCCGTCGAGCTTCAGCGGATTGGCGAGGACGCGCAGCTCGGGTCGCGCCGGATGCGCGACGCTGCGCAGCATGCCGGTGCGCCTGGTGAACGGCGCATCCAGCGCCTGGGCGAGGTCGTAGACCGGCGCGATCGGGATCTTGCCGGCGAGCCGCGCGAGCCAGTGGTCGGTCGGTTGCCTGCGCAGCTCCGCGTCAAGGAACGCGCTCAGCGTCTCGCGGTTCTCGCGGCGGCTTTCCGGCGTCGCGAAACGAGAATCGTGCGGCAGGTCCGCCCGCCCGATCGCGTCGCATAAAATGCGCCAGAACTTCTCGGTCATGCACATCACGAAAACCCACCCGTCGGCGGTCGGAAACGTCTGCACGGGAGAGAGCGAGAGATGCGCACTGCGCGGCAAGCGCTCCGAGACCTGCCCTTCGTTGAGGTACCACAGCGCGGAGTAGGTGAGCTGGTGCATGGCGACATCGAACAGACAGGTGTCGACGTCGCAGCCGCGGCCGGTCCGACGCGCCTGCATTACGCAGCTGAGCAGACCGACGATGCCGGTGAGCCCCGTGAGCGAATCGACGATCGAGGCACCCACCCGTGCCGGCGGCCCTTCCGGCTCGCCGGTGAGGCTCATCAGCCCCGCTTCGGCCTGCATCAGATAATCGTAGCCCGGCCAGTCCGCGCGCTCGTTGTCGCGGCCGTAGGCCGAGATGTGCAGGCAGACCACCGCCGGGTTGATGCGGCCGAGGGCCGCGTAGTCGAGGCCGAGAGGCGCCGCGAGGCTGCCGCGCAGATTGTTCACCACCGCTTCGGCCCGGCGGACCAGCGCGTGCAATTGCCGCTGTCCTTCGTCCGATTTGATGTCGAGCGTGATGCTGCGCTTGCCGAGATTCCAGGCCTGGAAATAGTGGCTGTCATCAGGCCCGAGCCGATGCGGGCCGACGTGACGCGCCGGGTCGCCGCCGGTCGCCCCGTGCTCGACCTTGATCACCTCGGCTCCGAGCTCCGCCAGGAACATGGTGCCATAGGGTGCCGCGCCATACTGCTCCACGGCGATCACCCGCATGCCGGCGAGCGGCCTCATGGCTCGCCGCTCCGCTCGAGCCACTGCCTGGCAATGATCAGACGCTGGATCTCATTGGTGCCCTCGCCGATGCAGGTAAGCGGCGCGTTGCGATAGAGCCGCTCGATGTCGTATTCCTTGGAATAGCCATAGGCGCCATGGATCCGCAGCGATTCGATGCTGTTGGTGAGCGCCGCCTCCGAGGCGAAATACTTGGCCATGCCCGCTTCCATGTCGCAGCGCTTGCCGCGATCGAATGCGGCCGCGGCATCGAGCGTGAGCAGGCGCGCGGCGCGGGCGCGCGTCACCATTTCGCCGAGCTTGAGCGCGATCGCCTGATGCTCGCCGATCGGCTTGCCGAAGGTGCGGCGGATCTGCGCGTACCGGGTCGCGAGCCGCAGCGCTCCTTCGGCGATGCCCACTCCGCGCGCGGCGACGTTGATGCGTCCGAGCTCGAGCCCGCTGGTCGCCTGGTAGAAGCCTTGCCCGTCCACCTCGCCGATGAGGTGGTCGGCAGGAACGCGATAGTCCTCGAAGACCAACTCCGCGGAATCGATCGCCTTGTAGCCGAGCTTCTCCAGCTTGCGCCCCACCCGCAAGCCGGCCTGCTTCGGTGCGATGAAAAGGCCCATTCCCTTGTGGCGCGGCTCCGCCTTGGGATCGGTCTTCACCAGGAGCGCGAAGCAGGAGCCTTCGACCCCGTTGGAGATCCACGTCTTGGTGCCGTTGATGACATAGTGCCCGCCCTCGCGCCGCGCGGTCATGCGGATGGCCTGGAGGTCGGTGCCGGCATCGGGCTCGGTGAGCGCGAGCCCGCCGCGGATTTCGCCGCTCGCAAGCTTTGGCAACCACTCTCGCTTCTGCCGCTCGGTCCCGAACCTCTCGATGGCAAGCGCCAGCATCAGGTGGGAATTGAAGATGCCGGTGATCGCCATCCACACCGCGGAAATGCGCATGACGATTTCCGCATACGCGGCGGCGGGCAGACCCAGTCCCCCATAGGCGGTGCCGATGGTCGCGCCGAACAGACCGAGCTCCCGCATCTCGCCGACGATCTTGGCGGGCCAGCGATCGGCATGGTCGTGCTCCTTCACCACCGGCTCGACCTCGCGCTCCAGCCAGCGGTCGATCGTCGCGAGCAGGGCATCCTGCTCGCCCTGCTCCACCATGGGCGGGGTGGTGATCACGTTCATCGCGGGTCTCTCCCACGGATTGGCGCTACTTTGTCCGCACAACAACCTCAAAGCAATCCTACGCCTCCCATGGACACGCAGGCGTAGCTCACCGCAAAGGGGAACGCGTCCGAACCCGAACGGCGGGTTACACCATCGAGCTGGGCTGAAACCGCTCGATGGCTGACCCGCGGTACCCAGTCAGGTTGCAGCAAATGCGCGCCATGCCCCGGACGCGTCGAATGGAAGGAAAGGCAGTGACCGACATCTCGCTGTTCGAAGTCATGTATTCGGCGCGTGCGCTGCGTCGCCTCAAGCCGGATCCCGTGCCGAAAGAGTTGCTCACAAAGGTTCTCGACGCCGCCATTCGCGCGCCGTCGGCGGGCAACGCGCAGAGCTGGTCGTTCGTGGTGGTGCGTGACGCCGGCCTGCGCGCGCAGCTCGGCGCTGTCTACCGCAAGGCTTCCGATATCGCGAGCGCGATCTATGCAAGCCGCGCGCGGCCCGCGCACATGAGCGAACAGCAGTATCAGCGCTTCATGTCCTCCGGATCTCATCTGTGGGACCACATGGGAGAAGCGCCTGTCCTGCTCATCCCCTGCATGCAGCGGGTGCCGTTGCCGCCACGCGCTGCGCTGCCGACGCACGTGCAGGCGCGCTACGCCGACGAGGAGGCCTATGTCGCGCGCATTCGAGGGGCCAGCATCTATCCAGCGGTGCAGAACATCATTCTCGCATGCCGCGCGGTGGGTCTGGCGACGCTGATCACCACCAATCACATCCGCTACGAGAGCGAGCTCAAAGCTCTCCTCGGCATCCCCGCCGACATAGACACCTATGCCCTCATGCCCATCGGCTATCCCGTGGGGAAGTTCGGTCCGCTGGCGCGCCGCCCCGTCACCGAGGTCGCCTACGCCGACCGTTGGTCCAACCCCTGGCCAGAATCGTAGCCGGGCTCTCGCCCGGCGCCGGCCGTGATGCGCGGGTCAAGCCCGGCATGACGAAGTCAGCCTCCTACCTAGGCTGAAAAATCCCGGCAATTTCCTGTCGTTTGGAGAGCCCTATTTTGCCGGGCCTTTGACTTGGACGCGACTTGGGCATCATCCCAACGCGCGAAGATATCGGATCGGCCGCCCCGGGGTAAGCGCCGCAACGGCGCTGACGATCGCATCGGCGTCGATGCCGTAATGGCGGTAAAGGTCGGGGATCGAGCCGGTCTGACCGAAATGCTCCACACCGAGCGGCCGCGTGCGGTGACCGTGCACGGCACCGAGCCAGGCGAGCGTCGCCGGATGACCGTCGAGAACCGAGACGATGCCGCAATGCGACGGCACGCCGGCGAGCAGGCGCTCGATATGGGAGCGGGCGTGCACGAGGCCGCGCTCCCGCGCACGCTGCGCCGCGGTCCAGCCGGCGTTGAGGCGGTCAGCGGAGGTGATGGCGAGAAGACCGACGTCGCGGCGATCCTCCGCCAGGAGCCCCACTGCCTGGATGGCCTCGGGCGCAACCGCACCGGCATAGGCAACCACCACCTGGCAGTTCGGTCCAGGCTTGCGCAGCCAATAGGCTCCATCGACGATGGCCTGACGCAAGTCGGGGCTCATCGCGCGTTTGATCTGCTCGATGGGCCGCGTGGAAAGCCGCAGATATACCGAGCCGCCGGTCTCGTCGCGCAGCCAGTTGCGCTCGGACGGCTCGGCCTCCGCGTCGCGCTGGATATAATCGAAGGCAAACGCGAGAATGACGGCGAGCTCGTCCACGAAAGCGGGCTCGAAGGCAGCGAGGCCGTCCTGTCCGAGGCCGATGAGAGGGGTTGCCACGGACTGATGCGCTCCGCCCTCCGGAGCGAGTGTTATCCCAGCAGGCGTCCCCACCAGAATGAAGCGCGCATCCTGATAACAGGCATAATTGAGCGCATCGAGACCGCGTTGGATGAACGGGTCGTACAGCGTCCCGACCGGAATGAGCCGCTCGCCGTTGATCACGTGCGAAAGTCCGAGCGCCGAGAGCAGGATGAACAGATTCATCTCGGCGATGCCAAGCTCAATGTGCTGTCCCTTGGGCGAAAAGTCCCAAGTGAAGGTGGAAGGTATCCGCTCGCTCTTGAAGGTGTCGGCAAGCGCCTCGCGTGCGAACAGGCCCCGCCGGTTCACCCACGCGCCCAGGTTGGTGGATACCGTCACGTCGGGCGATGTGGTGACGATGCGCTTGGCAATCTCGGACGTGCCGCGGGCGAGCTCATTGAGCAGCGCGCCGAACCCGGCTTGGGTCGAGACGACCGGCGCAACGCTGGCAGAGAGCTCGGCCGGCGCGGCGATGTGCGGAGCCTCGATCCGGCGTGGCGCCGCCGCGAACGGCAGGTCTCGCAGGAATGCCTCGATCCGCGGGCGCGGCAGGCGGAGCCCTTCATACCGGTCCCACTCGTGGCCGGCCCGAATGTTCATCGACGCCCGCAGGGTCTCCATTTGCTTGGGCGTCATCAAGCCGGCATGGTTGTCCTTGTGACCGGCGAACGGCAGCCCGTAGCCCTTGATGGTGTAGCAGATGAAACAAACGGGCCGGTCCTGATCCGCTTTCGCGAAGGCTTCGATCAGCGAGGGCAGATCATGCCCGGCGAGGTTCGTCATCAGCCGCGCAAGCTCTTCGTCCGATCGGCGCTCGATCAGGCGCGTAACGGGGCCCTGGTCGCCGATCTCGTCCAGGAGCCGCTTGCGCCAGGCGGCCCCGCCGCGAAACACCAGCGCCGAGTAGAGCTGATTGGGGCATGCGTCGATCCAGGCGCGCAGCCTCTCGCCACCCTCCTCGCCGAAGGCTTCGTTGAGCAGCGAGCCATATTTCAGGATCACTACCCGCCAGCCGAAGGCCGCGAAAAGCGCTTCATAGCGTGCCCACAGGCCCTCGCGGATCACCGCATCGAGGCTCTGGCGGTTGTAATCGATGATCCACCAGCAATTGCGCAGGCCCTGCTTCCAGCCCTCGAGGATCGCTTCGAAGATGTTGCCCTCATCGAGCTCGGCATCGCCGACGAGCGCGATCATGCGGCCTTCGGGTCGGTTAAGTCCCCAGCCGTGAGCGCGCACGTAATCCTGCACCAGGCTGGAGAATAAAGTCTGCGCCACGCCAAGACCGACAGACCCGGTGGAGAAATCGACGTCATCGTTGTCCTTGGTGCGCGACGGATAGCTCTGCGCGCCCTTGTAGCCGCGAAAGGCCTCGAGCTTCTCGCGACTCTGCCGGCCGAGCAGATACTGGATCGCGTGATAGATCGGGCTTGCGTGCGGCTTCACCGCCACGCGATCCTGGGGACGCAGAGCGTGGAAATAGAGCGCGGTCATGATGCTGGCGAGCGAGGCGGAGGATGCCTGGTGTCCCCCGACCTTGAGGCCGTCCACATTCTCGCGCACATGGTTGGCATAATGAATGGTCCAGCTTGCAAGCCAGAGCACCTTGCGCTCGAGCTCGCGCAGGAGCTCGAGCTCGCTCGCTGAAATCGTTGCGTCCGGTTTGCTCATGATGCCACGATGCATAGCATGCAGCCGCGGGCGATACCTCCCCCTGCAAGGGAAACTATGCACTTGAGTTAATGCCATGAAGGCTGTACCTTCGTCAAGTGCCGATTCCATCGGTGCTGGCGCGCCCGACCTTACTTGTCCCCATTGCCATAACTCTTGGGCGGTGTCTCAAACAACCCGGAAA
>DATBKV010000225.1:0-2701 GCA_036555745.1 Xanthobacteraceae bacterium | reverse complement strand
CGCTCGCGTGTCTTCTCCGCCGCCGCTATTCTCTTCATCATGGGATGCTTCCTGAGGGCCGCCGGCGCCAACCGAAAGCCCGTTCTCCTGCTTCACTCAGGCAGGGTGCATCCCAAACCTTTTTCCAGCAAATCTACGCCTCACCTGCGGTTGCACCGACGTCTGCCGATTGAACGAACCCGCTACGCGGTGGCGCGGCGCGGTCCGGAAGACCGCTGATCCGAAGTCTTCTGCCTGAGAGGATTTGGTTGTCACACCCATTCCCCCTCAGGACAGGAGCTTCACAATGGCTACGATGAGCCCTCTGCGCCGGCGCATGATCGAGGACATGACGGTCCGCAATTTGTCGCGCTCGACGTAGCAATTTTACATCTACGCGGTGGCAAAGTTTAGCCGGCACTTCAGTCGGGCGCCGGATCAGCTCGGCATGGAGGAGGTCCGCGCCTACCAGCTCCATCTCGTCGCACAAAAGCGGTCGTGGTCGCACATCAACCAAGTCGCGTGTGCACTACGGTTCTCCTACGGCATCACGCTCGGCCACAAGGAGGCGCTCGAGCGGATTGTTACCGGCAGGGAGCCGGAGAAGCTTCCGCCGGTTCTCAGCCCTGAGGAGATCGGGCGCTTTCTGGAAGCGGTGGCAGGGTTGCGCAATCGCGTCGCGCTGACAACGGCCTATGCGGCGGGCTTGCGGATTGGCGAGGTGTCGCGATTGAAGCTCAGCTCGATCGAAAGCAAGCGGATGCTGCTCCACATCGAGAGCGGCAAAGGCGGCAAGGATCGGTATGCGATGCTGCCGCCGCGGCTGCTCGACCTTCTGCGTGCCTATTGGAGCGAGCGCGGCCCAGCCTGTGGCTGTTTCCGGGCCGTGACCCTGGCAGCCATGTCAGCACCGGAGCTCTTCAGGATGCCTGCCGCGCCGCGCGCAAGCGGGCGCGGATCGGCAAGCGGGTGACTGCCCACTCGCTACGACACAGCTTTGCCACCCACCTTTTGGAGAGCGGGATCGACATTCGCATCATCCAGGTGATGCTTGGCCACAGCCATCTGGAGACAACGGCCCGTTACGCCCAGGTCGCCACCAGCCTGATCGCCGGCACGCCCAGCCCCTTCGATCGGCTCGCGCTCGAGGTGATCCCTCCCGAGTAGTTGCGGCCCCATGCGCCTGGGGCTCGAGGTGGCGGATATCTTCCGCCGCCACGGTGAGGCGTTCCGGGCCGCGCAGGCCGGTCGGCTCTCGTCCGAGCAGCGCCGCGTCATGGCCGCCATCGAGGCCTGTCGTACCGCAGCGCTCGGCGGCCACGTCGAGCAATGCGATGACTGCGGCCTCGTTCGGATCGCCTACAACAGCTGTCGCGACCGGCACTGCCCGAAGTGTCAGGGCCTGGCGCGCGCCCAGTGGATCGCCGATCGCCGGGCCGATCTGCTGCCGGTGCCGTATTTCCACGTTGTCTTCACTTTGCCGGCGCCGATCGCTGCCGTCGCGCTGCAGAACAAGGCGGTCGTCTACGACATCCTGCTCAAGACGGCGGCAGAGACCATTCGCCTCACTAGTGCCGAACCCCGCTACCTTGGTGCCGAGAGCGGCATGATCGCCGTTCTGCACACCTGGGGCCAGACCCTCACCCATCACCCGCACGTCCATTGCGTCGTCCCGGGCGGCGGCCTCACGGCGACGGACGGTGGGTCAGCTGCCGACCCAACTTCCTCCTTCCGGTCCGTGTTCTCTCGCGGCTTTACCGGCGCCTGTTCCTGGAACGCCTGCAGGCGGCGTTCGACGGCAACAGGCTGGAGTTCTTCGGCACTCTCACCCGCCTGCGCAAACCCGCAGCTTTCGTCGGCTATCTGACGGCGCTCCGTGACGTTGAATGGATCGTCTATGCCAAACGTCCGTTCGCCGGACCACAGCAGGTCCTCGACTATCTGGGCCGCTACACCCATCGCGTCGCCATCAGCAACCGCCGTCTGCTCGGCTGCGAGAACGGCCGCGTCCGCTTCCGCTGGAAGGATTATCGCGCCAACAGCAAGTGCAAGGTGATGACGCTCGATGCCGACGAGTTCATCCGTCGCTTCCTGCTCCATACCCTGCCGAAGGGCTTCCGTCGCATCCGTCACTTCGGCTTCCTGGCAAACGCCTGCCGCGTCAGCAAGCTGGCGCGCATTCGCAGCACTCTGAATGCTCCCAAGCCGGCAGCCACTGTCGAGACCGCTGACTATCGCGAGCGCTACGCGATCCTAACCGGCCATCGCATCGATCTGTGTCCCATCTGCGCAGGTCGCATGGTCGAGATCGGTCGCTGGCCGCGCTCGACATCATCACCACGGCCGCATACTCGCCGCGATACGTCATGATGCCGCGAACCCGCGTCGCTATGCTCTATTCCGCCTCCCACCGCCGACCTCCTCCGTCGGAGCGACACGGCTCGCCTGCAAGAGCCCCCGGACCCGCTACCATCGCCAACATACCATCGACCGGCACGTGCTCACCCGCGACTATTCAGCGGCTCGACCGTATCATCCCTTTCATGCCCGCCGAGAGCCCCGCTTCCGGCCACGCCACGCGCGTCCTTCAGCTGCCGGTGCGCGCCTCCAACGCCCATAGCGGCCCGGTCAAACCGCACGCGGCTTCGTTCAATGCAGCTTCAAATAGGTCCCGCGCCGAGCGTGGGGAAGGATTCGTAACGCGGGACCTATTTGAAGCCTC
>DATBKV010000224.1:0-10852 GCA_036555745.1 Xanthobacteraceae bacterium | reverse complement strand
GCGTGATCCCGATCGGCCGGCTGTCCGGCGTCGGGGTGACGAACTCGGCGAAGCTGCCGCTGTTCGGGTTCAATCGCCCGATCTTGGACGTCCCGCTCTGGCAGAACCACAGCTGCCGGTCCGGCCCGAACACGATGGTGTAGGGTTTGCTGTCGGGGCTCGGAATGGCATGCAGGACGATCTCGACTTCGCCCGCCGCGGATCGGCCATATCCCGACGCGCCTGCATCACCGGCTGGCATTTCCGTTCTCCTCCGCATGATCGCAGCAGTGCCGATTCAGATCGAGATGCCGAACAGCTGCGCGGCGTTGGCGCCGAGGATGGCGTCCTGCTCACGCCTGCCGATCCTGCCGGCGCGGCGGACGTATTCGACCGGCCGCTTCTCCGCGAACGGATAGTCGGACGCGAGCATGACGTGATTGGCCGGCACCTTGGTCACCAAAAATTCCAGCATGTCCGGGTTGAACAGCACGGTGTCATAGAAGAACCGCGGGAGGTAGCTGCTGAAATCGCCCTTGAGCTGGGGCGCGCGGGCGTAGCGATACTCGTTATCATGCCGTCCGGCGTAGAACGGCAGATATCCCCCGCCGTGCGCCACCATGATCTTGAGCTCGGGAAACGCGTCCATCACGCCCTCGTAGACCAGTGACGACAGCGCGTAGGCCTCCTCCAGCGGCTGCCCGACCGTGATCATCAGGCGGTTGCGCAGCATGCGCTGATCGGTATTGCCGGCGGGATGGATGAAGACCACCGCCCCCAGCTGCTCGGCCTTGGCCCAGAACGGCCGCAGGCGCTGGTCGCCGAGCTCGATGCCGTTGATGTGCGAGGAGATGATGACGCCGCGCAGATCGAGATCGCGCACGCAGCGCTCGAGCTCGGCGGTCGAGAGCGCCACATCGTGCAGCGGCAGCGAGCCGAGCCCGACCAGCCGGTCGGGGTTGTGTGCGACGGTCTCGGCGACGCGATCGTTGCCGAGCCGCTCCATTTCGAGCGCTTCCTCGGGCTCCATCCCGTAGGTGCACTGCTGCATGATGCTCGGACTGATCACCTGGATGTCGACGCCTGCCGCATCCATCTCTGCGAGCCGCAGCGGCGCCTCGGTCATGCGTTTGAGCAGCGGCTCCGGAACCCCATCCGGTCCGCCCACCGCGCGCGAGTATTGCGACTGCTGGTAGGTCGACTTCATCACTTCCGGCACGAGGATGTGGGCATGCACGTCGATGACGGTCGGCTTCGGGGTTGGCCCGTGGGCGCGGCCGACTGTCTTCGGCGACTGACGCGCGGGCTTCTTCCCGGAGCCGCGCGCGGAGGCCGTTGCCTTCGGATGGCCCGATCGGCCCGGTCCCTGCGATTTGTGTCGCTGGATTTTCTTCTTGGCCGACTTGGTCATGGGGAAAGATCCTGGGCGGGAGGGCCGGAGGGCGGGCGGAAAAGCCGAGCGGGCAGGCGATACGGTAGCCGCCGCGATCGAACGCGGATGCGTCCAATTGCGCGGTATGATCCCTTGCGCTAACCGTACCATAATCCCAACGCGCATCTCAAACACGCCGCATCACAAGCAACAATTGCGAATGGAGGAAGCGACCATGAAATCGCTCGGCATCGGCTTGGTCGTGGTGCTGCTCGCGACCGGCTCCGCGGCGGCGCAGACCGTGAGCATCGTCACCACGCCGAGCGGCTCGTTCACGAACTCGGCGGGCGCGGCGATGGCCAAGGTAATCAGCGAGAAGAGCAAGGTGCGGGCGATCCTGCAGGCGCAGGCGCTGCAAGCGATGATCCCGGTCGCCGCCGGCACCGCCGAGTTCGGAATGGGGAATTCATTCGACACCACCTTCTACGTCACCGGCACCGGTGAATACGCCGGCCAGGGCGCGCACAAGAATCTGCGCAACGTCGCCACCCTGCTGCCCTACCAGGTGGCGCTGCACGTGCGCGCGGATTCCGACATCAAGTCGATCGCCGATCTCAGGGGCAAGCGGGTATCGGCGGGTTTCAACGCGCAAAAGACCATCGGGCGGATCATCGCGGCGCATCTGGCGACCGCGGGGCTGACCTATCGCGACGTCACGGAAGTGCTCACCCCCAACGTCAGCCGCTCGGCGGACGATTTCAGCGCCGGCAAGACCGACGTGTTGTTCTTCGCGCTCGGTTCCGCCGCGGTGAAGCAGGCGGCCGCGACCGTCGGCGGTCTGCGGGTGATACCGATCGAGGACACGCCGGAAGCGGTCAAGCGCATGCAGGCGGTGCTGCCGGGCTCCTACATCGTGGAGGTCAAGCCCTCGCCGGCGTTCGACGGCATCAGCCAGCCGACCAAGGTGGTGGCCTTCGACATGGTGCTGTCAACCAATGCCGACGTGCTGGAGAACGTGGTCTACGAGGTGACCAAGGCGCTGCACGACAATAAGCCCGCGCTCGCGGCGACATTCCCGCCGTTCAATCTGTTCAGGCCGGACAACATGGCCAAGCCGGTGCAGGACGTCGAACTCCATCCGGGCGCGCTCAAATATTACCGCGAGATCGGACTGCTGCCGAAGTCTTAAGAACGAGCGGACAGCTACCCGCCCGCTCCTGGCCGGGGTCACTCCGCGTCGCCGCTGCCGCTAATGCCCATGCGGTCGAGCGCGGCGCGCGGATCGGACGGCATCGCCACCGTCGAGCCGGAGGGGACGGCCGGCACTTGCACTGCCGGCCGGGCGCGCCGATGCGCTCGCTCCCACAGCAGCAGCAGCACGCCCGCGGCCGCGCCGGCGATATTGAGCCAGCGCGCGGCGGCAAACGCGCCGACCGGGAGCAGCAGGCAAATTCCGATCGCAGCGTAAAGCAGGCGATCAAGCACGCGCAGCGGACGCAGCGAGTAGCCCATCACCGCTGCCGAGATCAGCCAGATCCCGGCAATCGCGGTGGCGACGTCGATCACGATCGACGTGGGGTCGCCTCGCAGCAGCAGCGTGCCGGAGAACACGAACAGGAACGGGACGACGAAGATGGTCCAGCCGAATGCCATCGCCATCCAGCCGGTCTTGTTGGGATCGGCGCCGGCGAGGTTGGCGGCGACGAAGGCCGCGACCGCGACCGGCGGGGAGATCACCGACAGGCATCCGTAGTAGAGGATGAACATGTGCGCCGCCATCGCCTCGATGCCCATCTGGATCAGGCTCGGCGCCACCAGGGTCGCGAGCAGGATGTAGCAACCGACGGTGGGCAATCCCGCGCCCAGGATGATATTGGCGATCGCCGCGAGCACGAGCAGTGCGAGCAGGCTGCCGCCGGCAAGATGGATGAGCACCAGGCTTAGCGTGAAGCCCGCGCCGGAATAGTTGAGCGCGCCGATCATGATGCCGGCGGCCGCCGCGATCATGAACAGATCGATCACGGAAGTGCCGGTATCGCGCAGCATCTCGTAGAGATCGCGGATGGCGATGCGCTTGCCCTGGAATGGAAAGACGACCGCGAGCACGAGCGCCACCGCGATCGCGAGCAAGCCCGCGCCCTCGGCCTCCTCGCCGCCCCAGAACAAGGCGTAGATCAGCACCACGAACGGGATCGGGAAGTGCCAGCCGGCTTTGAGCACGGCGGGGAGCCGCGGGATCTGCTCCGGCTCCATCGGCCGAATGCCGCTGCGCGCGGCTTCGAGATCGACCTGAATGAACAGCGCAATGTAGAACAGGATCGCCGGGATGGCGGCGGCGAGCGCCACCTCGGCGTACGGCACGCGCAGGAATTCGGCCATGACGAAGGCCGCGATGCCCATCACCGGCGGCATGATCTGGCCGCCGGTCGAGGCGTTGGCCTCGATCGCGGCGGCCAGGTGCGGCCGAAATCCGACGCGCATCATCAGCGGAATGGTGATGATGCCGATGGTGATGATGTTCGACACCACGTTGCCTGAGATGGTGCCGAACAGGGATGATCCGAGGATGGCGATCTTGGCCGGCCCGCCGCGGTAGCGGCCCATCAGCGCGATCGAGATATCGGTGAAGAAGCCGGCGCCGCCCGATTTCAGCAGCACGTTGCCAAACAGCACGAACACCACGACCACCGTGGCCACGATCTTGAGCGTGACGCCGAGCGCGGCGCTGGAGTCCCAGACCGAGTAGTAGGTCAGCCGCCCGAGCGGGATCGACTTGGCCGCGAACTCGCCGGGCAGGTGGCCGGCGATCAGCGCCAGCACGAAGAAGAAGATCGTGGTGTAGAGCAGCCCCCGGCCGGTGGTGCGCCGCAGCCCCTCCAGGATCAGCGCGATCATGCCGCCCGCGACGAGCAAGCCATCCCACGGCCGCGCGTCGACCAGCTCCGACAAGGCGGGAAAGCGGAAGAAGATATAGACGGCGCCCGCGCACGAAGCGAGCGCGGCGACGACATCGTACCAGGGCACCGGACCTCCGCGGCCGCGCTTGCCGCCACCGGCGGGCACATGCAGAAAGACGAGCGGCATGGCGAGCGCGAGCAGGCCCGCGAGGTATTGCTCGGTGTAGAGCGAGAGCCCGAACTTGCGGAACAGGTCGGCCGCCACCGCGACAGCCGCGCAGGTGAGCGCGACCGCGAGCACGTTCACCAATTTCGTCATGCCGCCTCGATCCGGTTTTGCCGTGGCCTTGATATCATTAAGCCGAACGCCGTCACCGGGGCGCACATTGCCGCGAGGCCCGCGACGCGGCGACTCGATGGGGAAGGCTTTAAGCGTGGCCCCAGACCTCGCGCGCGGTCTCGACCACGAGGCGAAGCTTGGCGACTTCGGCGGCGATGTCCATGGTGTTGCCGCCGATACCGCTGGAGAAGCCGCACTGGGGACTCAAGGCAAGTTGCTCGAGCGGGGCATGTTTGCTGGCCTCCTCGATGCGGCGCTTGAGCGCGTCCTTCGATTCGAGCTTGGCGCTCTTGGTGGTGACGAGGCCGAGCACCGCGATCTTGCCCTTGGGCAGGAAGCGCAGCGGCTCGAAGCCGCCGGCGCGCGCACTGTCATATTCGAGGAAATAGCCGTCGACGTCGATCGCGTTGAACACAAGCTCGGCGATCGGCTCGTAGCCGCCTTCCGCCACCCAGGCGCCGGCGAAGTTGCCGCGGCACAGATGCATGCACACCGTCATGTCGGGCGGGCGGTCCTTGATGGCCTCGTTGATGAGCCGGGCATAGGTCGCGGGCAGCGTTGCCGGGTCCTCGCCGATATTGGCGACCTGCCGGCGCAGCTCCGGATCGCAGAGATAGGCGAGGTTGACCTCGTCGAGCTGCAGATAGCGGCAGCCCACGTGCGCGAGGTCGCCGATCTCCTCGCGATAGAGCCGGGCGAGATCGTCGTAGAAGTCGCCGATGTCCGGATAGGCCCTGGCGTCGATCGCTTCACGCCCGCCCCGGAAATGCATCACGGTAGGGGAGGGCAGGGTGATCTTGGGTGTGACCCGAGCCACCGAGAGGAGGAACTTGAAATCGTCGACGAAGATCCCGCCGCCCTCCGGGCGCGCCAGCTTGCCCGTCACCTGCATGGTCGGCGGGCTGTGCTCGCGCTCGCCGGCGGCGGAATGGAAGCGCACCGTGAGCTTCGATGGGATCATGCGGACGTTCCGGAACTTCAGCATGAAGTCGCGGTGCCAGGAGTGGCGGTTGTACTCGCCGTCGGTGACGAGCTTGAGCCCGATGTCCTCCTGCATGCGCACGACGTCGCGGATCGCGGCCTCTTGGATGCGCTTGAGCTCGGCTTGCGAAATCCGCTTTTTCTCCGCCTGCTCGCGCGCTTCGATCAGGGTATCCGGCCGGATCAGGCTGCCGACGTGATCGGCGCGGAAAGGAGGCTTGCTGCGTTCCATGCTGGCGATCTCCGTGGACAGTGGCTCGCGCGCACGAGCGGATCTAGCGAAGGGGTAACACGCGCGGCCGCTCGCGGGTGGACTGGACGGCGACTTGATACCAAGATGCGCGGCTCGAAGCTTCGGGAGGAGACAGCATGAAGGCTGGCGTTGCAACGGCAGAGGGCCTGGGAGTGCGCGACATTCCGCAGCCGCAGCCGAAGCCGAACGAGGTGCTGGTCAAGGTGCGCGCGGCGGCGCTCAATCGTGCCGACCTCACGACCGCGCGCGGCCTGCCGCACGGCAGCCACGGCGGCATCGGCGCCGCGGTGGGCCTCGAATGGGCGGGCGAGGTGGCGGAGATCGGCGCCGAGGTTAAGGGCTGCAAGCCCGGCGACCGCGTGATGTGCTCGGGCACCGGCGGCTACGCCGAATACGCGGTCACCGACTGGGGCCGCGTCATGCCGATCCCGGACGGGATGGATTTCGAGCGGGCGGCGACCCTGCCGGTCGCGCTCAGCACCTTGCACAATGCGCTCATCACTGCCGGCCGCCTGCGTGCGGGCGAGAGCTTGCTGATTCAGGGCGCAAGCTCGGGCGTCGGCCTGATGGGGCTGCAGATCGCCAAGCTCAAGGGCGCGAGCCCGGTGATCGGCTCCTCGACCAACGACGCGCGGCGGGCGCGGCTCAAGGAGTTCGGCGCCGACCTCGCGGTCGACACCCGCGATCCGGGCTGGCCGGAGCAGGTGCTTGCTGCGACCGGCGGCAAGGGCGTCAATCTCGTGGTCGACATGCTCTCGGGCCCGGTGGTGGCGCAAACGATGAAGGCGGCGGCGCTGCTCGGCCGCATTGTCAATGTCGGGCGCCTCGCCGGCACCAAGGCCGAGTTTGATTTCGACCTGCACGCGCTGCGCCGCATCGACTATATCGGCGTGACCTTCCGCACCCGCACGCTCGAGGAGGTGCGCGAGATCGGCCGCCGCATGCGCGCCGACCTCTGGGACGCGGTGACCGCCGGCAAGCTCGCCCTGCCGATCGACCGCCGCTTCCCGCTCGATGAGGCGGTCGCCGCCCACGCGCACATGCGCGCGAACAAGCATTTCGGCAAGATCGTGCTGACGATGTGAGGCAGTGGATGCCTGGCCGATGACCGTCCTGCCAGGTCTGTACTCCCCGCAAGGGACGCGACGCTATCCGATATCAATCTGCGCTGAGGTAGGGCAGCGTCGTTGCTACCCACGCTATCAGAAGTAGGCAAGGCATGGCCGAACACATCGACGGACCGCTTTATTACGAGACGATGGGCAAGAGCGGCTCGGTGATGGCCTTCGTGCATCCCAACCCGATGGACCAGTCGTGCTGGCTCTTCCAGATGGCGCAGATGTCCACCTGGTATCGCTGCATCGCCATCGATCTGCCGGGCTACGGGAGATCGCCGAAGGCGCGCGCCGGACTCACCATGCAGGACATCGCACGGGCCTGCTGGGAGGCGATCGACGATGCCTATCCCGGCGCGCGCGCCATCCTGGTCGGCTGTTCGATCGGCTCGTCGATGCTGGTCTGGATGCACAACCAGCGTCCGCAGCAGACCGTGGCGCTCATCATGTGCGGGACCGGCTACAATCCGAACAAGGAGTTCATCCCGCCGCGCATCGAGGCTTACAAGGAGCATGGCATCGCATACCGTTGGGGTTACACCTTCGAGGACTTCAGCCCCGCTTTTCGCCCGTCGCCGATGGCACATTTCTTCGCCGACCTGTTCGCCGAACGTAACGCGTTCGGCGATGTCGACACCATCATCACCCAGTTCCAGGCCTATCGGCAGCCCGAGCCCGAGGATCATCATGCCAAGGTCGCCTGCCCCGCCATCATCATCACCGGCAGCGAGGACAACACGCACCGCACCGCCTTCGCGCTACAGAAACGCATCGCCGGCTGCGAACTGAAAATCCTCTACGGCGCCGGCCATGCCTGCCACATCGAGCAGCCTTCGCTGTTCAACCGCTACATGATCGAGTTTCTAGCCGCTCGCGGCCTGTTCCCAGGAGCCGCACGCCGGGGCTAAGCTCGGTCGGGGGAGGACCTCCGATGCCAGAGCTCGTGAAGCGCCGTGAACTCCTGCTCGGTCTGGCTGCGCTGCCCGCGCTATCGCGCATCGCCGTCGCCGAGACCTACCCGTCGCGCCCGGTCCGCATCCTGGTCGCGACGTCCGCCGGCGGCGGTACTGACCTCGTCGCGCGTTTCATCGCGCAATGGCTGACGGAGCGGCTCGGACAATCCTTCGTGGTCGAGAACCGGCCCGGGGGCGGCAACAATATCGGCACCGAGATGGCGGCGCGTTCACCCGCGGACGGCTATACGCTGTTCATGGCGAACACCGTCAACACCATCAACAATTCGCTTTATCACAAGCTCAACTACAACTTCATCGCCGACTTCGCGCCAATCGCGAACGTCATGGGCACGCCGCTGCTGGTTCTCGTGCATCCGTCGGTGGCGGCAAAAAATGCCGCCGAACTGATCGCGCTCGCCAAGGCAAGCCCCGGCCAGCTCAACCTCGCCTCAGGCGGCGTCGGTTCGACCGGTCACATGTCCGCCGAGCTCTTCCAGATGATGGCTGGGATCAAGTTCACCCACGTGCCGTATCGCGGCGAGGCCCCCGCGCTCACCGATCTGATCGCCGGCCAGGCGCAGGTCATGATTTCGACCACCGGCTCGTCGCTGCAATACGCCAAGGCCGGTACAGTGCGCGTGCTGGCGACGACGACCGATGACCGTGTGGTCGAACTGCCCGAGGTGCCTCCACTGTCGAAGACGGTGCCGGGCTATCGGGCCAACGCCTGGAACGGCCTGTGCGCTCCGAAAGGAACGCCTTCGGAGATCATCACCTTGCTCAACAAGGAGGTGAACCTCGCGATCGCCGATCCGAAGATCAAGGAGCGCATCGCAAGCCTCGGCGGTGTCGCGTTGCCCGGCTCGCCGGAGGACTACGGCCGGACCATCGCGTCCGACACCGAAAAATGGGCGAAGGTGGTGCAGTTCTCCGGCGCGCACGCGAATTGAATCGCTGCTTGCGAATTGCATAGGCACTCACCTCGCCGCGCGTTTGATGTAGTCGGCGATGAAGGCGCGCATCTCCGGCGAGACTGCGAGCGTGCTGCGCACCTGCGCGTTGGTGTCGGGGCCCGCGATCCATTCCGGCACGAAGCCGATGGTGCGCGCCGCTTCCTCGGCATGCTCCTTGTCCGCGTTGAGGGCGCGCACGGCTACGCGCAGCGCGGCGACCGCCGGTGCCGGCGCGCCGGGTGGCAGCACGATCTGCCGCTGCATCGCGCCGTTGATGGCGAGCACGGTGCGATAAGCGTTCCAGAGCGGGCCGGACGGCATCGCGCCCTTGATCGTCCGGTAGAGCTCGGGAAATGCCAGGACCGAAAGCCCCTCGACCTGGCGCGCGAAATGTGCGGCCTCGCCCCCGCGATCGGCGTCGTACCACACGCCGATGGCGGAGCCGTCCCGCACCAGCGTCGGCTCGACCACGGCACGGTAGCTTGGCGGCGATTCCGCATAGATGTTGATCTCGTTCTGCTGCAATGCGAGCCGCGCTGCCTGGCTGCCGCGATAGGAGGTGACGTATTTGTAGGGCACGCCCAGCATGTCGAGGCCGAGCCGCAGCAGCAGGTCCTTGGAGTTTTCGGCCCCGAGGCCGCCGGCCACCACGCCCTGCGCCTTCACGATGTCGGTCGCGTCCTTGATACCCGGCGGGACGTCGGTGCGCATATAGGCGATGCTGGTGCCGGGTTGATAGGCGACGAACTCGTAGCTGCGAAAATCGACGCGGAAGCGCTCGGGATTGTTGGCGTAACGCCAGGCCGAGCCGGTGAAATAGCCGAGCGCGGTGCCGTCCTTGGGCGCGACCTCGCCGAGATAGCCGGCTCCGATCATGCCGCCGGCGCCGTCCATATTCTGCACGATGATGCCGGGATGGCCTTCGATGTGCTTGCCGAGATGCTTGGCGAGCAGCCGGCCTTCGATATCGGTCGGTCCGCCGGCGGCGAAATTGATGATGAGTGTGAGCCGCTTTCCCTGGTAGAACGGCTCGTCGGCCGCGGACGGCGGCGCATGCGCGAGCGCCGTGGCGAGGCCGAGGATGACGGCAGCCCTGCGCAGCACGAACATCGCTGGCCTCCGCTGATATGATCGAGAACTATAGCCGCCGGTCTGCGCGCCGGCCAAGCGCTCCGCACGTGCGAGCCGTGGACCCGACGCCGCATCGACAACATCGCCCTCGGCATTCGTGGCTCAGCCGTCTGCGAGCGCTGCCGCTGCTGGCGCTTTGCGCCTTTGCGGGCGGCTGTGCGTGGCACGCCAATGCTGCGAGCCCCGCTGACTTCTATCGGGGCAAGACGGTCAAGATCATCGTGAGCTCGAGCGCGGGCGGCGGCTACGACACGCTGGCCCGCACGCTCGCCCGTCACATGGGCAGACACGTGCCGGGTAATCCCGCCGTCGTGGTCCGCAACATGCCCGGCGCCGGCGGGATGACGGCGACCAATTTTCTCTACAACAACGCCGAGCGGGACGGCAGCGTGATCGGGCTCGTACAGAACAATACCCCGTTCGAGCCGCTATTCGGCACCAAGGAGGCGCGCTACGATCCCGTCAAGTTCAACTGGTTGGGCTCGCCCAGCTCCGAGACCGCCATGGTGCTGCTCTGGCACGAGGTGCCGGTCGACACGGTCGCTGAGCTCCGGACCCGCGAGGTCGCCGTCGGCGTGTCCGGCGCCAACTCGACGCCGGCGTTCTTCACCCGGCTGTTGAACGCGCTCCTGGGCACCAGGATGAAAGCGATCAACGGCTATCCCGGCCAGAACGACGTGCTGCTCGCCATGGAGCGTCGCGAGCTCGACGGCCATCCCAGCGCATTCTTCAGCTCGGTGCGTTCGACCCGACCCACCTGGCTGCGCGACAAGCTCGCCAAGGCCGTCCTGCAATACGGGCCCGAGAAACTCGCCGAGCTTCCTGACGTGCCATTCGCACCCGATCTGGTCACGAGCGACGAGGACAAGCTCGTG
>DATBKV010000223.1:0-6200 GCA_036555745.1 Xanthobacteraceae bacterium | reverse complement strand
GGTGAGCATCTCCGAGGGCGCGGGATCGCGCGCGAACGGCTCGCATCCGATCACGCGCCCGTTCTCGACCAGCGCGGTGAAAGCACCCCAATGGGACAGCGACGGGAAGCGGGCGATCGCCATGGCGTATCCAGCTCGTCGATAAATCGCGCAGGAGAATGAGCCTTTTGCCGACGCGGGACAACCCGCAGGGCGCGGGGGTAGTTCGCTTGTGAACGATGTGGCGGGGGAGCAGCCGGGCTTTTCGCTTCGGGCCGGTCGGTCTCGGCCTGCACCCTTTCTCGCCTACTGGCGCGCCGCGCGATCCAGGCTGCAGCAGAGCGAGCGGCTCGGCCCCGCGCCTGGGCTGAGAATAGAGGCTAGTCGAGACTAGCGGTGACAGAGCCGAGCCACGCGGACTCTCTCACCTTCAAATCGAACGCGCGACTCGTTCTCGCAGGCAACCTAAACAATCCATTAATCTGCCGCCCCGGAGCTCCGCTGGCGGTATATTTGGGCCGGCGACGCAGGGTGAGACCGAATCCCTGTCGCCGAGCGGGCTTGCGAGCGGACGGGCAAACCGCCGTCGTGAGCCGCCGGGCTGGTTTCCATTGAACCAAGTGACAGCCCGCCGCGACTAACTGGAATAGACGCGGCGGCACGCCGCGGCAGTCGGGCGGCCATGCTCATTGTCAAATACTTCCTGGTGGTCGGAGCCGTATTGACCGTCGGTCTCATCGCGCTCAATGCGCATTTGACTGCGACGACAGTTGCGCCCGCAACTGTCCGCGCCGCAACGCCGCCCGCGCCACCCCCGCCTGCCGTCGCCGCTCAGGAGCCGGCTACCGCGGCGACTCCGCCGCCGGCGGCGCCAGCCAAGACCGCTTCGCACGGGCGCCGATCGAAATCGAGCAAGCGGCACTCCCACGTCACCTTCCGCTAAGCCGAACGGTGAGGCCCAGCGCGCGCCGGTGTCGCTCGAACGACGCAGGACTGCCTGCGGCTAGCCGAGCGCGCCGGGCGCGCTTGCGCGCTAGGTCTCGGGCCGAGCGCAGATTGTCCGGACCGGTCGCGGAGATCGCGCGCTGCCGCTTCGCGATCCAACGCGTCGGTGCTGGCAGCGGCCGGAAAAGGGACTAGAGTACCGCCGGACCAGATCGGGAGAGTGCCAATGTCAATCAGGCGTTCACGCTCGCCCTTGCGGGCGGCGGCGTTTCTAGCATGGGTTGGGGTCAGCTGCGCTCACGCCGCGCCCCTCATGATTGTCGGCAATGACGAGAAGCTTCTATGGGACGACAACGGCAAACCGGTGGTTTCGCCAGCGGGCAAGGACTCTGTGGTGATCGTCGATCTTGCCGAGCCGGAGAATCCGAAGGTCATCGCCAACCTGCCGCTGAAGAACTCGGTGGTGGGGCCCCCCGTCAACGTTGCCATCGATCCGACGAACTCGGTCGCGCTGGTCGCGGATTCGATCGACGTCACCAAGGACGGTGATGCGCTGAAGATGGTGCCGGACAACAAGGTCTATGTGATCGACCTCAAGGCCAGTCCCCCCAAGCTGGCGGGCACGGTGACCGTCGGCAAGCAGCCGTCGGGATTGAGCTTCAATTCCACCGGCAATCTCGCGCTCGTTACCAACCGCGCCGACAAGTCGGTCAGCGTGTTGTCCGTCAAAGGTGCCGACGTGAAGGTGGTCGACACCATCGACCTGGGCGGCATCGTCTCGCACGCGGCCTTCACGCCCGATGGCAAGCGCGCGCTCGTCACCAAGTTCAACGACCACAAGGTGTCGCTGCTCGACGTCAACGGCGACAAGGTTACTTATTCCAAGCTCGACCTGCCGACGGGGCAATGGCCCTACAACGTGGCGGTGGCGCCGAGCGGGAAGATCGCGTTGACCGCGGACAACGGCGGTGCCGGCTCCTCCGACGGCAGCGTCGATACCGTGAGCGTGGTCGATCTCGAGCTCAACCCGCCCCGTATCACCGACCGGGTGGTGGTCGGCGACGGGCCGGAGGGACTGGCCATATCGCCGAAGGGCGACGTCGCAGTCGCCATCATCCTGGCCGGCTCCAACAACAAGAGCGCGTATTTTCACAAGCGCAACGGCAGCGTCACGGTGCTGCGCATCGACGGCAAGACCGTCACCAAGGTGGGCGACATCGAGGTCGGCGGATTACCGGAAGGGGCGGCGTTCACGCCTGACGGAAAGTATCTCCTGGTCGGCAATTATCTCGACCAGGACGTCTCCATCCTGAAGGTCGACGGCACGCGCGTCACCGATACCGGAAAGCGCTTCAAGCTGCCGGGCCATCCGGCCTCGATACGGATCGGCGGGCAGTAAGGACTGAAGCTTCAATGGCAAGTGGCGGTCCCGTTGTTCATACGAGGCCGCCGCCGCGATTGACATGGCAACGGCTGCGCCTTTCAAGTTTCGATCGCCGAACCACAAAGAACGACGGCTTGCCCATGCGTCGACGGGTGCAATGCAGGGAGATCCGGAATGTCTGGGAAAATGCGTCTTGCGCTGCTACTGACGGCATGTTTGGCCATGGCGCTGAATATCGGGATCCTGATCGCGAATCTTTCCTCCGCGTCGATGGCAGCCGTCGGGGGGAAGAACTATCAAAGCTTATCGCAAGATGCTGATTTCAGGCGGGCGGTCCAGTCGGTTGTGGAAGCCTGCAAGGTCAATGTCGATCTGGCGAAAATAAGCTGCTGACTGGTTGATCGACGGTTCAATTGAATAGAGGCCGGCTCGCTATGTTTCAGGACGCGAGCGACGCGCGCCCTGCCACGCCGGCACGCGAGATCGCCGCGCCCCGCGAGAAGCGAGGCCATCGCTCCAGCATCAGGGCGAAGCCGCATAGCGCCAGGCTCGACCAGACGGCTGCGCTGAAGTAGAGCGACATCCAAGGGATTTCGCCTTTCCATCGGGCAAAGTCGTGCGTCACCGCCCAGCGCGTGCTGACGTCGTGCAAGCCGGCGACAAGCCCGAGAATCTGTTTGCCGTGCATGAGGTCCGCCTGCCAGCGGTCGAAATACATCGGCACGTCCACGGTGATCAAGAACGCTACGTAAATGGCGATGCCGACGACGGCCGTCCCGAGCGCGAGCCGCATGATACCCTCGAACTCAGTCAGCAATCGCAACAGCGCAGCCGCGATCAGCAGGAAGGTCGCCGTCCATAATGAATTTTCGATCGTATTGCCGAGATAGCTGGTGGTGATCACCGCGTACCAGGAGCAGCACTCGGCCAACAGGATCAGTGGCACGATCATAGCCGCGACCAGGCGGACCGCGTCCGACCTTGTCGAGTTCGCCAGTTGGCGCAGGACGATCGCCCACTGGATCACGAAGCAGACCTCCGCGATCGTCGCGACCGATCGTCCGACCATCACGCTCGAGAGCCAAGTGTCAAAAAGACAAATCCTCTGAACGTCGGCACGCGGAAGAACGGAGCGAAAGGCGCAGCCGAAGACGTAGGCCGCGGACAGCAGCACCATGAGGTCGAGACGAAACGCGCCCGCGCGATAGTTTGGTGCCTGCTTGCGAAACTGGCGATGCAGCATCAGCCACAAAGTAATATTCGCGATGCTCACCGCGACCAAAAACTCCCACCAGACCGCAACGGGGTTTGACCAAGCCAGCCAGTCGAAGCTCACGGCCGCTACATCCGTCATCCAGTTCTCATGCAATCGCAACAATACTGACATAAACGCCAGCGGCGTTGGAATAGTTTCGAAGACAAACTGCCGCGCGCTCGATCACGCCGAGCCGCTTGCCCGTCCGAAATTTTCAAGAGCCGAGAATGGGTCGACCAAGCCCCAACCGCCGCAATTGTCGAGGCTGCGCGAGAACCGCCGGCGGGTTGCTTCACAGGCCGGTCTCGACCCCGCCCAGTCGAGCCGCTTGCCGCCTTGGTCGCTCGGCGCCGCGCGAGTTCGGCTTGCTCATCTGCGATAGAGGTAATCGGCGGGAAGGCGCATCCGCTGACATGCCTGAACCGCCGGGCTCGACGCCAGAACCAAGCGGTCCGCCAGGGCCCCCGTTCCCCGTAAGGCTTCGGCTTCCCAGGGATGCGGGCGATAGCCGCGAAGTCCCAGGATCGTCTGCACCCAAGGAGGGGTCAGGGCTACTGCGCCTCGCACCAGGACATCCTGCGCAGGCATGAGCAACAGCGGCAGAACCGGTGCCGAGCGCATGATCGAAAGAAATTCGAACACGACCTGGGAGCGCTCCAGCCGGCCGGCCGTAGCGTGAAACAGCATTTCCACTTCGGCTTCGGAAGTCGGTGCGCGGGTTGCGCCGTAAAGGCGCGCCGCCGGAAGCCCTTCGGCATAGTAGCGATCGCGGTCTGTCCGAGAGAGCGGCCGGACATAGGCGTGATAGGCCTGCAGAAAGCCGTACGCGGCGGTAGCCTGAACCCAGCTGAGCAGCTCCGGGTCGGTCGCGGAATATCGTTCGCCCGATGCGGTGGTGCCTTCGATCGTGGCGTGCATTCGCCGTACCCGCGCGATCATGGCCTCTGCTGCGCTGCGAGCGCCGAAGACGGTCACCATCGCGGCCAGGCCGGTCCTGCGCAGCCGTCGAATCGGGTCCGTACGGAAGCTGGTGTGGTCCCACACGCCGGTACGCACCCGCGGCTCGGCCAGCTCCATGATCACGGCGGCCACGCCGCCGATGAAGAGGGCGAGCGGGTTCTTGAACACCTGCCAGGAGACCGAGTCCGGGGGGACCAGCGCGGCCTCACCCAGCGGTCGCGAGAAGTCGGGTGCCCTCCGCGCGCCGGGGTCCAGCAGCAGCCGCGCCGTGCTTTCCGCGGCCTGCTGCAATGGCCAGGGCAGGACGATCGGAGAGCGCACCGCTGCGAAAGGCATGCTCCAATGTAGTTGCCGCAGAGCCACACTGCACCGATTTCTCCGCAGATCGCAGGGTCGGGTCGCAATTCCACCACCCGCGGGGGCGAGGGATCTGCGAGCGGAACCCTGTACCAGGGGCCCGCCGACCGGGGGGATGGGCTATGTGGATCGTTCTATACGTCGCGACCATTGCTTCGCTCCGCGCATGGGGTCTCGTCCCGAGCTTGCCCGCGCAGACGGACAACTCTAACGCGCCCGACGCCGACTTGTGAGCGCACGCGAGCGCGCCAAGGCAATTGCGAAGTTGAGCGCGGCTTGCGCCAAGTATCGCGCGTGCCACGCCCGCTGCTCAGGTGATGCGCGCGGTTAACCCGCGACGTCGACGTCGACGATTCGCTGGCCGGTATGGTTTTGCGCGAAATGCCCGCAACCCTTCGAGCATCATGCTTGATCTGATTTTTCGGCCACTGTGGCCCAGTCGCAACAACCATGCCGGAATTCGGTCGCGGTGATCCTGTTGGATCGACGCCGGGACTTGGGGATGGGGGTGCAAATGATCATCGATCTGGACAGCTGGGAAGCCGGCTATGCCGACGGCGAGCTCGGTCGCGCATTTCAATGCCCGCCCGAGCGGGACCTGATGTCGTATTCGAGCGGCTATCGCGTGGGCCGCGCCTATCGTTCGGGAACGCGCAGCAAAGCCCCACGCCCGCGTTACGCCCGGGCGGGCGTCGGCCGGGCTTGAGCATCGGAAAAGAACCGGCACCATTGCCGGGGGTAGCTGCTACCTCCTGCGCACGGGCCGCGCTCCGTAACGGCGACGTTGGCCAGGCGCCGGCCAGGCCGCGGAAAGACCGCCAGGCAATAGTTCTTGCCACGAAAGGGTCCGCCGCGAGGATCGTGTGCGGATCGACGCCGGCTGCGGCGGTTCCGAGGGCGGATGATGCGCCCGCCGATCGGAGCCTCGCGCGTGCTAATGAGGGACGTTGGTCCCCTGCCGTACGCTGAACCAAATTCCCGGCTGGCGAGTTGAAGGGGCACCACTCACTCGAGCGAGGACAGCGCAATGGACGAGGATCGCGTTATGGGCACCGCCAGGAATGTCGGCGGCAAGGTGCAGGAGGGGTACGGCCGGGTTACCGGCGATGCGAAGAGCCAGGCGGAAGGGCTGAAGAACCAGGCCATGGGCGCGGCGCAGGATCTCTACGGGCAGGCCAAGGATACCGCCGCGGAAGCCGCGCAGGTGGTCCGGCGCGGTGCCATGGATGCCGAGGATTTTGTCCGCCGGACCATCGAGGAGCGCCCCTACACCACGGCTTTCGCCGCGCTGTGCATCGGCTGGCTGATCGGCCGCATGGG
>DATBKV010000222.1:0-8271 GCA_036555745.1 Xanthobacteraceae bacterium | reverse complement strand
ACAGTCCCACCGTCGCCTTGAACACGCCCCCGGCCTTGGCCACGTCCTCGCCGAAGAAGATCACGTCGGGATCGCGCGTCATCTCCTGGGCGATGCCGCGGGCGACCGCGTCGCGATAGGTCAGTTCCGCCATGCGAAGCCTCCGTCGGCATAGACGTCGGTGGTGAGGAGCTCGAGCGCCGGCGGCGGCGCCGCCTTGCATTTCTCGGTTGCCTCGTCGACGCGGCGCCGCACGTCGGCTTCGATGCTTGCGATCACCTCGTCGGCGACGCCGAACTGCCTGAGCCGGTCGCGGTAGAGCTTGATCGGATCGCGCTCCTTCCATTTGTCGAGCTCGCCCTCGGGCCGGTACTTGGCCGGATCAGCGCGGGAATGTCCGCTGTAGCGATAGGTCATGCACTCGATCAGCGAGGGGCCGCCGCCGGCGCGCGCCTTGTCGTAGGCGGCGCGGGCGGCGCGATAGACCACGTCGGCATCGTTGCCATCGACGACGATGCGCTCGAGCCCGTAGGACGCCGCGCGGTCGGCGGCGGGATGCTCCACCGCGGTGACCTCGCCGATCGGCGTGTATTCCATATAGAGGTTGTTCTCGCACACGAAGATCACCGGCAGCTTCCAGACCGCGGCGAAGTTCAGCGCCTCGTGGAAGGCGCCGATATTGGTGGTGCCGTCGCCGAAGAAGCACACCGTCACGTCGCTGTCGCCCTTGTACTGGGCGCGCAGCGCCGCGCCACAGGCGATCGGCAGGTGCGCGCCGATGATGGCGTAGGAGCCCATCACGCCGTGCTCGGCGGAGGTGAGATGCATGGAGCCGCCCTTGCCCCGCATCAGTCCGTTGTCGCGCTGCATCAGCTCGCCCAGCACCTTCTCGATCGGCACGCCGCGCGCCAGCGTATGGGCGTGCCCGCGGTAGGTGCAGAACGACAGGTCGCCGGGCTTCATGGCGGCGGCGAAGCCTGCGGCCACCGCCTCCTGGCCGAGCGAGAGGTGGCTCGTGCCCTTGACCAGGTTCTGCAGGAACAGGTCGAAGGCGCGCTGCTCGCTCTCGCGGATCTCGACCTGCAGGCGGTACATGGTGAGCCGCTTCTCCTCGCCGATGTCGTCATTGATGCCGGCGCGGGAGCCGTTGGACGCGCGGGCCGGTTGTTTCGCCATGAACGCCACCTTGAGGGCTGCTGGAAGCGGGACGGCCGGAAATTAGCCCCCCGATATAAGCTTATGCAACGCGTATTCGTATCTGACGCGGTTCCTGGCGGCCATGCCGAATCCGGAGAGCGGGCGTGCGCTGTCGTCCCCGCAAGCGGGGACGCACAGCCGCCGTCTCTGGAAAACGGGTTATCGCTTTCGCGGGAAAGCCATCGATAGAGCGCGCATTCGGGACGCCGCGAGCTACGGCTTTCTCCCGACCACGGTCTCCCGGTGCAGGACATAGAGCCCGGAGGCGACCACGATGGCGGCGCCGGTCAGGGTGAAGCGGGTGGGCAGGTCGCCGAATACGAGGAAGCCCAACACGATCACCAGCACGATCTCGGTGTAGATGAACGGCGACAGCACGGCGGCGGGCGCCAGCCGATGCGCCGCGATCAAGAGATAATGGCCGAAGCTGCCGAGCGCACCGGTCGCCGCCATCAGCGCGATGACCAGCGGGTCGCTCGGCGTCGTCCACACGAATGGCACGACCGGAAGAAGCGCCAACGCGCCGACGAGGTTCGAGTAGAACAGCGTGGTGGCGTTGGAATCGGTGCGCGCGAGGATGCGGGTGGTCAGCGAATAGAGCGCATAGAACAGCGCTGCGGAAAGCGAGAGCAGCGCCGCCGGCTGGAACGTGCCGGCGCCGGGCCGCACCACCACCAGCACCCCCACGAAGCCCATGGCGATCGCGGCCCAGCGCCGCCAGCGCACCCATTCGCCCAGCATCGGCCCCGACAACGCCGCCACGAAGAACGGCGTGGAGAATACCAGTGCGATCGCCTCGTCGAGTTGGAGATAGCGCAACGCCAGGAAATTGCACAGCGTCGATCCCAGCAGCAGAACGGAGCGCACGATCTGCAGCAGCGGCCGGGTGGTGCGGGCGAGCCCGGGCCGCGTCCATGGATTCGACACGATGAACGGGAACAGGAACGCCCCGGTGTAGCGCGCCCATACCACCTGCAAGGTGCTCATGTAGAGGTTGAGGTATTTCGCGGTCGTATCGAGCATGGCGAAGCACGCCACCGCCCCGCACATCAGGGCGATGCCGGTGAGGCGCGCTGCGCGCTCCTGCGATGCGTCGGGCATGGTGGAGGATCGATGCCTGCGGGCGTAGAATTCGCGGAGCATTGGCACTTTCGAGGAGCGGACACAATGCGCAGTTGCGCCCGGCTCGCCTGCATTGCGCTCATGCTGCTGTCGCTCGCCGGCGCGGCCACCGCCGACGAGGTGCGCGTGCTCAGCGTCGGGGCGGTGCAGAACGCGGTGCGCGTGCTCGCCGCCGATTTCGCCAGGGAGAGCGGCCACCACGTGCAGCTGACGGTGGGGTCGCCCGTCGTCGTCATGCAGAAGATCAAGGACGGCGCGGTGTTCGACGCGGTCATCGTCTCCGAGCCGGCGATGGACGGGCTTGACCGCGACGGCATCGTCAATCCGGAAAGCCGGGTGCGGCTCGCCAGTACCGGCCTCGGGGTGGCGGTGCGCGACGGCGCGCCGCTGCCCGACCTTTCGACGCCCGAGGCGTTCAAGGCCGCGCTCCTTGCCGCGAACTCCATCGTCTACGGCGACCCCGCGCTGCCCAACCAGAGCGGCGAGAAGGCGCAGAAGGTGCTCGCGCAGGCCGGGCTCCTCGACGCGCTCAAGGACAAGCTGCGCGTCGTTCCGGGGCAGGCGGCGAGCCAGGAGCTGATCGCCAAGGGCGAGATCGAGATGGGATTGTACAATGTGAGCGAGATTCCGGAGGGCAAGGGCGTCAAGCTCGCCGGACCGGTACCGGCCCCCCTGCAGATCGCCACCACCTACGAGGGCGCACTGATGTCGGAGGGCGCGGTGCCGGAGGCGGCGCGGGCGTTCATCCGCTTCCTCGCCGAGCCCGACGCGCGCGCCAAGTGGGTCGCGGCCAGGCTTGAGCCGCTGGCGGAGCATTGAGCCAGGGCCTCGCCGCCGATCACTCCTGCATCGCCTCCTCACGCTTCGCCCGCAGCGCCGGCAGCGCAATGGCGGCGAGCAGCATCAGCGCGGCGACCAGGAAGGCTGCCGAGATCGGGCGGGTGACCAGCACCATCGGATCGCCGAACGAGATCATCATGGCGCGGCGCAGGTTCTCCTCCATCATCGGCCCGAGGATGAAGCCGAGCACCATCGGCGCCGGCTCGCAATCGAGCTTGAGCAGCACGTAGCCGACAGCCGTGAGCGCGGCGACCTCGTAGACGTCGAAGATCTTGTTGTCGACGGTGTAGGCGCCGATGCAGCAGAACACGAAGATCGCGGGAAACAGCAGCCGGTAGGGCACGGCCAGCAGCTTGATCCACAGCCCCACCAGCGGCAGGTTGAGCACGAGCAGCATGAGGTTGCCGATCCACATGCTGGCGATCAGTCCCCAGAACAGCTCCGGTCGTTCGGTCATCACCTGCGGCCCGGGTGCGATGCCTTGGATCATCAGCGCGCCGATCATCAGCGCCATGGTCGGATTCGACGGAATGCCGAGCGTGAGCATCGGGATGAAGGAGGTCTGCGCGCCGGCATTGTTGGCGGATTCGGGCGCCGCCACGCCGCGGATGTCGCCCTCGCCGAAGGCACGCGGGGGCTTGGCGACCTTCTTCTCGAACATGTAGGCCGCGAACGAGGCGAGCAGCGCGCCGCCACCAGGGAGAATTCCGAGTACGGAGCCGAGCACCGTGCCGCGCGCGATCGACCAGAACGAAGTGCGCAGATCATCCGCCGTGGGCAGCATGCTGCCTACGCGCGAGGTGAATACTTCCTGCTTGCCGGCGTGCTCGAGATTGAGCACCACGTCGGTGATGCCGAAGAAGGCCATAGCGAGCGCGACGAAGCCGAGCCCGTCGGCGAGCTCGGGCAGACCGAAGGCGAAGCGGATCACGCCGGAGTTCACGTCGGTGCCGATGAGCCCGAGCAGGATACCGAAGCAAACCATCGCGATCGCCTTGACGAGCGAGCCGCGCGCCAGCACGACCGCGGCGATCAGCCCGAACACCATCAGCGAAAAATATTCGGCCGGGCTGAATTTGAGTGCGACCTCCGCCAGTGGCGGGGCGAAGTAGGCGATCAGCAGCGTGGCGACGCAGCCGGCGATGAACGAGCCGATGGCGGCGATGCCGAGCGCCGGGCCGGCGCGGCCGTGGCGCGCCATCTGATAGCCGTCGAGCGTGGTCACCACCGAGGAGGACTCGCCGGGGATGTTGACCAGGATCGCGGTGGTCGAGCCGCCGTACTGGGCGCCGTAATAGATGCCGGCGAGCATGATCAGCGCCGGCGCTGGATTGAGCCCGAAGGTGAACGGCAACAGCATGGCGACGGTGGCCACCGGCCCGATGCCGGGCAACACGCCGACCAGCGTGCCGAGAAAGCAGCCGATGAAGCAGTAAAGGACGTTCTGCCAGCTCAGCGCCACGCCGAGGCCGAAGCCGAGATTGCCGAGGGTGTCCATTCGCTACGAATTGGGCCAGAGCGGCAGCGGCAGCCCGAGCAGCCAGACGAAGACCGCGATCGAGAAGGCGATCATGGCGGCGGCGAGCGCGGCACTTTCGAGCCGCCGCGTGTCGCGCGCGGCGGTCGCCCCGACCAGCACCAGAGCCGCGATCGCGGCGACCAGGCCGAGCCATTGCAGCGCGACCCCAAACAGCACGATCGCCACGAGCGAGGCGCCGATCGGCCGGGCATAGAAGCGCGGCACGGCCTCGCCGTCGAGCGCGAACGCGCGCAACGCGAGCACGAGGCCGAGCGCGGCCAGCAGCGCACCCACCAGGGTGGGGAACATGGCCGGCCCCATGCGATGCAGGTCGCCGAGCCGGTACTGCCGCGCCAGCAGCACGAAGCCGGCCCCGATCGCAACGAAGATCAGGCCGGCCCAGAAATCCTTGGGCGAACGGATGCGCATGGCTCAGCGCAACGGCGGCCTCATGCCCAGGAACCCGCGAAGCGGGCGTCTCGAAGCATGGGGCCGCCCCATCCTTCGAGACGGGCGCGCCGCAGCGAAGCTTGCGGTCGTTGCATGAACTTGCCTGCGCGCGCCCTCCTCAGGATGAGGCGGGTCAACGTGTCGGCTGCGTTGCGGCGGACCACAGGAATCAATCCGGACGGATGTTGGCCTTGTCGACGATGACCCGGAACCGCTCGAAATCCTGCTTCACGCGCGCGTCGAGCTGCGCCGCCGTCGAAGGAATCGTGTCCACGCCGCCACCGGCGAAGCGCTCCTTCACGTCTGGCATCTCGAGAATCTTGACCACCTCGGTGTTGAGCTTGTCGATGATCGGCTGCGGCGTGGCCTTCGGTGCGAACAGCGCGGTCCAGTTGGAAGCATCGACGTCCTTCACGCCCTGCTCCTGCAAGGTCGGCCAGCCCGGATCGAGCCGCGAGCGCTTGCCCATGGTGACCGCGAGCACGCGCACGCGCCCGCTCTTGACGTGCGGAGCCACCGACGAGCTCGCCAGCACGCCGAGCGGAATATCGCCGGCGGCGAGCGCGGCCGCGGCCGGCGCCCCGCCCTTGTAGGGGATGTGCTGGAACTTGGTGCCGGTGTTCAACGCCATCCACTCCAGCACGATCTGGTTGATGCTGCCGTTGCCGGGGCTGGCGACCGAGATTCGCCCGGGCTGCGCCTTGGCGGCGGCGATCACGTCGGCGACGGACTTGTAGGGCGTGGCGGTGTTGGCGGCGAGCACGAGCGGCGCGTCGCTCACCAAGGCGATGGGCGCGAAATCGCGCTGCATGTCGTAGGGCATGTCCTTGAACAGTGCCGGATTGATCGCGACGTCGCCGCCGGTCGCCATGGTCAGGGTGTAGCCGTCGGGCGCAGCCTTGGCGCCGGCGGTCATCGCGATGAAGGCATTGCCGCCCGGCTTGTTCTCCACCACCACCTGCTGGCCCCAGGCCTCGGTCAGCTTGGCCCCGACGATGCGCGCGGCGATGTCGGTGATGCCGCCGGGGGCATAAGGCACGAGAACGTGGATCGGCTTGGCCGGATAGGTCTGCGCCTGGGCGGGGGCCGTGCAGAGAATGAGGAGCGCTGTGATGGCACTGACGAGCCGAGCCATGGAGACCTCCCTACCGCTCGTTCCGAGTCAAGAACCTAAGGCCAATTGTGGCACCGCTTCAGCCTGCATGAGGGACTGCCCTCATGGCAAGACTGGCGGGCAGAGCTTGCCATGGCTCAGGCCTCACGCACGAGGGCGCTCTCGTGCCAGCGCCGCAGCAGCAGGTGAGAGGCAAACGACAGCGCAAAGAAGATCACGATGCCGGCGAGCGAAAGTAGCAGCAGCGCCGCGAACATGCGCGGGATGTTGAGCCGGTAGCCGGCCTCGACGATGCGATAGGCGAGCCCCGAGCCGGCGCCGGCCGAGCCGGCCGCGATCTCGGCGACCACGGCGCCGATAAGCGACAGCCCGCCGGCGATGCGCAGGCCGGCCAGAATGAAGGGCAGCGCCGACGGTAGCTTGAGCTCGCGCAAGACCTGCCAGCGCGACGCGCCGTAGAGCCGGAACAGGTCGCCGAGGTTGCGATCAACGGAGTTGAGCCCAAGCGTGGTGTTGGCCAGCACCGGGAAGAAGGCGACGATCCAGGCGCAGGCCAGCACCGCCGCCGGCTGCGGCAGGTAGACCAGCAGCAGCGGAGCGATCGCAACGATCGGCGTCACCTGCAGGATGACGGCGTAGGGGTAAAGCGAATATTCGATCAGGCGCGACTGGTTGAACAGGACTGCCAGCGCGACGCCGCCCGCCGCCGCCAGCAGGAAGCCTTCGACCGTGACGGCGAGCGTGACGAGGAGCGCGCCCGACAGCATCGCCCAGTCGGCAACCAGCGTCGAAAACACCAGCCAGGGCGAGGGCAGCACGTAGGGCGGGACCTGGCCCAGGCGCACCACCGCTTCCCAGACCGCGAGCACGAGCGCCAGCACCGCGATCGGCAGCAGCACCCGCAGCGCGCGGTCGAGGCGCGGGCGGCTCTCGTCCGGCGGCCGGGGGTCGCTCATGCCACCTTCGCTCATGATCCCTCCCCGCCGGAGATGGCGCTTGCCAGCGTTTCCGAAACCAGCCGGCAGTAGCCGGCATAGTCGGCGGAGGTGCGGAAGCGCTCGTCGCGCGGATAGGGGGCATCGATTGCAAGCTCGCTGAACACCCGGCCGGGCCGCGGCGTCATCACGACGATGCGCTGCGAGAGATAGACCGACTCGAACACCGAATGGGTGACGAACACCACGGTCTTGCGCAGCGACTGCCACACCGCCAGGAGGTCGTTGTTGAGGCGAAAGCGCGTGATCTCGTCGAGCGCCGCGAACGGCTCGTCCATCAGCAGGAGCGCGGGCTCGGTGACGAGCGCGCGCGCGATCGAGGTGCGCATCTTCATGCCGCCCGAGAGCTCGCGTGGATAGCTCGCCGCGAAGTCCGCGAGCCCGACGCGCGTGAGTGCGGCAGTCACGCGCGCCGGCGCGTCCGCCTCGAGCCCCTTGAGCTTGAGCGGGAGGCGCACGTTGGCGGCGACCGTCGCCCACGGCATCAGGGTCGGCTCCTGGAACACGAAGCCGATACGGCGCGGATTTGCCGCATCGTCTGCCGACTCGGTCTCGCGCCATTCGACCCGCCCGCTGGTGGGCTCGCTCAGGCCCGCGATGATGCGCAACGCCGTGGACTTGCCGCAGCCGGACGGGCCGAGCAGCGAGACGAACTCGCCCAGCCGCACGTCGAGGCTCAGCCGCGCGAGCGCCACCACGCCGTTGGCAAACGTTTTGCCAACGCCGTCGAGTGCGACGACGGCGGCGATGGCCGGGGGCGAAGGGGAGGAAGAAGGTGCTGGCACGCTTTGAAATCACGTGGACGGCAGGTCGGCCGTGATTTTACACGAAATTCGGCGGCGCGGCGGACAACGCAACCCATCCACCGGAGGGCCGGACAGCGTCGCGGCTCCGCTGAGACGTTGTCGCTGGCTGTGGTTTTGCGCTAGCGTTGATCGTCGCGAGGCCCATCGGGGGGAAATAGTGCGCCGACTGCTGCCATTTGGATTTGTCGTGCTAGCCGTTATGGCAGCGACGATCGCGAGCGCGGCGGCCCAGCCCGTCGTAGTCTCGCA
>DATBKV010000221.1:0-25396 GCA_036555745.1 Xanthobacteraceae bacterium | reverse complement strand
CTTCGGATTGGGGTCGGGACCCTGGGTGAGGACCGGCATCGGGAGGACCTTGTGGCGAGCGGAGCCCCGGCCATTCCGGTTCCGCGTGCAAGCCGCATCGTCTCGCGATTCGTACTATCATCGCGCCTGCGCGTTGAACATTGCAGCGGGAGGAAGCCATGCTGGCCAGGTCGCATCACGCAAGTTCGCGCCGCGATTTCTCGCCGGCGCCGGAGCGTTCGCGCTCGCCGCCGGGGTTGGCCCGGTGCGAGCCATGGGCCCTGGCGACAAGTTCGATCTGGTCATCAAGGGCGCCGAGGTGCTTGATCCCAGTCAGTCACTGCGCGGCAGGCGCGACATCGGTATTCGCTACGGCTCGATCGAAGCGGTCGGACGACCGTACAATTCGCCGTTCGCGGTGCGGTGAGGCCGCCTGCCCAGCAGCGCGTCGCTGGCGATGTCGACCGCGAGCCGCCTGAAGCTTTCTTAGCCCGGGGGCCGTGGCGGCGTCGCCGCGCTCGTCGTGCCGACGTGAGCGGGGGGGCGCTAGGCCTGTCCCATCTCCGCCCGGATCTCCGCGCGCAGCGCGTCGATCGAGATGAGGCCGCGGCTGGTTTGGAGGTGCCAGAAGGCCCAGCCGTTGCAGGCCTCCAGTCCCTGTGCCAGCGCGCCGATGCGATGAATCGAGCCGACCGTTGTGCCCAGCGCGATGGCGCCGTCCGCGCGCACGAGCGCCTCCACCTGGCGTTTGGCGTCGCACAGGCGCGCACCCGGTACCACCAGGCCGCGTTCGATCAGCGCAGCGAACGGCACGCGCGGCGCTTCGCGCGCGGTCGGGAAGGAAGCGAGCGTCGGTCCCGGATACGGAGTGATCGCCGCGATGCGTGCGCGCGCGGCTGCGCCATAGCCGGCATCGCGCTCGATCCCGATGAAGCGGCGGCCGAGTCGCCTGGCCACCGCGCCGGTCGTACCTGTGCCGCAGAATGGGTCGAGCACGAGATCGTCGGGGCGCGAGGACGCGAGTATTACCCGCGCCAGCAGCGCCTCGGGCTTCTGGGTCGGATGCAGCTTCTTACCATTGCGGGCCTTGAGCCGCTCCTCGCCGCTGCAGAGCGCGATGGTCCAGTCCGAGCGCATCTGCACATCGTCATTGCCGGCCTTGAGCGCCTCGTAATTGAAGGTGTAACCCTTGCCGCCGGCTTCGCGCGCGGCCCAGATCAGTGTCTCGTGCGCGTTGGTGAAGCGCCGCCCGCGAAAATTCGGCATCGGGTTCGACTTGCGCCACACCACGTCGTTGAGAATCCAGAAGCTCAGATCCTGCAGGATCGCGCCGACGCGGAAGATGTTGTGATAGGAGCCGATCACCCACAACGTCGCCGAAGGCTTCATCAAGCGGCGGCAGGCGGCGAGCCAGGCACGGGTGAAATCGTCGTAGTCGGAGAAGCTCGCGAACTTGTCCCAGTCGTCGTCGACTGCGTCGACGCGTGAATCGTCGGGGCGCTTGAGGTCACCCTGCAGCTGCAGGTTATAGGGCGGATCGGCGAAGACGAGGTCGACCGATTGTGCTGGCAGCCGCGCCATTTCGGCAATGCAGTCGCCGACCAGGATGCGGCTTGCTTCGCTCCCCTTGGAACTGACGCGGGGCGCCCGAGCGGACGCCCCGCGACGCGACACAACCATGACTCAGGACTCTGACTCAGGCGACGCGGCCGGTGACGCGAGACCTACAACCGACGGCCGCGCACTATGGGAGCCCAAAGTAAAGATCGGCTTAACCCCGGATGCGCCGGCCATTGGGAACGATTTGCCCGGCAACTATATTGATGCAGGCGCGTCGATCGGCGCGGTGATAAGCTTACGCACTGCGCAGCGGCCGCCTGTGCGACCGCGAAGGAGGCGAGGCCATGCGGTTGGACGATCTGCCGGAAAGCGGCAATGTCGAGGATCGGCGCGGCGAAGGCTATGGCGGCGGGGGCGGGTTCGGCATTCCCATCGGCAGGGGCGGGTTGGGCATCGGCGGAATCGTCGTGCTCGTCCTGATCGGCTGGGCGCTCGGCATCGATCCAAGCCTGCTGATCGGCGGGGCCGACGTGTTGACCAGCCCGGGAGAGCCCCAGGTGGAGGCGCCTTCGACCGCGCGCCGCACCGGCACCCCTCAGGACGACATGGGCCGCTTCGTGAGCAAGGTGCTCGGCAGCACGGAGCTGCAGTGGAAGCAAATCTTCGCGCAGGATGGAAAGACCTACCGCGCTCCCATTCTCGTGCTCTACCGCGGCGTGACGCACGCCGCTTGCGGCGGAGCGGCGCAGAGCGCCATGGGACCGTTCTATTGTCCGGTCGACCAGAAGGTCTATCTCGACACCTCGTTCTTCGACCAGATTGCGCGGCGCTTTCGCGGCTGTGACGTCGGCAGCAAGTCGTGCGAGTTCGCGCAGGCCTACGTGATCGCGCACGAGGTCGGACATCACGTGCAGAACCTGCTCGGCATCCTGCCCAAGGCGCAGCAGGCGCAACGCACGGCCGGCAGCCGGGCCGGCGCCAACCACATCCAGGTGCAGGTCGAGCTGCAGGCCGATTGCCTGGCCGGCGTGTGGGCGAACCACGAGAACCAATATCTGCGCAGCCAGGGCAAGCCGTCGTTCATCGAGCCGGGCGACGTGGATGCGGCGCTGCGCACTGCGGCCGCGATCGGCGACGACACGCTTCAGCGCAAGGCGCAGGGTTACGTCGTCCCCGATTCCTTCACGCACGGCAGCGCCGAGCAGCGCCAGCGCTGGTTCAACACCGGCTTCCAGTCGGGGAAGGTGGGAAGCTGCAACACCTTTGCCGCCGCGCAGCTTTGAACTTTGCCAGCGTGCCCGGCTGGCCATCGCTCGAACGCTCTGTTGCGTCCGCGAGGGCGCACGATCCGGTAGTCACGGAGCGTTGTGAAATGCGCGGCCGTGCGGCATAACCCGGTCGCGGATTGCTGGAGCATCCGCTTGCGCGGATGATGACCGGAGTCAATGGCGCGCCATGCCCGGAATCGACCACGGCAGGCAATTCGTGCCGCTCAAGATCGCGGTGTTGACGGTCTCCGATACCCGCGATCTCGCCGATGACAAATCGGGCGCGACCTTGGCCGAGCGCGTCGCGGCGGCCGGCCATGCGGTGGCCGGCCGCGCGATCGTCCCCGATGACGTGGAGCAGATCCGCGCGCGGGTGAGGCAATGGATCGCTGATCCCCTGATCGACGTCGTCATCACCACCGGCGGCACCGGCTTCACCGGCCGCGACGTGACGCCGGAGGCGATCGAGCCCTTGTTCGAGAAGCGCATGGAGGGCTTCGCCACGCTGTTCCTGATGGTGAGCCACGCCAAGATCGGTACCTCGGCGATCCAGACGCGCGCGACCGCGGGCGTCGCCGGCGCGACCTACATCTTCTGTCTGCCGGGCTCGCCGGGCGCCTGCCGCGATGCGTGGGACGAAATCCTCGTGCACCAACTCGACTATCGCTACCGGCCCTGCAACTTCGTCGAGATCATGCCGCGGCTCGACGAGCATCTACGCCGCGCCAAGGCCAAAGGTGCAACCGTGTAGGCTGTCATCTCCGCTGCACAGGGCGAGCAGCGAAACCGCCGAGGTCGCCGGCTCGCACGTCAGTTCAAGCACTTACAGCCGCTGCGCCGGAGCGAGATCGAGATCCCAGGTCTCTCCGATCAGGGTCTTTCCGAACTCGTCGTGCGGCTTGCTGGCGACGAGCGTGAAGCCCGTGCTCGCATAGACATGGCGGGCGGCGGTGAGCACGCTGTGGGTCCACAGCGTCACCGAACGATAGCCCGCCTCGCGCGCGAATCGCAGCGCCTCCTCGACCAGCCGGGCGCCGATGCCGAGGCCGCGCGCCTTCGGTTCGACCAGCAGCAGGCGCAGCCGCGCGATCTCGTCACTGTCCTTGACCAGCAGCACCGAGCCGACATTCTCGCCGTCGCGTTCGGCGATCCAGCAGCGCTCGCGCTTGTGGTCGTAATTGCGGATGAAGGCGGCGACGATTTCCGCGGTCAGCGCCTCGAGCCGCTCGTCCCAGCCGTACTCCTCCCGGTAGAGTGCGCCATGGCGGCTGACGATCCAGCCGAAGTCGCCGGCACGAGGCGGCCGCAGGATGTACGGCGCCTCGGGTGCGGGCGCCTCCCCGAGCACGCGCTCGATCGTGTGCATGGCCCCGACCAGGCGTTCCTGCTCGGCCTGCGGCAGCTTGCCGACCATGCCGGTGATGTCGCTTTGCGAGCGCTCGTCGAGGCGGGCGAAGGCGAGCCGGCCTTTCACGGTCAGCGATAGCAGGTTCTGACGCCGGTCATGCGGCGACGGCGTTTTCACGATCAGCCCGCGCTCGGCGAAGTCGCGCAGGATGCGGCTGAGATAGCCCTGGTCGAGGCCGAGCTCGTCGGCGATCTCCGTGGCGGTCAGCCGGTCGCGCTGCGCGAGCTCGTAGAGCACGCGGCCTTCCGCCAGCGAATACGAGCTGTCGAGGAAATTCTCCTGCAACACGCCGATGCGGCGCGTGTAGACGCGGTTGAAGCGGCGCACGGCGCCGACGCGCAGCTCGAGAGAGGCGTCCGACATGCCCGGGCATCCGGCCAGTAGCAATACATGACAAAATCAATCAGATTCATGACAAAGTCAAGTATCAAGCCGAAGCCCGGCCGTTGCTCGGCATTGCAACAGCACGAGGCGGCCGCGGCCGACACGGCGGGCGAGGTCGCGCTCGGGTTGCCCGACATCGCGGTGGCCGCCGATGGCGTCATACAGCGCCGTGCCGATGAGCAGTCCGCGTTGCGCCTGCCGCCGCCATGCAAGCGAGCCCCAGAGCAGGGCGAGAGCTTCCGTCAGAGCCGGACGGAGGCCCGTGGGGCCGGGCCGAAACATCGCCGCGCGGTTTTCCCCGCGGCCGGTCAGCTCGGCGAACTCGATGAAGCGTCGGGTCTCATCGATCCAGGCGGGGTCGGGGACGGTGCCAGGCGCCAGGAACAACAGCCACGGCGCGCGCGCCGCTGCTGCCGCGGCCTTGAGCCGCACGCCACGGGCCGCGCGCAAGCTCACCACGCGGCAGCCCGCACCGTCGGCAATCGCCGTGGTCGCGTCTTGGGAGCCCGCGTCGGCGATAATCACCTCGCGCACCACGCCTGCGACCGCCCCTTGCACCAATGCGGCCAGCGTCGGCAGCAACGCACGTTCGCTGTCATGCGTGGCTATCACCACGCTGAGCATGAGCCCATGTTCCTGACACCCGCCGGAAGCTTGGTCTATCGCCTCGCGGCGGGCGCCGGAAGGTTTAGGAACGACTCTTGTGCCCGCGCCTGCCGCGCGTTTCGCCCCGGCCGTAGCCTTCGAAAAAGTTGGGGCGGCACCAGCCGCTACCGAATGCGGTCGCATAGCACTGCTGGTAGCTGTGGAACCCGCAATTGTAGGTGGAAGCATCGTAGAACACGCACCACGATCCGGCATGGGCGCTCGTTCCCGTCCCCGCGACCAGGAACAGCAGCGCGGCGGCACCGATCAACTTTCTCATGATCTCTCCTTACGGATAGCGTCTCAACCTCAACACCCGGGCGAACAATGGGTTGCCTGCGCGCTGCAGAACAAATATTGCGCGAACGTTCTTGTTTTGTTCGACCGGCCGCGCTAGCTTTATGGCATGGCTCGCTTCTCCGCCGCCGTCACGCACCCGCCGGCCCTCACTTGGCCCTCCTCCCCCGTGCCGGCGGGCCACATTGCACGACACGGCCGGCCGCCAACACCGGCCCCGAAGGTGCCTGCGCGGCCGGCGGCCATCGATCTCGACGCACCCGCTGACGGGGAAGTCGCGGTCGACACGTTGCGCCGCCGCGGCCGCGGCGCGCAGTCCAATGCCTCGGGTCGGTTTGAGCCCGTGGCGCGGATCGCTTTCGACGACGGCTGGCAGAGCTTCGAGGAACTACCACCGTTCAAGACCACGGTCACCATCGATTCCACGCGCAAGATCATCACGCACAACGATTCCCCCGACATTTCCTTCGACCGTTCGATCAATCCTTATCGCGGCTGCGAGCACGGCTGCATCTATTGCTTCGCACGGCCGACACACGCCTATCTCGGCCTCTCCCCCGGCCTCGATTTTGAATCGAAGCTGTTCGCCAAGCCCGAGGCGGCGAAACTCCTTGAGCGCGAGTTGTCGGCGCCGGGGTACGTCCCGCGCACCATCGCCATCGGCACCAACACCGACCCCTACCAGCCGATCGAGCGCCAGCACCAGGTGATGCGGCGCATTCTGGAGGTGCTCGAGAGCTACGGCCACCCGGTGGGCATCGTGACCAAGTCGGCGCTGGTGCTGCGCGATCTCGACCTGCTCGCGCGCATGGCCGAGCGCAACCTGGTCAAGGTCGCGCTGTCGGTGACCACGCTCGAGCCCCACCTCGCCCGCGTCATGGAGCCGCGCGCCGCGACGCCCGCGCGGCGCCTCGACGCGCTCGGCAAGCTCGCCGCCGCCGGCGTGCCGGCGTCGGTCATGGTGGCGCCGGTGATCCCTGCGCTCAACGACGCCGAGATCGAGCGCATTCTCGATGCCGCCGCCGCGGTCGGCGTGCGGGAGGCCGGATACGTGCTGCTGCGGCTACCGCTCGAAGTCCGCGATCTGTTCCGCGAATGGCTGATGGCGAATTTCCCCGATCGCTATCGGCACGTGTTCAAGCTCATCCGCGAGACCCGTGGCGGCAAAGACTATGATTCGAGCTGGGGCAAGCGCATGACTGGCGGCGGTCCGATTGCCTGGATGATCGGCCGGCGCTTCGAGCTCGCCTGCGAGAAGCTCGGTTTCAACAAGACACGCACGCGGTTGACCACTGATCACTTCAACGCGCCGCGGCGCGGGTCCGAGCAGCTGAGCCTGCTCTGAAGCGCCGCCCGAAGGCCGCGCCAACGCCGATTTCCCCGTCCTTCACATGCGCGCAGGGCCGCAGTTGACTTGCGGCTGGCGGCGCGCACCATCGCGCCATGAGTCGAGGGACAGCCAGCCGCGGAGCCGCCAGTCGCGGAACGACCGATCGCGAACCTGCCGATCGCGAGGCGGGCGCGCGCGCCAAGGCTGGCGCGCGCGCCAAGGCTGGCGCTGCGCGCAGCAGCGGCGCGGCGGCGGCGCGTGCCGCGCGCTTGCCGCTCGGCGAGGACGACATCCGTCCGACCTTCCGGCGCGAGCGCGCTGCGTTCAAGCGCGGGGTCTGGCCGGTGGCGGGCTGCGACGAGGCCGGCCGCGGGCCGCTCGCGGGCCCGGTGGTCGCCGCCGCAGTCATTCTCGATCCCCAGCGTGTGCCGCGCGGACTCGACGATTCCAAGAAGCTCGACCCGCAGACGCGCGAAAAGCTCTACGCCAAGATTTGCGCCAGCGCCGAGGTCGCCGTCGCCTTCGCGCCGCCGGCGCGCATCGATCGCGACAACATCCTGCGCGCCTCGCTGTGGGCGCTCGCGCGCGCAGTGGCAGCGCTGCCGGTCAGGCCCAAGCTCGTGTTCGTTGACGGTCGCGACCGCATCGAGGCCGCCTGCGACTGCGAGGCCGTGATCAGCGGCGACGCCATCATCGCCTCGATCGCCGCCGCCTCGATCGTGGCCAAGGTCACGCGCGACCGGCTGATGATCCGGCTCGGACTGCTCTATCCCGGCTACGGCTTCGAGCATCACAAAGGCTACAGCGTGCCCGAGCATTTCGATGCGCTCACGCGGCTGGGTCCCACTATCCATCACCGCCGCTCATTTGCCCCAGTCGCCGCCGCCTACGGCGACGTGGTGACCGCGGACATGGCGACCGGCGAGATCGAAGCGGGGGCGCTGCCGTTCTGAGCTGGCAGACCGATTCGTGAAACTGCTCGCTCGCGTCGATGCAACTTCGAAGCGATCGGTGCTGTCATTGCGGCCGAGCAAAGCGGCGCGCGCCAACTCGACGTGCTGGCCCGAGCGCAGGGCTCATGAATGCGGGCTTCGCCGCTTGCCGCGCCTCGGAATGACGCCGGACGAGTTCTCCAAGTTTGCAGAGGGCCTTATCTCTGCCGGCGCCGTCGAGTAACGTCCGGCCGATGCTCTACGTCTCCATCTTTGTCGAGCTCCTGCGCTCCCGCCCCGCGCTCGCGGTGTGGCTGGCGGCTTTGGTGCAGGCGCTGCTGTGGCTGCTGGTGCCGGCGCTGTTCTATTCCGCGCCGCCCGGCGATCTCGCCAGCGTGATCGCGGTCGGCCACGAATTTCAACTCGGTACCGACCTCGGACCGCCGCTCGCCTTCTGGCTGGCGGAAATCGCCTTCGACCTCGCCGGCCACAGCGTGGTCGGCGTCTACCTGCTGTCGCAGGCCTGCGTGGTCGTCACCTATTGGGCGGTGTTTGCACTCGGCCGTTCCATCGTCGGCCCGCAACACGCCGCGCTCGCGGTGCTGCTCATGGTCGGCGTTGCCGCCTTCACCGTGCCGACTCCCGAGTTCGGACCGGTCATCCTCACCATGCCGCTTTGGGCGATCGTCCTGCTGCATTATTGGCGCGCGGTGGGCGAGAGCCGGCGCGCCTACTGGCTTCCGCTCGCGATCGAGATCGGGCTCCTCTTGCTGACCACCTATGTCGGCCTGATCCTGATCGCATTGCTCGTGCTGTTCACGCTGGCCAACAAGGAGGCGCGGCGCACCGCGCTGAAGTCCTACGATCCTCTGATCGCGGTCGCCGTCGCCGCCATCGTGACAGGTCCGCATCTGCTGTGGCTCGCCGGCTCGGGCACGGCACTGCAGCCGATGCTGCTGCGGCTGCGCACGCCGGAGGCGGTGGTTGGCAATCTGCTCGCCTGGCTGCGGCAGATCGCGTTGATCCTGGCGGCCCACGTCGGCCTCATCGTCCTGGTCGCGCTGGTGGCGGGATGGCCATGGCCGCGGCACGATCCCGCGCCGGTGATCCTGCGCCGGGCGATCGATCCGTTCGCGCGGCAGTTCGTATACTTCTTCGCGCTGGCGCCGGCCTTCGCCGGCACGCTCGCCGCCGTGCTCGTCGGGTTATCCGGACCGGTCGGCGGCATCGCGCCGCTCGTCATTCTCTCCGGCCTGCTGGTGGTGGTGGCGGCGGGCGATGCCATCGAGTTCAGCCGCCAACAGGTCGTCATCGCCGCTTGGTTCGGCCTGCTGCTCATTCCGCCGGTCATGGCCGTGGCCGCGCTGGCGGTGCTGCCCTGGCTCGGCATCGATCTCAGGGTGACACATCCGGCTGCGGCGATGGCGCGCTTCTTCTCCGAAAGTTTCGAGCGGCGCACCGGCACGCCGCTGCAGATCGTGACCGGCGACCCGCGCACCGCTGCGCTGGTCGCGCTCGATGCGCGCAGCCGGCCGAGCGTGTTTCTCAGCGCCACCCCTGAGCGCTCGCCCTGGGTCACCGCCGACGCGATCAAGAGCAAGGGCGCGGTCGTGGTCTGGCCGACCAGTGATACCGCTGGCACGCCGCCGCCGGCGCTCAAGGAGCGCTTTCCGGACCTGGTGCCGGAAGTGCCGCGCGCATTCGAGCGCTCGGTCCAGGGCCGGCTGCCGCTGATCCGCATCGGCTGGGCGGTTATCCGGCCGCAGGCGGCTGACGCAGGCCAGCGTCCCGGCGGCGCGCCGGCGCCGCAGACCCAGGCCAAGTAAAGCGTGCGTTCGCGGGCGCGGTTTCCGGCAGCGGTGGACAAATCGGGCGCGGCCTGGATTCGCAGTGGGTTCGCGACGGCTTCGCCGCTATTCTGACGTGGCGCTCCCTGCGCGCGCGCCGCGCTTCGCGTGGGGGAGCTGGCCTACATGGTTGCCGTACCCGCAGAGCGCGCCTCGACGGCCGGGGATTGCAAATGACCGACGCTACCAAGCCTGGAGCCAAGCCTGCCGGCGAGCGCCGGTTCCTCGACCGCTATTTCGGCCTGACCGAAAGCGGCACCGACCTCCGCACCGAGTTCATCGCGGGGCTGACGACCTTTCTCACCATGGTCTACATCGTGTTCGTCAACCCGCAGATCCTCGGCAACGCGGGCATGGACAAGGGCGCGGTGTTCGTCGCCACCTGCATCGCGGCTGCGGTCTCCACCCTGGTAATGGCGCTCTATGCCAACTACCCGATCGCGCTCGCGCCGGGCATGGGGCTCAACGCCTTCTTCGCCTTCACCGTGGTGCTCGGCTACAAATACACTTGGCAGCAGGCGTTGGCCGGGGTGTTCTGCTCCGGCGTGATCTTCTTCCTGATTTCCGTCTTCCGCATCCGCGAATACATCATCAACTCGATCCCGAAGAATCTCAAATTGGCGATCTCGGCCGGCGTCGGGCTGTTCCTCGGCATCATCGCGCTCGAGGAGGCGAAGATCGTGGTCGCGAGCCCGGCGACGCTGGTCACCCTCGGCGATCTCAAGCAGTGGCCGGCGATCCTCTGCCTCGGCGGCTTCATCGTCATCGTGGCGCTCAACTACCGCAACATCGCCGGCGCCACTTTGATCGGCATCCTGCTGGCGACGCTGATCGGGATCCCGCTCGGGCTCGCCCAGTTCGGCGGCATCGTCTCGATGCCGCCCTCGCTGGCGCCCACTTTCCTGCAGCTCGATTTCTCGCGCATCGCGGAAGTGACTTTCATCATCGTCGTGTTCAGCTTCCTCCTGGTCGACGTGTTCGACAATGCCGGCACCTTGATCGGGGTCACGCACCGCGCCGGGCTGCTCGACAAGGACGGCAACCTGCCGCGCATGAAGCAAGCCCTGCTCGCCGACAGCTTCGCCGCCATGTTCGGAGCCCTGATCGGCACGTCGACCACGACCAGCTACATCGAAAGCGCGGCGGGCGTCTCCGCCGGCGGCCGCACCGGGCTGACCGCCGTGTTCGTGGCCATCTTCTTTCTACTGGCCCTGTTCTTCGCCCCGCTCGCCGGCATGGTGCCGGCGTTCGCCTCGGCGGCGGCGCTGCTCTACGTCGCCTGCGTGATGACGCACGGGCTCGCCGAGATCAACTGGGACGACATCACCGAATATGCGCCCGCGGTGGTGACCGCGGTCACCATGCCGCTGACCTATTCCATCGCAACCGGGATCGGGCTCGGCTTCATCACCTACGTGCTCGCCAAGGTGGTCGCCGGCAAGCTCGGCGAAGCAAAGCCCGCGGTCGTCATTCTGGCGATCATCTTTGCCGTCAAATTCGCGCTGACCGGATAGGTTGCCGCCTGTTCCGGTGAGGGCGCGCTCGGGTGAGCATGAACTCGACCGTTGTCTCGTCCTGGCAGCTCTGGGCGGTGTTGTCCGCGGTGTTCGCGGCGCTGACCGCGATCTTCGCCAAGGTCGGCGTCGAGCACGTCAATTCCGACCTTGCGACCTTCATCCGCACCTGCGTCGTCCTGGTGACTCTGGCGCTGATCGTCTATGGCAGCGGGCAGTTCCAGAACCCCGCCGCGATCGCGCCCCGCACCTATTTGTTCCTCGTGCTGTCGGGGCTGGCGACCGGAGCGTCGTGGCTGTGCTATTTCCGCGCGCTCAAGCTCGGCAATGCCGCGCAGGTGGCGCCTGTCGACAAGCTCAGCGTGGTGCTGGTCGCGGTGTTCGGCGCGCTGCTGCTGGGCGAGAGGCTCGCCCCGCTCAACTGGCTCGGCGTGACGCTGATCGCGCTCGGCGCCGTGCTGGTGGCGCTGTAGCGGTTCAGTCGATCACCGCCACCGCGTTGATCTCGACCAGGCAGCGCGGATCGGTGGCGAGCCGCACCACCTGCACTGTCGTCGTTGCCGGCTTGGCCTCGCGGAAATACTCGCCCCAGACGCGATTGAGCGCATCCTGGTCGGAAAGGTCGGTCACGAAGCGATCCGCGGTCACCACGTCGACGAAAGTGGCGCCGACGGCGGCGAGGCCGCGCTTAAGGTTCTCGAGCGCGGCGCGCGCCTGCCCCTCCATGTCGCGCGGCATGGCATCGAACTCCTCCGGTCGATGCGGGTGGTGATGATAGACCGGCGCCGCGGTCACCCCGGCGAGATAGACGGTGGTGCCGCCCCGGACCTTGATCGCGGGCGCATAGGGCATCCACATGTCGGGGGCGTCCGGCCAGTGCACGTGCTCGATCGTCTTCGCCATGCCGTCTCTCCGTCGCTGAACCGCGCAAGCGTGCGCTTACGGGCCTGCCAGCGCTTTCTTGATTGCCAGGAAGTCCCTCCAGGCCAGGCGCTTCTGCAGCGGCTGGCGCAGGAGATAGGCGGGATGCAAGGTCGCGATCGCCCGGATCTCGCGCGTGCCGGTCTGATAGGTGAACCAGCGGCCGCGCGCCTTGAGAATGCCGTCGCTGATATTGAGCAGCGTCTGGGCCGACGGCCCGCCCAGGCAGACCAGCACGTCGGGATCGGCGAGCTCGATCTGCCGCAAGGTGAACGGCAGGCAGATCGCCGATTCCTGCGGCGTCGGCGTGCGGTTGCCGGGCGGCCGCCATGGCACGACATTGGCGATATAGACCGAGCCGCGGTCGAGCCCGATCGCCGCCATCATGCGGTCGAGCAGCTGGCCGGAGCGGCCGACGAAGGGCAGGCCTGCGAGGTCCTCGTCGCGGCCCGGCGCCTCGCCTACGAACATCACCCGCGCGCGCGGATTGCCATCGGCGAACACGAGTTGGGTCGCGGTCGTGCGCAGCGCGCAGCCTTCGAAGCGATCGAGAATGGCGCGCAGCTCCTCCAGACTGGCCGCGCTTTTCGCCGCTTGGCGCGCTGCCATCACCGCGGCGTCGGGCGGCGGTGGGACCGGCGCCGCAAAGCCGGGTGGTTTTACGGAAACGGCGATGCGCGCAGCAGTGCCGCGCGGGGCTGCACCCGCAGCCGCGGCGGCGGTTGGCGCGGCCGCGGCGACAGTTTCCATGCCGGCGGCAACACCCTGGGAATCGCCCGCGAGTCTGTCGACCGGCATCTCGTCGACGAGCGCGTCGACGCCCGCTTCCTGATAGAAGGCAAGGAGCTCGCGGGCGGCTTGGTCGTGGTGCGTGGTCATGCCGGTTTCTCAACGACGCCCGCTGGCGCCGCACCCGCAACATGCCTGCGGTCGCGCCGCATTTGAAGTGTCGGCCTGGCGCGAGCTTGCTCGGGCGCGCGGAAGCCGCGCAGAGGCACTAGATTTGCCCGGGAAGCCGCCACGCGGAAAGCTGGACCGCCGGCGGTCCAGGGTTACAGTCCGGTCGTTGCCGGCGACTGCAAGGACCAGCGGCCGGGAGCAGGCCACGCCGGCTTGGAGACGTCAATGACGATGCAAGAGCTGCCGCCGCGCGAGGCGATGGAGTTCGACGTGGTGATCGTCGGCGCCGGACCGGCCGGGCTCGCGGCCGCGATCAGGCTCAAGCAGCTCTCGCCCGCGAGCACGGTGGTGGTCGTGGAGAAGGGCTCCGAGGTCGGCGCCCATATCCTCTCCGGCGCCGTGATCGATCCCATCGGCCTCGATCGGCTGCTTCCGGACTGGCGCACAGAAGACAGCCCGGTCAAGACGGCGGTGAGCGAGGACCGCTTCTACTGGCTTTCGGCGACGCGCGCCGTGCGGCTTCCCGCTCTCATGCTGCCGCCACTGATGAGCAACCACGGAAATTACGTGGTCTCGCTCGGAAATCTCTGCCGCTGGCTGGGGGGCAAGGCGGAGGCGCTGGGGGTCGAGATCTATCCCGGGTTCGCCGCCGTCGAGCTCCTGTTCGGCGGCAACGGCGCGGTGGCTGGCGTCGCCACCGGGGACATGGGGGTCGCCAAGGACGGCCATCATAAGGATGGCTTTACCCGCGGCATGGAGCTGCGCGCGAAATACACGCTGCTCGCCGAAGGCGCACGCGGCAGCCTGAGCAAGGTGCTGCTGCAGCAATTCGATCTCGGGCGCGACCGCGAGCCGCAAAAATTCGGCCTTGGTCTGAAGGAGCTGTGGCAGGTGGCGCCGGACCAGCACCGCCCCGGACTGGTGCAGCACAGCTTTGGCTGGCCGCTCGACCGTCGCACCGGCGGCGGCTCGTTCCTCTATCACTTCGATGAGCAGCTCGTTTCCGTCGGTTTCGTGGTCCACCTCGATTACGAGAACCCCTACCTCTCGCCATTCGAGGAGTTTCAGCGCTTCAAGACCCATCCGCTGGTGCGCGCGACGTTCGCCGGCGGCAAGCGGCTCGCCTACGGTGCGCGGGCGCTGACCGAAGGCGGCTGGCAATCGGTTCCGAAGCTCGCCTTTCCCGGCGGCGCGCTCATCGGCTGCGCCGCCGGCTTCATGAACGTGCCGCGCATCAAGGGCAGCCACAACGCGATGCTCTCGGGCATGCTGGCGGCCGAGCACGTGGCGGCTGCGCTCGCGGCCGGGCGTGCCCACGACGAGCTCGCCGAATACGACGGTGCCTGGCGGTCCTCCGCGATCGGCGCCGATCTCTGGAGAGTGCGCAATGCCAAGCCGCTGTGGTCGCGGCTGGGCACCTATGCCGGCATTGCGCTCGGCGGCTTCGACATGTGGACGAATACGCTGGGCTTCTCGCTGTTCGGCACGCTTGGCCATGGCAAAGCCGACTGGACGACGCTCAAGCCGGCGGTGCAGTGCGCGCCCATCGCCTATCCCAAGCCGGACGGCAAGCTCACCTTCGATCGGCTGTCCTCGGTATTTCTCTCCAATACCAATCACGAGGAGGATCAGCCGGGCCACCTCAAGGTCGCCGATCTGGAGCTGCAGAGGCTTTCCGAGCACGACCGCTACGGTGGACCCTCAGCGCGCTATTGCCCGGCCGGCGTTTATGAATGGCTGGAGGACGGCGGCGCGCCGCGCTACGTGATCAACGCGCAGAACTGCGTCCACTGCAAGACCTGCGATATCAAGGATCCGAATCAGAACATCACTTGGGTTCCGCCGGAAGGTGGCGGCGGACCGAATTATCCGAATATGTGAGGAAAATCCGGCCTCCACGTCACGATGCTGCCCTTATCGAGGCCTTCAAAGCGGGTGGACATGTCCGAGCCGGGCGGTTATTTGGGGCCGGGGCCAAACAGTGCATTCTGCCCAGCGCGGCCGCGCCGCAGGCGCTCGTCCGCCAGATGGAGTCGAAGCCGTGATCCTCTCGCCACGCTATAGGCGTGCGGCCCTCGCCGCACTGGCCGTCTGCGCTGTTGCTTGCCCGGGAACGTTGTCCGCCCAGGCGGAGGCTCCTACCAATCTGTCGCGCACTTCCGCCTCCGGCAGCTACCTCGCCGCCCGGCATGCCGGCGGCGAGCGCGATGCCGCCGCGGCCGCGTCGTTCTATCGCGCGGCGCTGCGTGGCGATCCCCGTAACAACGAGCTGCTCGGCCGCACCTTCCTCGCGGTGCTCGCAAATGGCGACATCGACGAGGCAGTCAGGCTGGCCGAGCGCGTCCTGCAGGTGGACAAGACCGACCGCATCGCGCGGCTCGTGCTCGGGGTGCGCGCGATCAAGCAGAAGCAGTATCCGCTCGCGCGCCGCGAGCTCGCCCAGTCGATTCGCGGGCCGATCACCGACCTCGCCGCCACGCTGCTGTCGGCTTGGACGATGGCCAGTCCGGGCGACGCCAAGCAGGCCACTGACGCCATCGACAAACTTACCGGCGCCGATTGGTACGCGATTTTCAAGGATCTGCACGCCGCCTTGATTCTCGATCTTGCCGGTCAGAAGAAGGAGGCGGCCAAGCGCTTCGAGCGCGCTTACAAGCTCGACCCGACCGCGTTGCGCGTGGTGCAGGGCTACGGCAGCTTCCTCTCGCGCCAGGGCAATAGCGCCGAGGCGTTGAAAGTTTTCGCCGCATTCGACGAAGTGCTGCCGCGCCATCCGCTTATCGTCGACGCTACCGCCGAGCTCAAGGCCGGCAAGAAGCTTCCGCTGATGGTCGATACTCCGCAAGCGGGCGCCGCCGAGGTGCTCTACGGGCTCGGCGCCGCGCTCGGCCGGCGCGGCGGCGAAGACCTCGGCCTGGTCTACCTGCAGCTTGCGCTCTATCTCGTGCCGTCGCATCCGCTCGCGCTGCTGTCGCTGGGCGATCTCTACGAGTCGATGAAGAAGCCGGAGCTGGCCAACAAGATCTACGAGCGGGTGCCGCTCAATTCCCCGCTTCATCGCAACGCACTGATCCAGCTCGCGCTCAACCTCGACACGCTCGAACACACCGACGAGGCCAAGGCCAAGCTCGAGAAACTGATCGCCGCCAATCCCACCGACCTCGAAGCGATCATGGCGCTAGGCAACGTGTTGCGCGGGCGCAAGGAGTTCGCCGAATGCGCGCAGGTCTATTCCAAGGGCGTCGACCTGATCAGCAAGCCCGAGAAGGCAAACTGGGTGATCTATTATTTCCGCGGCATCTGCTTCGAGCGCTCCAAGCAGTGGCCGAAGGCGGAGGCCGATCTCAAGAAGGCGCTCGAGCTCTATCCCGAGCAGCCGCACGTGCTGAACTATCTCGGCTACTCCTGGATCGACCAAGGCGTCAATCTCGACGAAGGCATGCGCATGATCAAACGCGCGGTCGAGCAGCGTGCCGATGACGGCTACATCGTCGACTCCCTGGGCTGGGCCTACTACCGGCTCGGCAACATGGACGAGGCGGTCAAGCAGCTCGAGCGCGCCGTCGAGCTCAAGCCTGAGGATCCAACGATCAACGACCACCTCGGCGACGCCTACTGGCGGGTCGGACGCGAGCTCGAGGCGCGTTTCCAATGGTCGCACGCGCGCGATCTCAAGCCCGAGCCCGAGGACCTTGCCAAGATCGAAGCCAAGCTGAAATCCGGGCTTGCCGACGACACCTCCTCGGCGGCCGAGGCCGAGCACAAGAAGCCCGGCGGCGGCTGATCCCGCATGGCGGAGACCGCGGGCGCCGAGAAAGCGCCCGCCAAGGTCAATCTGACGCTGCACGTGCTCGGTCGCCGCGCCGACGGCTATCACGATATCGAAAGCCTGGTCGCCTTTGCGGGCATCAGCGACGCCCTGACCTTCAAGCCCGCCCCCGCTTTGACGCTCGCCGTGTCCGGACCGGCCGCCGCGGCCGTCGGCGAGGTCGCCGACAATCTCGTGCTCAAGGCCGCCCGGGCGCTCGCGGAGCGGGTGCCGGGTCTCACGCTCGGACATTTCGCGCTGTCGAAACGCCTGCCGGTGGCCGCTGGCCTGGGCGGCGGCTCCTCCGATGCGGCCGCCGCGCTGCGGCTGCTGGCGCGCGCCAACGGCATCGCGCGCGAGGATCTCCGCTTGATGCAGGCGGCGTGCGCGGCCGGCGCCGATGTGCCGGTGTGCCTCGATCCGCGCGTCCGTTTGATGCGCGGCACCGGCGAGGTTCTGTCCGAGCCGCTCGCGCTGCCGCGTCTGTTCGCGGTGCTGGTCAATCCAGGCGTGGCGGTTGCGACGCGCGACGTGTTTGCGGCGTTGAACGCGCCGCCGGCTCCCTCCGGCAGCGCCGAAGCCGCTTCAGGCGCCACGCAGCCCTGGCGCGCCGCGCTCGCGCGGGGAGGGGAGCTCGCCGCGCTGCTTGCAGCCTTGGCGCAGGATCGCAACGATCTGGAGGCACCCGCAATCGAGCTCGAGCCGGCGATCGCGGAGGTGCTTTCGGTGCTGCGCGGGCTGCCGGGCTGCCGGCTCGTGCGCATGTCGGGGTCGGGCGCTACCTGCTTCGGTCTGTTCGAGTCGAGCGCGGCGGCGCGGGCTGCGGCGCAGCAGTTGCGGGCGGGCTACCCGGCCTGGTGGGTGCGCGCCACGGTGCTGGCGTAGGCCCCGTCTAGCTCCGCCATGTCGTCCGCGCGCCCGATCTGCGGATTACCGAGATCGCTTGTCGGTGCGCATGTCGGCTACAGCCGACATTCGGCGCGAGTCCATTTCAGAGATCCTCGTTTGGGGGACAATCGGTCCCCGCCTTCGTGGGGACGACAGCCAATTGCGATCCGCCAGGCGCGCCGGAACTAGCTCGAGCGCGAGATGCAGAACTCGACGGTCTCTTCGAGCGCGGTCTTCATCGGCGAGGCCGGGAACAAGGCCAGCGCGTCGGTGGCAATGGCACCGTAATGGCGGGCGCGCTGCACGGTGTCCTCGAGCGCGCGGTGCTTCACCATCAGGCCGATCGCCTGCTCGAGATCGGCGTCGGTCGCGTCGCCTTCCTCGAGCGTGCGCCGCCAGAACGCGCGTTCGCTCTCCGAGCCGCGGCGGAACGACAGCACCACCGGCAGCGTGATCTTGCCCTCGCGAAAATCGTCGCCGACGTTCTTGCCGAGCTTGGCGGCCTTGCCGCCGTAGTCGAGCGCGTCGTCCACCAGCTGGAAGGCGATGCCGAGATTCATGCCGAACGAGCGGCAGGCGGATTGCTCGTCCTTGGGTCGCGAGGCGAGCGCGGGGCCGACCTCGCAGGCAGCGGCGAACAGCTCCGCGGTCTTGGCGCGGATCACGGCGAGATAGTCGTCCTCGGTGGTGGCGGTGTTCTTGGCGGCGCCTAGCTGCATGACCTCGCCTTCCGCGATCACCGCTGCGGCCGAAGACAGGATTTCGAGCGACCGCAGCGAGGCTACCTCGACCATCATCTTGAATGCCTGGCCGAGCAGGAAATCGCCGACCAGCACGCTCGCTTCGTTGCCCCACAGCATGCGGGCGGCGAGCTTACCGCGCCGCATCTCGCTCTCGTCGACGACGTCGTCGTGCAGCAAGGTGGCGGTGTGCATGAACTCGACGGCAGCCGCGAGCTTGACATGGCCGGTCCCGCCATAGCCGGCGAGCCGGGCCATGGCCAGGGTGAGGATGGGCCGCACCCGCTTGCCGCCGGACGAGATCAGGTGGTTGGCGACCGCGGGGATCATCGTTACCTGCGAGCCAGTGCGCCCCAGTATAGTGGCGTTGACGCGGCCCATGTCCTCGGCCACCAGATCGAGCAGGCGGTCGATGCTGCTGGGTGGTCGGCCTTCGAACGGGACGATGACGGCCAAGAGGAGCGCTCCCAGGCGAGGACGGGCGAGCATAGAAACGCTATGGTGGCGCGGCAAGTGCGCCAAAACGCACATTTGCGCGAGCGACGGTTTCGAGGGACGCAATCGATGTCGAGACGCGAGTTGATCGTGGAGGGCACGGCGCAATGGCGTCCGCGCAGCGGACAACGCCTGGCGGTGCTGGTCCCCTGTTTCAACGAAGAGACCGCAATCGGCAAGGTGATTGCCGATTTTCGCGCCGCGCTGCCCGAGGCCACCATCTACGTGTACGACAACAATTCCACCGACGGCACCGTCGAGGTCGCGCGCGCCGCCGGCGCGGTGGTGCGGCGTGAAATGCACCAGGGCAAGGGCAACGTGGTGCGGCGAATGTTCGCCGACGTCGAAGCCGACATCTATGTCCTGGTCGACGGTGACGCGACATACGATGCATCCAGCGTGCGTGCCCTGATCGGGCATCTGGTCGAGGATCATCTCGACATGGTGGTGGCGGCGCGGGTCGAGAAGGAGGCCTCCGCCTACCGTCCCGGCCATCGCACCGGCAACCGCCTGCTCACCGGGTTTTTCGCCTCGGTGTTCAACGCGACCTTCACCGACGTGCTGTCCGGCTACCGCGTGTTCTCGCGGCGATTCGTGAAGTCGTTTCCGGTGCTCTCGCGCGGATTCGAGATCGAGACCGAGCTGTCCGTCCACGCGCTCGAACTCGATCTCGCGGTCGGCGAGGTGAGCACCCCGTATTATGCCCGCCCGGAAGGCTCGGCCTCGAAGCTGAGCACCTGGCGCGACGGCCTGCGCATCCTGCTCACCATCGTCGGGCTCTACCGCTCGGAGCGGCCGCTCACCTTCTTCTCCGCGATCGGCATCACGCTGGCGCTGGTTTCAGTCATTCTCGCGATCCCGATCTTCATTACTTATTTCGAGGAAGGCGTCGTGTTGCGCGTTCCGACGGCAATCCTTTCCACCGGGCTGATGCTGCTGGCGTTTCTTTCGGTGGTTGCCGGCCTCGTGCTCGACACGGTGACGCGTGGGCGCCGGGAAATGAAGCTGATCGCTTATCTCAACCAGCGGGCGCCGCACGAAGAGTGAATAGGCGCCGCTAGTGCCGCCGCCTCGAAATTCCTATCATTGTCGCGCGCGCGTGCAGAAGCTTCGCAAGCCGCACGCCGGACTGGGAGGAAACCCATTGCGTGAGCTGGTTCGCACCAACGATGCCGTGCTGGTATCGGCCGTGCAAGCATTGCTCGATGCCGCGCACATCCACCATCTCGTGCTCGATCAAAACATGAGCGTGCTGGAAGGCTCGATCGGCGTGCTGCCGCGCCGCGTGCTGGTCGACGATGACGACGCGCTCGCCGCCCGGCGGCTGCTCGAGGACGCCGGCCTCGGCCACGAGCTGCGGGTCGACGTCAGGCAGGCTGCCGAGGGCGACACGAGCGAGGACGCCGTGCTCGGCGGAAGATTGCGTCTGCGCCAGCCGCGGCGCGGCCATCGGGTGGGGCACGACGCCATTCTACTCGCGGCCGCAACCGCCGCGCGGCCGGGCGAGCGCGCGGTGGAACTCGGCAGCGGTATCGGCGCCGCCGGGCTCGCGCTGGCCGCGCGGGTACGCGATCTGAGGGTCGCCCTGGTGGAGGTCGATCCGCAGCTGTGCGCCCTGGCAGCGGCCAATGCGCGGGCGAACCAGCTCGGCGACCGCGTCGAAGCAGTGTGCGTCGATATCGCCGCGTCGGGAGCATTGGAGGCGGCGGGGCTTGCGCCCGGCAGCGCCGATCGGGTGCTGATGAACCCGCCGTTCAACGATCCGCAGCGGCAGAACGTCTCGCCCGATGCGGGCCGACGGTTGGCGCACGCGGCTGCTCCGGAAACGCTTGCCTTGTGGATCGCGGCCGCCGCGCGGCTGCTTGCGCCCGATGGCCAACTCACCCTGATCTGGCGGGCGGACGGCCTCGCCGACGTCGTGCAGGAGCTCGCGCCCGCGTTCGGCGGCGTGACGGTGCTGCCGGTGCATTCCAAGTCCGCGGAGCCCGCCATTCGCGTCCTCGTGCGCGCGACCAAAGGGAGCCGCGCGCCGTTGGCGCTGCTGCCCGCACTCGTGCTCAACGACCGCGCGGGACGCCCGACCGACGCGGCCGAGGCAGTGCTGCGCCAGGGCGCGATCCTGGCGCTCGCGGAAATCTGAGCGCGTCCGGCGCCCGTGCCCGCCGCCAGCAGGAACCGTTCGCCCGGACCGCAGTTGCTGCCTGCAGCGCGGCCGAGGTCAGGCGCTGCGCCGCGGCGACCCGGGAGCGAGGTGCGACAACGCAGTGATTGTTCCGATCAGGATCAGTAGCATGGAAATCTTGAACATTTTCCCTTCGCCTCGCCGCAGGTCGAACCGTGGAACTTGTGGCGCAATGGGCTTCTTGCGCGGACCGTGATGCAATAAGCATCCCAGTAGTTGACGAAAGGTAACTTGAGGCCGGCGCGGCGCCGGCCTAAGACGCGACATCAGGTCGCGACGCAGCAGGCGCCCGGCACATCACGAGCGCCGTCGTTGGGCAGGCGAGAACGGAGCGTCATGTCGGATCAGGACTGGATCGAGCATTTGCGGCAGCTGTTCGCGAGCGCGCGCGAGGCGCTGCGCCCGATCTTGCCGAAGCGCCTGCGCGGCGATCGTGCGCTGGTGCCCGTGGTGCGGCTCGCCGGCGTGATCGGCATTGCCGCACCGCTGAGATCGGCGCTCACGCTGGCGACCGTCGCCCGTCCGCTCGAGCGCGCCTTCGGCATGCGGCGCGCGCGCGCGGTCGCGTTGCTGATCAATTCGCCGGGCGGCTCGCCGGTGCAATCGCACCTGATTTACCGCCGCATCCGCGAGCTCGCCGCCGAGAACGACCGCCCGGTGATCGCATTTACCGAGGATGTCGCCGCTTCCGGCGGGTATATGATCGCGTGCGCCGCCGACGAGATTATCTGCGACCCGTCCTCGATCGTCGGCTCGATCGGCGTGGTCGGCGGCTCGTTCGGCTTCAGCAAGCTGATGGACAAGCTCGGGATCGAGCGGCGGCTCTACACCTCCGGCGAGCACAAGGCCATGCTCGATCCGTTCCTGCCGGAGAATCCCGAGGACGTCGAGCGGCTCAAGACCGTGCAACGGGAAATTCACGAAGGCTTCATCGACCTCGTCAAGCGCAGCCGCGGCGCGCGCCTCAAGGGCCCAGAAAAAACCTTGTTCTCCGGCGAGTACTGGACCGGCAGCAGGGCGCTCGAGCTCGGCCTGGCCGATGCGATCGGCGACCTGCGCGCGACCTTGCGTGCACGCTTCGGCGATGATGTCGTCACGCCACTGGTGGCGCCGGCGCGCGGGTGGCTCGGTCGCGTGCAGCCGGGTGTCGGCGCGGTGGAACTCGATCTTTGGGGACGGAGCGGGGGGATCGCCGAGGACATCATCTCGGCGCTCGAGGCGCGCACCATTTGGGCGCGCTACGGATTGTAAGGACGTCGGAAAGGAGACCGTCCATGCCGCCCTTCATAGTCTCGCCGCTGATCAAGATTGCGCTCGGCGTGCTCGGCGCCGGCGCTGCCGTTCACTGGATGGTCAGAGAAGTCCGGCGCGTCAACCAGGAGCTCGAGCGAGTGAAGACCGGCGCCGCGATCGATCGTCAGTCGCTGCCGACGCTGCGTCGCGATCCGCGCACGGGCGAGTTCCGCCCGATGTAAGACCCGCGCGCCTGCGAACGGGCGGCCCTGTTGGGCAGCAATGCCGCGCGCAGGAGCAGGGCATGCCCGAGGATCGCAATCGTGCCGAAGGCAAGAACGAACGCCGTCACCAACGCCTGAGCGACCATGACACCCTCCAAACGAGGTCCCGATCGTTGGTCGCATCGGCCTTGCGCCGGGTTCACGGCGAGCGGGCGCGCGCTCTCGTCCACAACCGCTAACTCCTGAGCCCGCCGTGGCCTTTTCGCGCGCCACCTATTCCCTGATCCCCTTCTCGCGAATGAGCCGGCCCCAGCGCGCGATCTCCTGCGCGAGATAGCGGCCGAACTCGTCGGGGCTGCTCGGCGACGGCGTCACGCCGGCGGCTGCCAGCTTGCCGCGCACTTGCGCGTCGGTCAGCGCCGCGTTGAAGGCGCCATTGAGCTTTGCGATGACGGCTTGCGGAGTGGCGGCAGGTGCCAGCGTGCCGGCCCACTGGTTGGCGACCGTGTCGGCGAAGCCCTGCTCGACGAAAGTCGGCACGTCCGGAAAAATCTCGGAGCGCTCCTTCGAGCTCGCCGCCAGCGCCTTGAGCTTGCCCGCCCTGACCTGCGCAATCACGGTCGGGACGTCGCCGAACAGGCCGTCCAGGCGCCCGCTGAGCAAATCGGTCACGGCCTGCGCCGCGCCGCGATAGGGCACCGCCTGGAATTTGACGCCGGCGGCGGACTGGAACAGCTCGAGTGCAAGATGGGAGATGGCGCCGCGTCCGGTGATGCCGATGGTAATGGCGCCGGGACGCTCGCGTGCCAGCGCCGCGAGCTCGCGCGCCGAATTCACCGGCATCGACGCATTCACCACCAGCATGGTCGAGTTGAACACCGCGAGCCCGACCGGCGCGAAGTCCTTGATCGGGTCGTAGGGCAGGCCGGCGCGCAGCGCCGGATTGATCGCGACCGCGCCGACCGTGCTGAAGAACAGGGTGTGGCCGTCGGCTTCCGACTTCGCCACGTATTCGGCCGCGATCGCGCCGTTGGCGCCCGGCTTGTTCTCGACCACGACGGTCTGGCCGAGCGCAATGCGGATATGGGCGGCGAGCAGGCGGGCGACGAAATCGGTCGTGCCGCCGGCGGTGAACGCGACGATGAGGCGGACCGGACGATTGGGGAAATCCTGCGCCGGCGCGGCGCGCGCGGCGAGCAGGAGCAGCGCGGCGGCGAGCGAGGCGGCAAACGAGGCGACGAGCCGGCGGCGCAGAAGCATGGGGCGCGAGCATAGTGCGATTGCGCGCGCGTCATCGCGCTCTCCTCCCTGTTGCCTCCGGCGTTCTTGACCCTTGCGGTGGCCGCCGATAGGTCTGGCTGGCCAACGGCCATGAGCAGCAGCGACCTTCCCGCCCATATGCGTCCGGAGCGCTCGTTCCAGGGACTGATCCTGGCGCTGCAGCGCTACTGGGCCGACCACGGCTGCGTGATCCTGCAGCCCTACGACATGGAGGTGGGCGCGGGCACCTTCCATCCCGCCACCACCTTGCGCGCGCTCGGGCCCAAGCCGTGGAATGCGGCCTATGTGCAGCCTTCGCGTCGGCCCAAGGATGGCCGCTACGGCGAGAATCCGAATCGGCTGCAGCACTATTACCAGTTCCAGGTGATCCTGAAGCCCTCGCCGGAGAACCTGCAGGAGCTCTACCTGGCCTCGCTGGTCGCGATCGGCATCGATGCCAAGCTGCACGACATCCGCTTCGTCGAGGACGATTGGGAAAGTCCCACGCTCGGGGCCTGGGGGCTCGGCTGGGAGTGCTGGTGCGACGGCATGGAGGTGACGCAATTCACCTATTTTCAGCAGGTCGCCGGCTTCGAATGCGCGCCGGTCTCGGGCGAGCTGACCTACGGGCTCGAACGCCTCGCCATGTACGTGCAGGGCGTCGACCGCGTCTTCGATCTCAACTTCAACGGCCGCGAGGGCGAGCACAAGGTCACCTACGGAGATGTCTTCCTGCAGGCGGAGCAGGAATACTCCCGGCACAATTTCGAGTTCGCCGACACCGAGATGCTGTTCGAGCAGTTTCGGATGGCGGAGTCGGCCTGCCGGCGTTACATCGACGCCGGCTGGGTGACGGTCGGCAACGCCCGGCGCCACCTGATGGCACTCCCGGCCTACGACCAGTGCATCAAGGCGAGCCACGTGTTCAATCTGTTGGATGCGCGCGGCGTGATTTCCGTCACCGAGCGGCAGAGCTACATTCTGCGCGTGCGCGAGCTCGCCAAGGCATGCGGCGAGGCTTGGCTCGCGACCGAAGCTGGAGGAGCGACAGCATGAGCGACAGTGTGAGCGCACAGCCCGAGATCGGCGGACGCGCGCCGCTCGCGGTCGCGGTCGAGGCCGGCAAGAGCTACTGGTGGTGCGCCTGCGGGCGCTCGAAATCGCAGCCGTTCTGCGACGGCTCGCATAAGGGCACGTCCTTCGCGCCGGTCGAATGGAAGGCCGAGAAAGCGGAAGAGACCTGGTTCTGCGCCTGCAAGCGCACCGGCCGCCGCCCGCTGTGCGACGGCAGCCACAAGCGATTGTGACGCAGCGCGCAGATGTCCACGGCTTGTGATCAACCCGCGCAAGCGGGTGATCCAGTATTCCAGAGACCGGCGTTCTTTTGGTGATCCGTCAACGTACGGTGATGACTGGATGCCCCGCTTTCGCCGGCAGGACGACCGAGTACGTCCCGCGCGTTACGGCTTGCCCGATGCACCCGGCGCGCCGGCGTCCTCGGGCCGGCCGACGAACACGAGGTCGCCCTTGATCAGGTCCTGCGCTTTCGGCCGGCCGGACTTCTGCGGGGCGAGATACGTG
>DATBKV010000220.1:0-19613 GCA_036555745.1 Xanthobacteraceae bacterium | reverse complement strand
AAGACCCGGCGCTGAGCTGGTTCCGGCGGCTGATGTGGGCCGGCATCATCGCCAACATCATCGTCGGCGTCGTCTCCATCGCCTACACCCCGCAGGTGCTCGCGCTCGCCAGAGTCGATCCGGCCACGCCATTGGTGTGGCCGCGGCTGTCCGCGATGCTGGTGATGCTGCTCGCCGGGTTCTACCTTCCGGCCGCCATCGATCCCGTCACCCACCGGTTCGCCGCGGTGTTCGCGGTGGTCTGTCGCTTCGCCGGCACCATCTTCATGGCGCTGGTCGGCGGGCACTACATCATCTTCGGGCTGTTCGACTTCATATTCGGAGCGCCGCAGGCGATCTGTCTCTATCTGGCATGGCAGCGAATGAAGGCGGGCACCGTTTCCGGGCCGCGGATCGTTGCGGTCCTCGCCGGGTTGCTCGCCTTCGGCGCCTTCGCCTGGGGCGCGTTGCAATGGTCGATGCAGCCGGTTTTGCCGGCCTTCGCCTCCGATCAGGAATTTTTCAAATACGGCTCGATCGGCAACGACGGCGCGCAAGGCGTTCCCTACCCGATCTGGGTGGCGATGCCCGACGTCTGCGCCAACCACCTGCCGCGCCCGCAGGGCTACGCCGCCTTCGGTCTGCTCTACGAGCCCGGGCGCAATCCGGCCGTCGACCCGCCTATCGGCTTCTCGCGGGCGCGAGTCGGGGTCGAGCGCATGGCGATCAACTGTGCGGTCTGCCACGCGGTGCGCGCGCGCACGAGCGCGGCGGCCGAGCCGCAATTCTATATCGGCGGCGCGGCCAATACCGTGGACATCCAGGGCTATCAGCGCTTCCTCTCGCGCTGCGCGGCGGACGAGCGCTTCACGGCCGACAATCTCATCCCCGCCATGGAAACCAAGGTAAAGCTGTCGTGGCTCGAGCGGCTGGCCTATCGCTTCGTCCTGATCCCGATCACGCGCAAGCGCCTGCTGGAGCAGCGCGACACATTCGCGTGGGCTGGGCGGCGTCCGACCTGGGGACCGGGCCGGATCGACCCGTTCAATCCGGTGAAATTCGATATGCTCGGCCTGGCCGACGATGAGACCATCGGCAACAGCGACATGCAGGCGGTGTGGAATCTCAACGCGCGCGAGCGCATTCGCCCGTCGGCGCCATTGCATTGGGACGGCCTGAACAATTCGATCCACGAGGTGGCGGTCAGTTCGGCGCTCGGTGACGGCGCGGTCGCCGCCGAATTCAGCTTCGCCGGCATGGACCGCATCGAGCGTTTTTTGCGCGCCTTGCCGCCGCCGGCGTCGCCGCACCGGCCCGATGCGGCGGCGGTTGAGCGCGGCAAGGTCGTATTCGCCGCCGCCTGCGCCGACTGCCACGGCCCCGAGGGCCAGCGCACGCTGACGGTGATTTCCGTCGACGAGGTCGGCACCGACATCAACCGCTCGCATATGTGGACGGAGGCCGCGCGCGACGCCTACAACAACTTCCGCAGGGGCCGCGATTGGGGCTTCAAGTCCTTCCGCAAGATTTCGGGTTACGTCGCCGAGCCGCTCGCCGGCCTCTGGCTCAACGGCCCCTATCTCCACAACGGCTCGGTGCCGAGCCTGCGCGACCTGCTGGAGCCGCCGGCGCAGCGGCCGGTGGCGTTCGTGCGCGGCCTCGACGTGGTCGATGGCCAGAGCGGCGGCTTCGTCGCCCCCGCCTGCGATCCGCGCCGGCCGCCGGCCGAAGGCTTCTGCTTCGATACGCGGCTGGTCGGCAACGGCAACGGCGGCCACGTCTATGGCACGACCCTGACTGCCCCCGAGAAGGCCGACCTCTTGGCCTACCTCCTGACTCTTTGAAGCGCTGGAGAACGTCATGACGGATGCATTGTCGATCGGCTGGACACAGGCGCAGGCGGCGACGCAGCGCAGCGTCTACCGCCAATGGTTGGGCGTGGATCTCGCCGTCCGTACCCTGGTGGGCCTGCTCGCACTCATCGTCCCGCTGTGGCTCGCGCATCAGGCCGACCTGCCCGGCCAGCCGTCCGCCGGTTGGGTGCGGCTGTGGGGACTGATGATGCTCATCACCGTCGTTCTGTATCTGCCCGGCTGGATCGAGCCGCTGCAAGCGCGCTGGCCGAACATGGTCGGCATCGTCGCCCGCTTCGTCCTGGCCGTGGCCTATGTCAGCCTCGGGCGAGGCTTTCGCTGGTTCGCGCTTTACGAGCTGGTGTTCGCGATCGCGCTCTCCGTGAGCTACACCCGTCTGCTGCGGGCCGCGCTCATGGCGCGGCCGTGACCGCTGCCGTCGCAACCGCTCACACGCGCTCGACCGGCAGGGTGCCGGTGACCGGCGCGAGGCCTCGCGACAGCCGCCCGGGGCGGCATATCAACCGAAAGCGCGCTAGTTCGCGCTGACGCTCCGGCTGCGGCGGCACCCTTGCGTGGGCGCGTCCTGACGCGGCGCCGGCGCGAACCGGTCGTCGCTCTGATGCGACGCGCGCTGCGTGCAAGGCATTCCCTCCCGCTGCCCGCGTCCACCCCGGCAGCCGGCCCCAACGCCGTCTTGACTCCCTTAAGCGAATTAGCAAAGTTACTTAAGGAAATGGAGGTCCCGCGATGGCGCTCTCCATCAGTCATCGGCCGCCCCCGGCGGCGCGGCCGCTCGACGCCTCCCTGCGCGGCTTTCTCGCCAGCAACGCCGACATCGTGACCCGCATCAGCAAGCCGGTGCGCCTCGACGACATCGGCGCGCTGTCGGCGCAAAGCGACCAGCCCATCCTGTTCGAGAATATCGTGGAGAAGCCGGGCTTCCGGCTGTGCGACATTCTCGTGAAAACTCGCCGCTCGCAGGCGCGCGCGCTTGGAACCACACCGCAAGACTATCTGCGCACGCTCGCCTACCGGCTGCGCCAGCCGCCACGTGGATGGAAGCTGGTCAAGTCCGGTCCGGTGAAGGAGACGGTGAAGCTCAACAACCAGGCCGATTGGACCGAGCTGCCGATCCCTTTCCACAAGGACAAGGATGCCGCCCCCTACATCACCGCGATGAACATCATCCGCGATCCCGAGACCGGCTTCTACAATTCCTGTCATGCCGGAACCCACGCGGTCGGCCCGCGCCGCGGACTGATCAGCTTCGTCACCCCGCATTCGCATGTCGTCATGCGCAAGTACCGCGAGATGGGCCTGGACACGATGCCGATCGCTTTCGTGTTCGGCCTGCCGCCCGCTTACGAGATCATGGCCAACTTCTCCGGCCTGCACATGGACGCGTGGGGCGAGATGGAAATGGTGGGCACGATCATGGATCGCGACATCGAGATGGTGCCGTGCGAGACGCTGGAGCTCAACGTGCCGGCGGAAGCCGAAATCGTGGTTGAGGGCAAGGTCAAGCTCAAGGACAGGTTCGAGGTCGGGGACGTCACTTCGCCTTCGATGTACCATCTGCCGCATCGCGAGAGCCTGCCCGAGGTCGAGGTCACCGCCATCACCATGCGCGGCGATCACCCCATCTACCGCAACCACCAGACCTGTCCCGACACCGATCATCAGCCGCTGCCCCGGTTGTGTCACGAGGCGGTGCTTTACAATCGCCTCAGCGAGATCGGGCTCGACGTCAAGGACGTGCGCTTCCCGACCTGGGGCGCGGCGCTCTCCTGCATCATCCAGTTCGACTATGCGCGCGAAGGGATGGTGAACGACGCCCTGATGCTCGCAATGGGCGCGCCGTGGCTCAATACCAAGCTGGTGGTCGCGGTGTCGCCCGATACCGACCTCGACGACGCGCGTGACGTCTACCACGCCATTGCGACGCGCTGCGACCCGGCCCGCGACGTCATCGTCGTGCCCAACACGCGCGGCTCGCCCTACGATCCCTCGGCGCGGCCGCTAGAGGGGCAGTTTCCATGGCGGGTCGTCGGCAAGATGGGCATCGATGCCACCATCAAGTCGCGGCACGATCCCGCCGATTTCGAACGCGCCTGGCCCCGCAACTGGGGCAAGGTGAAACTCGAGGACTATTTGTAAGCCATCCCTACGCGCCGTCTCATAAGGAGCACCGTCATGGATGCCATCGCCCCACCCAAGCCGAAGGTCCTGTTTGAGGCCGAGCCGTTCATTCCCTACATGCGCGAGGACGATTTCGACGCTCGACTCAAGCCGGTGCTCGAGCCCTACAAGAAGCGCATGGGCTTCCTGCCGAACGCGCTCAAGCTTTATGCCTACCGTCCGGAGATCGCCGAGACGCTGTGGAAGCTCAACAGCAACATCATGCGCGATCCGAGCTCGACCCTCGACCAGCTGCTCAAGCGCAAGCTGGCTGCGGTCGCCTGCGCCACCAACGGCTGCGCCTATTGCACCGCGCACAGCTGCGCGATGCTGAAGAAGCCCGCCAGCGTCGGCTCCGAGGGTTGGGGGCTGAGCGAGGAAGAGCTGCAAGATATCATCAGCGGCGCCTACTCGCCCAAGAACGAAATGGAACGCGCCTGCTTCGACTACGTGCGCTCGGCCTCCGAGGATCCGACCTCGGTCCCGGACGAGGTTCTACAGCAGCTCAAGCAGCACCTGACGCCGCCGCAGATCGTCGAGCTCGCCTGCGTGGTCGGGTTCTGGAAATTTTACAACGCCGTGCACGACAGCTTGCATATCCCGGTCGAATCCTCGCTGCTTGGCGATACCGGATATGTCGATCTCTAGGATTCGCCGCGGCCGCACCAGCATCGGCAAGCCGCGGCGGAACGATGGAGCGGCGGGCTATGCCCTGCCGCCGACCGTCACCTGCGGCGCGCTTCTGGAGAAAGGCTCCGACCGCCGCTTTCGCGCGCTGGTCAACGATCTCTTCACCATCGCCAACCGCATGGAGCTAGTGCGCACGCATCTGGGCCGCCGTATGGGCATCAGCGGACCGCAATACAGCGTTCTGATCGCGGTCGCGCATCTGCAGGGCGAACGCGGCGTCAGCGTCGGCGCGGTTGCGCAGGCAATGCACGTCTCGAGCGCCTTCATCGCCGCCGAGAGCGGCAAAATGGCGAAACTCGGGTTGCTGCTGAAGCGGCCCAATCCCGATGATCGCCGCGGCGTGCTGCTCAGTCTCGCGCCGGCCGGTCGACTCAAGATCGACCGCGTCAGCGTCGAGATCCGGGCAATCAACGATCTGTTCTTCGGCGCGCTCGATGGCGTGGCGTTCGCCGCACTGAGCGAGGCCGCCCAAGCGCTGGTCAAGGGCTCCGGAAAGGCGGTGCACTACGTCGCAGCGATCGAAAGCGAGCCGCTGTCGGCGATGAACGCGGTCGGATAAGTGCCGCGCGCGATGTGCCGACGGATGGAGCGCTCCGGCGCGAAAAATGCGCTTGAGCTATTTCGCTTCTGTGGCAACGTTGCGTGGCGCGCGCTGAGTGAGGTCCAGCATGGTTTCGTATTTCGTCAGCTATCGCGGCTCGTGCGCGGAGCCGCAGGCATTTCAAGCCCATTACGAAACCAGGCATGCCGCTCTCCTTCGGCAGCTTCCCAACATCCGCGCGCTGATCCTGCATCGGCCCGTTGGCTGGACCGATCCGTTTCCGGTGCGGCGCGGAGAGACCTTCCTGCTCGCGCAGATGCAGTTCGACAGCGCCGGTGATCTCGACGCGGCATTGCGCTCGCCGGCACGGCGGCTAGCGCGCGAGGATTTTCATCGCTTTCCGGCATTCAGCGGCGAAGTGACGCATGAGGCGATGATCGGGCAGACGGTGTTCTGAACGGCGGCATCGTTGCGGCGGGTGCGGCTCGTGCGCGAAGCCGCGCGCAGGCTAGGGCGCAGCGCGTGCAGGGCTTCGCCGGAAGGCGCGAGCGAGGCGACCGCGACGAGAGTGAGGGACGTGTCATTTTCTCCCAGCAGGTCGTAAACGGCGTGATGCTCGGGTCCGTCTATGCGATGGTGGCGGTCGCACTGACGCTCAGCATCGGCGTGTTGAAGTTCCTCAACTTCAGCATTCCCGGCCTGTTCATGATCGGCGGCATGGCGACCTGGGCGCTGGTCCGCGCCGGGTTGCCATGGCCGCTTGCCGCCGCCGCGGCGCTCGTTGTCGGGGCGGCCACCTCGCTCGTGGTCGAGCGCGCCACCTGGCGGCGGATGCGCATGGCGCATGAATTCGTGCCGCTCGTGAGTTCGATGGCGTTTCTCATCTTGTTCGAGAATCTGGCCGTCATCCGGTGGGGCTCGGACCTGCAAAGCATGCCGCCGCTGTTCGCCAGCACCGACTGGCGCATCGGCAATCTGGTCATCAGCGTGCCGCAACTCGCTGGCCTGGCCTGCGCGATCATCCTGATCTGGGGCCTCACGCTTCTGCTCAGGCGCACGCGGATTGGGCGGGGGCTGCGCACCGTCGCCGAGGATTCAGACACGGCCCTGTTGCTCGGGGTCGACATCTATCGCTTGGTTCCGCTGGTCTTCGCGGTCAGCGGCTTGTTCGCGGCGCTCGGCGGCATCCTGTTTGCGCTCAACTACCGCCAGGTGCATCCGTTCATGGGCGAAGCGCTCGGGCTCAAGGGCATCTCCGCAATGGTCGTCGGCGGCATGGGCAGCATCTGGGGCGCCGTCGCCGGCGGGCTCATCATCGGTTTGGCAGAAGTGTTCTCGATCGATCTGTTCGGAGCCGACTTCGTCGACATCTCCGTCTACGGCCTGCTGCTGCTCATTCTGATGCTGCGGCCGACCGGCGTCTTCGGCGGCGGCCGGATGGGGGCGCGCGCATGAGCGGCTATGTCGAGGGCATCCTGGTGCTGCTCGCGATCAACGTCGTGTTCGCCTACGGGGCGTTCCTGCCGATCGCCGCTGGCCAGCTCAACCTCGGAGTTGCCGGCTTTGCCGCCATCGGGGGCTATGTATCTGCCTACCTCACCAACAACACCCCGATCTCCGCGATTGCGGCGATCCCGCTGGGCGGACTTGCCGCCGGCATGGTCGCGCTGGCGGTGGCGGTTCCGGTGTTGCGCACCCGCGGCATCTATCTCGCGCTCGCCACCTTCGCGCTGGGCGAGATCGTACGGGCGTCGATCCTCAATCTCGAGGTGGTCGGGGGCGCTGCCGGCTACCCGGTCGCCGCCTTCGTTCCCCTTCCCACGATCGCGGCGTTCGCCATCGCGGTCATGATCTTCGTATGGCTGCTGTTCGCCACCCGCTTCGGCATCGCGATCACCGCCGTGCACGACGACGAGCGCGTGGCCGACCTCATGGGGCTCAACGTGCGCGCCTTTCAAGTCGTCGCCTTCGTGCTCGGCTGCGCGCTCGCGGGCATCGGTGGCGGGCTCTACGCCCACCACTTCAACTACGTAGAGGCGCAATATTTCGGCTTTTCGCTCAGCATCGCCATCGTGCTCTACGTGCTGTTCGGGGGTACGCAGAGCGTCCTGGGGCCGCTGTTCGGCGCCGGCGTGTTCACGCTCTTGCCGGAGCTGCTACGCGGGAGCGCACAGTGGCGCTATGTGTTGTTTGCCGCTGTGGTGATCGTGGCGATGATGGTTCGGCCGCAGGGCATCGTGACGGGGACGCAGCTGCGCCGGCTGCTGGGACTCGTACGCGACCCCGCGCGCGACCGCGAAGGCAAGGAGCAGACGGCGTGACCGGCGAGGCGATACTCACGCTCGACGGCGTCGCCAAGAGCTTTGGCGGGCTGCGCGTGGTCGAGGACCTGAGCTTTGCCGTCTGCCGCGGCTCCTGCACCGGACTGATCGGCCCCAACGGCGCGGGCAAGACCACCGTGTTCGACCTTGTCACGGGCGTCTATCCGATCGATGCCGGCCGCATCCTGCTCGACGGCGTGGATCTAGGCCGGATTCCGTCGCGCCGGCGCATTCACCACGGCGTCGCCCGCAATTTTCAGAACACCCGGCTGATGCCGCATCTCAGCGCGCTGGAGAACGTGCTGGTCGGGCAGCACTGTCGCAACAATGGATGGCGTGGCGTGCTGCAGCCGGTTGCTCTCGTTCCGCGCAACCGCTGGCGCGAGGAGGCACGGGCCGCGCTCGCGGATGCCGGGCTCGCCGGCTACGAGCGCGCGACCGTCGGCAACCTGCCCTACGGCGTGCAGAAACGCATCGAGCTCGTGCGCGCGTTAGTGGCGAAGCCGCGGCTACTGCTGCTCGACGAGCCGGCGGCCGGGCTCAACCCGGCCGAGACTGACGCGTTGCGCGAGCACCTCGCCACCACGCGCGCCGGGCGCGGCATCTCGCTGCTCTTGGTCGAGCACGATATGCACTTCGTCGGGGCCCTGTGCGAGCAGGTCATCGTGCTCAATTTCGGCCGCAAGATCGCGCAGGGGACGCCGGCGCAGATCCGCGAGGATGCGGTGGTCAGGGAAGCCTATCTGGGGCTGGAAGCGGCGCCGGCCGAGCAACGCCATGCGTCTTGAGCTCGATGACTTGCACGTTCGCTACGGGCGCGTTCACGCGCTGCGCGGCGTATCGCTTGCGGTCGAGGCGGGCGAGATCGTGGCCGTCCTCGGCGCCAATGGCGCGGGCAAGTCGTCACTGCTGAAAGCCATCATCGGGCTGGTGCCGGCGAGCGCCGGGCGCATCGCCTTCGACGGTGCGGACATGACGCATTGGCCGCCGAGCCGACGGGTGCGGCGCAACCTCGTGCTGGTGCCCGAGGGGCGACGCATCATCGTGAGCTTGACGGTGCACGAGAATCTGCTCATGGGTGCGTTCGCCCGTAACGACATGCGCGCGGTGGAGCGGGAGATTGCCGGCATCTACGATCGCTTTCCCAACTTGGCGGCGCGGCGGCATCTGCCCGCAGCCGTGCTCTCCGGCGGCGAGCAGCAGATGCTCGCGATCGGGCGGGGCCTGCTCGCCGATCCTACGCTCATGATGCTCGACGAGCCGTCGCTCGGACTGAGCCCGCGTCTGACCAACGAGGTGTTCGCGCTCGTCCGCGAGCTTAACCGCTCGCGCGGCTTGGCGATCCTGCTGGTCGAGCAGAACACGCACAAGGCGCTCGAGCTTGCCGACCGCGCCTGCGTGCTGGAGCTCGGTCGCAAGGTAATGGAAGGCCGTCCGCGCGAGTTGCGTGACGATCCGTCCTTGCGCGACGCCTATCTCGGCCGTGCCGGGCAACCGGCCGGGGTCAATACCGGATGACACCGGTGGCGGCGGCCCCCGCGCCCCGCCAGCACAGAGGAGAACGAGCATGAAAGCCAGACTGCTGGGATTGATCGCCGGCTTGTCCGTCCTGACCGGCGGAGCGGCTCCGGCGCAAGAGCTGCTGCTGGGCTACCTGCCCTCTCTGGCGGGACCATTTGCGACGCTGTCGCGGACCGACGAGATCGCAGCCCAGATCGCGGTCGACGAGTTCAACGCTGCCGGCGGCATTGGCGGCAAGAAGATCAGGATCATCTCGTTCGACACCGCGGGCAAGCCGGACCAGGCGGTGGTCGGACTGCGCAAGCTCGCCGAGGACGACAAGGTGCTGGCGGTCATCGGTCCGTTCAGCTCGGCCGAGTGCCGGGTGGTCTTTCCGGCCGGCGAGCGCGCCGGCATCGTGACCATGTCGATGGCGTCCTCGGCGCCGAAGCTGGCGGAGCCCTTCACCTACGCGCTGCGCAACACCTCGGACGAAGGCTACATGTTCCAGCGCGTGATGAAGACGCTGCAGGACAAGCACTATGCCATGGCCACCGCGGCGATCGCCTATGCCACCGACGACGTCATTTCCAAGACCATGGGCGAGATCCTGCTGCCGAACGTGATGAAGCGCTTCGGCACCGAGGTGAAGGGCAGCGTCACGTTCCAGACCCAGGCCTTCGACCTCTCCGCCCAGGTCTCTCAGCTCAAGGCGCTGCCGACCGACCTGATCGGCGTCGGCTCGGGCCCGGACGCGGCGGTGCGGCTCGCGCAGGAACTGCGCCGGCAAGACGTCGCCGGCAGGCTGGTCGCCGGCTCGACCATCGGCGATTCCGAGCTCGCCCGCCGCATGGGCAATGACGGCAACGGCACCGTGATCCCGACCACGTTCTATTCAGGCGTCAGCGACAAGGCCAAGGAGTTCGAGGACGAATTGATCCGGCGCGCTAAGGCCGCCGGCATCGAGCGCTCGGCCGCCTCGCAGTTCGAAGCCGCGACCTACGACATCGTGCGGTTCTATGCCTACGCATTCAAGCAAGCGAACGTCACGGGCGAGCCCGGCAAGCTCGCCGCCGAACGCACTGCCGTTCGCGATGCGCTGCGCGCCATGAAGGCTTATCCCGCGCTCGAAGGGCCGATCTCGTTTGGCAAGAACGGCGACGCGCTCAAGCCGGTCTACGTGATCGAGATGCAGGGCGGGCGCTGGAACCTGATCGCGACGTATCCGGCGGGATCATGAGCGATGAAGCACGATCTCTCGGTTATCGTGGGGCGGGCATCCAGTAAACCGCGCACAACGGCATCGCCACGCAACCGGGGCCTTTAGTCGGCTGCGTCGGTTACTGGATCGTCCACAGGAATTTTGTCCTCGGGCCGGCCGAAGGCCGGCCCCCGGGACGGACGATGACTCGTCGGCACAAATGCAGCGCATCAATGCTCCAGCAGCAGCGAGCCGAAGCCCTCGATCTTGTCGTCGATGCCATTCTCGCGCAGCGACCACCAATAGATGCAGGTATTGATCGCGAGCACCGGCTTGTCGAGCCAGAACTCGGCGAGCCCGGCGAGCCGCGCCATCGCGAGATTAGTACCGACCTGGATGATGGCGTCGACGTCAGGTCCGTCCACCTCGAGGATGGCGTCGCGCAACTCGCGCTGCGAGACGTGCGCGATCAGCACCGGGCTCGCGCATTTCAATCCCTTGAGGCGCACGACTTCGAAGCCGCAGTCGCTGAAAAAGCGTCGCACCTGCCCATCGCCGACCGGCATATAGGGCGTGATCACGCCGATGCGTTTTGCCCCGTAGCGCTTGAGCGCCGCCTGCGCGGCATCGGAGCCCATCGAGACCTTGACCCCGGCGCGCGCCTCGACCCGCTCGCGCAGCCGCAGACTGCCCGCAAGCCCGTCCCAGAAGGTCTCCGATGACATGCCCATGATCAGATAGTCGGGCTCGCAGGTCATCACCTCGTCGACCGCCCGCAACATCGCCTTGCGGATGTTGTCCATGAGCTGGTTGAACTCGTCGTCGTTGCGGATCGGATCGTTGGGGATGTGGATGCGGCCGAAGTGGTTGGTGACGCCGCGCGGCCGCATGGCGTCGAACTCCGGCTGCACCGCGGTGTTGGTGGAGGGTGCGATGACGGCGAATTTCCTGCGGAAGCCCAGCGAGTCGGTCATGCCCGCAAGCTTGCCGCAGGTGGCGGCGGGAAGACAATAGCGCGGCAAATCGGTACGGTCTGATCGCAGGGAGACAGATTCGGTTGTCATGCCCCGCGACGTCGGGGCATCCAGTAATCACAGGATGATGGTCCAGCGAAGAATCAGGCGACTGCGGCCTCCGGGATACTGGATTACCCGCTGGCGGGGGTGATGACGACCGCGCCTGCTCATCCAGCGCCGTTGAGCGTGTAGCGGCCGTCCTTGAGCCGCGTGAGCCGGCCCTGCGCGTAGAGCTTCTCGAAGTCGCGCAGGATCTCGCGGCCATCGCGGGTGCCGAGCGCCGCCATCAGCTCGAGATAGGTGGCGGGGCCCGCTGCCAGCGCCGCCTCAAGCGTCTGCCGCGGCCGTTGCGGCAGCCGCGGCGCGTGCGGGACGGTGAACTCGACGCTGTCGCCCTTGCCGAACGGCTTGGTGCAGTCGAAGCCGCATTTGGCACCCGTGCGGCTGCCTTGCAGCGACGGGTCGAGCGGCACGCAGCGGAAGCCCGACGCCACCACGAGGTCGCGGTCGGCCTGGAAGCGCGTCGCCAGCGCCCAGTCGATCTGCTCGTCAGAGAACACGTCGATGTCGTCGTCGACCACGAATACGTGCTTGACGTCGCCGGAAGAGCCGAACACCGCGGCGATGGCGTTGCGGGCCTCGCCGGGATTGCGCTGGCGCAGCGAGACGCGCACGTTGTACATGCCGCCGGACGAGGCCGTGCAGCAGACCGCGACCGGCTCGCGCACGGCGTGCTGCAGCACGTTCCAGATCGCCGCCTCGGTCTTGGCGGCCCCCAGCTGTGCGGTGTCGGTGAATGCAAGCCGCGCGCCGCCGATGCTTACAGTCTGGAACAGCGCGTCGCGGCGCCGGGTGATGGCGGTGAGATGGAACACCGGATTGTTTTTGAGCAGTCCGTAATAGCCGATGTATTCCCCGTACGGCCCTTCCGGCTCGACTAGGCCGCGCTCGTCGATATAGCCCTCGAGCACCAGCTCGGCATCGGCCGGAACCCTCACGTCCACGCTCACGCATTTCACCACCGGCACCGGCGCGCCGCGCGCGGCCCCCACCACCTCGAGCTCGTCGAGCGGCGGGGTCGCGGCGACGGCGGCGAGAAAATCGGCGGGATGACTGCCCACGGCGAAGGCGATCGGCAACCGCTCGCCCCTGGTGACCGCGCCCTGGTAGAGCGCGCGCAGGTCGCTCGGCGCGTTGAGGTCGATGCCGGCCGCGCGCGGCCCGCGCAGCATCAGGCGGCGGCAGCCGATATTGGTGAAACCGGTCCTGGCATCGCGCGCATAGTCGATGCTGGCGGAGATGTAGGGCGCGCCATCGAGCCCGTGCTGCAGGTGGACCGGCAGCGTGGTGAGGTCGGCGTCGTCGCCGGTCAGCACGATCTCGTGCACCGGCGCTTGCGCGGAGGTTACCTCGACCGGCGGCAGCGGCTGGCGCAACCGCTCGCGCAGCAGCGCGGGAAAACCGGCCTCGTCGGTATCGAGCGCGGCGGCGAGGCGCGCCCGCGCGCCCATCACGTTGCCGACGAGCTCGGTCTTCTCCGGGCCGACCGCGCGGAACCACACCGCACGGGGATTGCAGTCGAGCACCCCGGCCACGTCGATGAGATCGATCGGCTCGTCATGGACGATGCATTCGCCCGCCTGCACCAGCTTCTCGACGAAACGGCGCAGCCGAAATTTTTCGGTATCGACCTGGCTCATGACGGTTTCCACTGCTGCGGCGAACTCGGCGCGATCTTAGCGGGCGCGGATGAACGGGTCCATAAAGCTGGCATCCAGCGCGTCACAGCGATCGGCCGAGCGTCACGCTCGCGCGATGTGCAAGCGTATCCGGCGCGCCGGCGATGGCTGCTGCTGTCATGCCCGCGCGAAAACGGCTAGGCTTAAACGATGAAGCTCTTCGACTGCCAGAACTGCGGACAGCCGCTTTATTTCGAGAATACCAGCTGCGTGAGTTGCGGGCGGCGCCTGGGCTATCTGCCGGAACGGGCGATCGTCGCTGCCTTGGAGGAAGCCGACGGGGGCTGGCGCCCGCTCGGCATGCCGGAGAGCCGCTACCGGCTGTGCGCCAACGCCGAGCACGACGTCTGCAACTGGCTGGTGGCGCCCGAGCAGGGTGAGATTTTTTGTGCGGCGTGCCGCCACAACCGCACCATTCCCGACCTCTCCAATCCGGAAAACCTGGTGCATTGGCGCAAGATCGAATCCGCCAAGCACCGGCTGTTCTACACCCTGCTGCGCCTCGACCTGCCGCTGACGACGCGAGCCGAGGATCCCAACGGGCTCGCCTTCGATTTCCTGTCGAGCCCGGCCGATGGCGCCGGGCAGGCGCCGGTGCTGACCGGCCACGCCGGCGGGCTCATTACGCTCAACGTGGCGGAAGCCGACGACCCCGAGCGCGAGCGCCAGCGCAAGTCGATGGCCGAGCCCTATCGCACGCTGCTTGGTCATTTCCGACACGAGATCGCACATTATTATTGGGATCATCTGGTGCGGGATACGCCCGCGATCGATGAGTTTCGCCGCCTGTTCGGCGACGAGCGCGAGGACTATGGCGCGGCGCTGCAGCGCTACTATGCCAACGGCCCGGCGCCGGACTGGGCGGATCGCTTCGTCACCGCCTATGCCAGCGCGCACCCGTGGGAAGACTTCGCGGAGAGCTGGGCGCACTATTTCCACATGGTCGACACGCTCGAGACCGCGTTCGCGTTCGGGCTGCGCCTGCGGCCGAAGGTCGGCGCGGACCTTGCGGCCGCGATCGACTTCGACCCGTACGTCGCCGAGCTCGACCGGATCATCGACGCCTGGCTACCGCTGACCTTCGCCGTGAATTCCATCAACCGCAGCATGGGCCAGCCGGACCTCTATCCCTTCGCGCTGCCGCCGGCGGTGATTCTGAAGCTGAACTTCATCCACACGCGTGTTCACGCCGACGCCGCGCACCGGCCGCGCGATTCCTCGAATGTCGCGCTGCGCGCCATCGTCGCGGGACTCAAGCGGCCGGTCGAGCCGCCGCCATCGCCGGGCTGAGAGCATTTTGCAAGCGGATGGGGAGCTGAACGGCCGCGCGTTTGTGGTCACGTCGCTTCAGCTGACATTGTGCGGCGGGTGCGGACGAGCACGTTGCGCAGGCTCTCGCTGCGCGAATTGTGCGCGAGCAGCACGTCGTTGATGTCGCGGTCGAGCTCGGCTGCGCTGCGCTGATGGCGCGGCTTGATCTGGGCGCTGAGATAGGCGCCCTCCTGGCGGCCGAGCGCGACGAGGCCGCTGCCGAACGGCTTCTGCTCGCGCTGATAGTGCAGCAACCCGGCGACAACGTCGTCGCCGGCCACGGCGGAGGCAAGGCTTGCGGCGTCGAGCGCCGCCTTGGTCACGCCGGCACCGACATGCGGCCGCGCCACGAAGGCGGCGTCGCCGAGCAGCGCCACGCGGGCGAACGCGATCTGCGGCGAATCGAGGTCGAAGATCGGCTGGAAGAACGGCTGCGGCGTGCGAGCGAAGATTTCCGCCACCTGCGGCGCCAGCAGCGCGCGGCTCGTCGCCTTGATCGCGGCCGTGACCTCGGGCCGGATCAGCGGTGGCGGGATGGTGGTGCCGTGGCAGCGGCCGCTCGCGTCGGTGCAGAGATTGGTCAGCGTGTCGGGTGCGATCGGGTGGTACCATACGATGTTGTAGGCGCGCCGGCCCGGCTGGGTCTCGTTGTTGCGGCCCGGCACCGGGTAGGCCAGACAGAGCTCCCCCTCTGGCAGGCAGAAGGTGTAGCGCTCGAAAATCTCCGCGCGGATATCGGGCGGAACTTCGCTCTCGTCGAGCATCGCCCGCCAGGCGACGTATCCGGCGTATTGCGGCGTCGCCTGCGGCAGGAATTGCTCGCGCACGGTCGAGCGCACGCCGTCGGCGCCGACCAGGAGCTCGCCGCGCACGCGGGTGCCGTCGGCGAAGACCGCAGTGACGCCATCCTCGTCCTGCTCGACACGGTGCAGCGACATGCCCAGGCGATAGCTCTCGGACGGCAGCGGATCGCGCAGCGAGCGATAGAGCCGGCCCCACGAGCTCATGATGCGCGCGGTTTCGGTTGTGAGATAGGTATGCCCGGCCCGGTCGAGGCAGATGACGGTGTCGACCTTGATCCCCATGGACTCGTCGAAGTCGATGCCGATGCGGCGGAGAATATCGATGAGTTGCGGATGAGTGCTGACGCCGGCGCCGCGGCCCGTGAGGTCATCGACGTTGCGCTCGAATATCACGGGGTCCCAGCCGGCGCTGCGCAGGAGATGCGCGGCCAGGAGCCCGCCGAGCGAGCCGCCGATGATGAGGGCGCGGCGGGGAGGCATGCGTCGGCGAGCGTGGGGCTCAGGCCATGGCCCACGAGATGCTGTCGTGGCCGGGCTTGTAGTTGCGGTTGCTCTGGGCGGGATTGCGGTTGACCAGCGGGCGGCCGTAGAGCGGATGGGTCTGGCTGCGTACCTCGTGCTCGACTGTGAACAGCACCTCGCGGGTGTCGAGGTCGACCACGTCCTTGAAGCGGTATTCGTGCTCGTTCACCTCCGAAGTGATGAGGCCGAGCTCCTTCAGCCTCCGGTATGGACCAGAGAAATTCGCGATGTAGATCTGCGCGTGGTGGCGGTCATAGGGCTTCTCCGGCGCGTCGGTCTCGCGGAAATACCAGTATTGCTTCTCGCCAACCTGCACCCGCGCCTTGCGGCCGCCGCCGTTTTCGACCACGGCGACCAGCGCACCCATGACCTCGCGGTAGAAGCGCGCGATGCGGTCCGCCGTTCCCGGCCGCACGTCGAATTCGATATAGGGCATCCCGAGCACGATGCGGCCGAACCGGCTTTCGTCCGGCGCGTGCACGTTGATGCGGTTGCCCCAGGGGCAGATGGTCTCCACGCAGTCGTTGCTTTCGCGGAACTCGAATTTGGTTCCTTCCAGCGGCTTGCGCACCTGAGTGAGCCGGTCGAGCAGCGCGGCGCGGTCCGGCACCACCAGCCCGGTGACGCCGCGCAGCAGGTCGGGCTGCCCGGTCGGCAGGTGGAACTGGCTCATCCCCACATTGATCCACATCAGGCGGGCGCCGGTGTTGAGGAAGGGATCGCGGGTAAGCCCGAGGCCGGTGACGTAATAATGCGTCGCCAGATGCTGGTCGGAGATGCAGACGTTGACGTGCCCGAGATTGACGATGTTGCCGAGATCTTGCGTCGAGCGGTCGTAGTGCTTGTCGGCCATGGCGTTCGTCCTTCCAGTCCATGCATATTAAGGCCACCCGCGCGCAGCTCTCAACGGCTTGGAGGCTCGCCGGGATGTCGCTCTCCTTCGAGGCGGTGCCGATCGCGGGCCAGCCCTACAGCTGCGGGACGCCCGCAGCCTTGATCACGTGGCCCCAGAGCGTGCGCTCCTGCTCGACGAACTTTCGCGTTGCGCTCAAATCGCCGCCGCCGATCAGCACCTGCAGATCGCGCATGCGGGCGACGACGTCCGGCTCCTGCAGCGCCGCGTTGATCGCGGCGTTGAGCTTGACCACGATCGGCGCGGGCGTGCTCGGCGGGGCACTGATCGCGTTCCAGGTCTCGGACACGATGTCGGGGAATCCGGCCTCCGCCATGGTGGGGATGTCCGGCAGCACGTCGAGGCGCTTGTCGGTGGCGACCGCGAGCACGCGTACCTTCCCGCTCTGCTGCAGTCCGTAGACCGCGGAGAACTGGATGAAGCTGAGGTCGAGATGGCCCGCCGCCACGTCGCTGAGCACGCCCGAGGTATTGCCCTTGTAGGGAACATGCACGAGCTTGGTTGCGGTCTGCGTCATGAACAGCTCGCCAGTGAGGTGGGATGCCGTCCCGATCCCCTGGGACCCGAAGGTGAGCTTGCCCGGTTCGGCTTGGGCCGCGGCGACCAGCTCGCGCACGCTCCAGGCGGGAAAATCCGGACGCACCACTAGCACGTTGGGAATGCGCGACATCACCGCGATCGGCTCGAAGCCGGCCGGATCGAAAGCGAGCTTCTTGTAGAGCCAGCCGTTGATGACGAGTGGCGTCGGCGAGGACGCCAGCAGCGTGTAGCCGTCGCCCTGCGATTGGAACACCAGCTCGGCTCCGATATTGCCGCCGGCGCCGGGGCGGTTCTCCACCACGAAGGGCTGGCCGAGGCTGGCGCGCAGCTTGTCGGCGACAATCCGCGTTGCGGTGTCGACGCCGCCGCCGGGCGCGACGTTGACGATGATCTTGACGGGCTTGCTGGGATAGTCCTCGGAGGACTGCGCCGCCGCCGTTGCCGGCAACGCGGCGGCGAGCAGCAGCAGGCCTGCCAGACGCGCGCGGTTTCCCGCGTCCGCGCGCGCGGCAAGCTCGTGAATCATCAGGTCCTCCCCGCAAATTTTTGAAGCTTGTTCCCTCGAACCTTAGCGAATTCGAACGCGGCCGCAATCGGCTTCGGCTTCGATCCGGCAAGCTGCGCAGCATCCATGCCGGCACGCGCCGGCAAGCTCTGGTTGATTCGCTGCGGTGGCCGCAGCTTGTGCGGCGACCTCTGGTTTACATCCCGGCTCCTTTGGAGCTAACGTCTGCGCGACAAGCCCGCAGCAACCGGAGAACCGGCATGAGCGCCGCAACCAAGAAGACCCTCGTGGTCCGCAACGGCACCCTGATCGACGGCTCCGGCAAGCTGCCGTCGCGCAACGACGCCATCGTCATCGAGGGCAACCGCATCAAGAGCGTGGGCGTGCTGCCTCCCGGCTTCGAGCTCGAGGATCGCAGGAACGTCGAGGTCATCGATGCCGGCGGCCAGTGGATCATGCCCAGCCTGATCGACGCACACTGCCACGTCTCCTACGGCTATCCGACGATCAAGGGCGAGGGCAAAGGCAAGGGCACGACCCGGCCGGAATTCTCCACGCTCAAATCCGCGCGCAGCGTGCAGAAGGTGCTGCGCTCCGGCGTCACCAGCATCTCGGTGCCGGGCGGCACCTGGTTCACCGATGTCGGCGTGCGCGACGCCATCAAGCTCGGGCTGATGGAGGGCCCGCGCATGTACGTGGCCGGTCGCATGATCGTCACTTACGGCTGCATCGAGGACGACGAGCCGTCGTGGGAAGGCACGCCCGACCATTCCATCGGCAAGCTCTGCAACACCGCCGACGAGATGGTCACCGAGGTGCGCCGCCAGGGCAAGCACGGCGTCAACTTCATCAAGATGGCGGACAGCCGCTCGGGCGAGTCCCAGATGCTGGCGAAGGACGAGATCGCCGCGGTGGTCGGCGAGGCGCACCGCCGCAACCTGCGCGTCGGCATTCACTCGCGCGGCGCCGGCTCGACGCGCGCCGCGGCCGAGGCCGGCGTCGACTGGATCATCCACGCCGATCTCGCCACCGACCGCGACCTCGAGGCGGTGGCCAAGGGCGGCATGCCGATCATTCCGACCGCCACCTTCCTAGCGGTCGTGGTCGAGCTCGGCCAGAAGGTCGGCGCCGAGCAGGTGCAGCTCGACATCACGCGCATGAAGCGGCACTTCGACCTGCTGTGCGAGCTGATGCACAAGGCGCGCAAGCTCGGGATCAAGCTCCTCGTCGGCACCGATACCGGCAACAATACGTTCACCCGCTACGGCGAGCTGCACGCCAAGGAGCTCGAAATCTTCGTCAAGTACGGCGGCTACACGCCGCTCGAGGCCATCGTGGCGGCGACCCGCGACAATGCCTACGCCGTCGGCCTCGAAGGCCAGGTCGGCGAGCTCGCGGCGGGCAAGCTCGCCGACCTCATCGTGCTCGACAAGGACCCGATCGCCGACATCACCGTGCTGCAGGGCGGCAAGCACCTCTCCTGGGTCATCAAGGACGGTAAGATCGTCGACCTCGACCCGCGCGATGAGATGCTGACCTTCCAGCAGGCGGCGGAATAGCACGCGCTTGGACGAGATCGCGCGGCTGCGCATCGAGATCGACGAGGTCGAGCCGGCAGTCGTCCGTCGCGTGGAGGTGCCCGTCGCCATCCGTCTCGACGACCTGCACTTCGTGCTGCAGATCGCCATCGGCTGGCAGAATTGCCATCCGTTCGAGTTCCGCGCGGGAGAAACGGCCTGGGGCCTGCTCGATCGCGACGATCCGGCGTCGAGCCCGTTGGCGGCGGAGAGTGCGACGCTTGCGGACGTCGTGGCGCTCTCCGACACCTTCCGTTACGACTATGTGTACGGCGAGGACTGGGCGCACACTGTCGTGTTGGAGAGCGTGGCGCCGGCCGATCCCGCGGTCGCCTATCCCCGTCTTGTCAGCGCGCAAGGACGCTGCCCGCCCGCCGATATCGGCGGACCGATCGGCTACGAGACCTTTCTGCGGGCGATC
>DATBKV010000219.1:0-56605 GCA_036555745.1 Xanthobacteraceae bacterium | reverse complement strand
ATGATGACCGTCCATGTCGTCGCCGACAGGAACAGCCGCAGCGCAAGGGAATTAGCGCGCATGCTCAATTCTCGTCATGCCCGGCCTTGTGCCGGGCATCCACGACTTTCTTCGCCAAGCAAAAGCAAAGACGTGGATGGCCGGGACAAGCCCGGCCATGACATCGAGTTAAACAAAGCGCCCATCAGCTACCCGGCGCGGTGAGCAGATAGCCGAGCCCGCGCACGGTCTGGATGACGTCGACGCCGAGCTTCTTGCGGATGCGGCCGACGAACACCTCGATGGTGTTGGAGTCGCGGTCGAAGTCCTGGTCGTAGAGGTGCTCGACCAGCTCGCTGCGCGAGACCACGCGGCCGGTATGATGCATGAGGTAGGAGAGCAGCCGGTATTCATGCGAGGTCAGGCGCACCGGGTTGCCGTCGACGGAAACCCGGCCGGTGCGGGTATCGAGGCGCACCGCGCCGCAGTTGAGCTCGCTCTTGGCGTGCCCGGCCGACCGTCGCAGCAGCGCGCGGATGCGCGCCAGCACCTCCTCGAGATGGAACGGCTTGGCCACGTAGTCATCGGCGCCGGCGTCGAAGCCCTGGACCTTGTCGCTCCAGCGGTCGCGCGCAGTAAGGATGAGGACCGGCATGCCGCGGCCGGCCCGGCGCCACGCCTCCAATACCGAGATGCCGTCCATCTTGGGCAGCCCGATGTCCAGGATGACCGCGTCGTACGGCTCGCTTTCACCGAGAAAGTGTCCCTCCTCGCCGTCATGGGCGCGGTCGACCACGTAGCCGGCATCGCTCAGCGCGGTCGCGAGTTGGCGATTGAGGTCGGGATCGTCCTCGATCACGAGGAGGCGCAAGCTGGATGCTCCCACGGCTCGCCGGCGACGCCCCGGCACTCCCGGAATCGGGGCCGCCGAGCCCACCTTGCCACGACACGACAGCGCGGGGAAGCCGGACAAAAGCGGCGCTCCGCCGGCCGCAGCGAGCGCGCAAGCCGCCGGCGCCCGCCCCAGCCGATCGAGGCGGCGATGCCGTTGCGGCGCGGGCGCAGGACGCTTTGCTGAAGCGGCGCTGGACGTGTTAACACTGGTCCGCAGACCGGAGCCGCCGCCCCCGTGAGCGACGATTTCATCCTCGCAACCGAAAATCTCACCAAGGAATTCGCCGGGTTTGTGGCGGTGAGCGACATCAACCTCCAGGTCGCGCGCGGCAGCATTCACGCGCTCATCGGGCCGAACGGCGCCGGCAAAACCACCTGCTTCAACCTGCTGACCAAATTCATGCGGCCGACCCGCGGACGCATCGTCTACAAGGGGCGCGACATCACGCCGTTGCCGCCGGCGGAGGTGGCGCGACTCGGGCTGGTGCGCTCGTTCCAGATCTCCGCCGTTTTCCCGCACCTGACGGTGCTCGAGAACGTGCGCGTGGCGCTGCAGCGCAAGCGCGGATCATCGTTCGACTTCTGGCGTTCGAAGCGCGCACTCGACGTGTTCAACGAACGGGCGATGGCGCTGATCGCCGACGTCGGGCTCGCCGCCTTCTCCCATTGGACCGCGGTCGAGCTGCCCTACGGCCGCAAGCGCGCGCTCGAGATCGCGACCACCTTGGCGCTCGATCCCGAGATGCTGCTGCTCGACGAGCCGATGGCCGGCATGGGCCACGAGGACATCGATCGCATCAGCGCGCTCATCAAGTCGGTCGCGGCCGACCGCACGGTACTGATGGTCGAGCACAACCTCAGCGTGGTCGCCAACCTTTCCGATCGTATCACCGTGCTCACGCGCGGCCGAGTGCTGGCCGAAGGCCCTTATCAGACCGTGTCCGCCGATGCGCGCGTGCGCGAAGCCTATCTCGGGGTCGGCCATGCTTAGTCCCGGCGCGGTCCCGCTGCTCGCGGTCGAGGATCTGCAGGCTTGGTACGGGGAGTCCCACGTCCTGCACGGGGCGAGCTTCGAGGTGTTCCCGGGCGAGGTGGTCACCCTGCTCGGCCGCAATGGCGCGGGCAAGACCACCACCCTCAAATCGATCATGGGCATCATCGCCCGGCGCTCCGGGTCGGTGCGCTGCGAAGGCTGCGAGCTGATCGGACTGAGCAGCGACCGGATCGCCCGGCTCGGCATCGCGCTCTGTCCCGAGGAGCGCGGCATCTTTGCCAGCCTCAGCGTCGAGGAGAATCTCCTGCTGCCGCCCAGGGTGCGTCCCGGCGGGCTCGCGCTCGATCGGGTGTTCGAGCTGTTTCCCAACCTCAAGGAGCGGCTGTCGAGCCAGGGCACCAAGCTCTCCGGCGGCGAGCAGCAGATGCTGGCGATCGGCCGTATCCTGCGCACGGGCGCCCGGCTGCTGCTGCTGGACGAGCCGACCGAGGGGCTCGCCCCCGTCATCATCCAGCAGATCGGCAAGACCATCGGCATGCTCAAGCAGCAGGGCTTTACAATCCTGCTGGTCGAGCAGAACTTTCGCTTCGCCTCGACGGTTGCGGACCGCTACTACGTGATGGAACATGGTCGCATCATCGACCGCTTCGCCAACGCCGAGCTCGAGGCCAATCTCGACAAGCTGCACGTCTATCTGGGTGTGTGACATGCCGGCCGGAACGTCAGGATCTCGCCTGCCCGACTTGCCCGGTCACACGCGACGTCGGGCGCAGGCCGGCCCCCCTGCAACCACCAAGAGGAGAACGCCCATGAAAGGACTGATCAGTCTCGCCGCGCTCGCGGTCGCACTCGGTTGCGGCTCGGCGCAGGCGCAATATACCGACGGCACCATCAAGATCGGCGTGTTGAACGACATGTCCGGCACCTATTCCGACCTGAGCGGCCAAGGCTCGGTCATCGCTGCGCGCATGGCGGTCGAGGATTTCGGCGCCGCCGCCAAGGGCATGAAGGTGGAGATCATCGGCGCCGATCACCAGAACAAGCCCGACGTCGGCTCCAACATCGCCCGTACCTGGATCGACGTCGACAAGGTCGACGTGATCGTGGACGTGCCGACCTCGTCGGTGGCGCTCGCGGTCAACGAGATCGTACGCGACAAGAACAAGGTCTTTCTGGTCTCCGGCGCGGCGGCCTCCGATCTGACCGGGCCTAAATGCACGCCGAACACGATCCACTGGACCTACGATACCTGGGCGCTGGCCAACGGCACCGGCAAGGCGATCGTGAAGACCGGCGGCGACACCTGGTTCTTCCTCACCGCCGATTACGCCTTTGGCCACGCGCTCGAGCGCGACACCGCGGCGGTGGTCGAGAAGAACGGGGGCAAGGTGCTGGGACGCGTCCGCCATCCGTTCCCCGGCACCGACTTCTCCTCCTTCCTGCTGCAGGCGCAGGCCTCGAAGGCCAAGATCATCGGGCTCGCCAATGCCGGCAGCGACACCATCAACTCCATCAAACAGGCGGCTGAGTTCGGCATCACCAGCGGCGGCCAGAACCTGGCCGCGCTGCTGGCCTTCATCACCGACGTGCACGCGCTCGGATTGCAGACCGCACAGGGCCTGATCCTGACCGAGGCCTGGTACTGGGATCTCAATGACGCCGACCGCGCGTTCGCGAAGAGGTTCGCGCCACAGTACAAGGGCATCTATCCGACGATGGTGCACGCCGGCGTCTACTCGGCGGTCACGCACTATCTCAAGGCCGTCGAGGCGCTCAAGAGCGACGCCGACGGCAAGGCGGTCGTCGCCAAGATGAAGGAGATGCCGACCGACGACAAACTGTTCGGCAAGGGCACGGTGCGCGCCGACGGCCGCAAGATCCACCCGATGTATCTGTTCGAGGTCAAGAAGCCGGCGGAATCCAAGGGACCGTGGGATTACTACAAGGTCCGCGCCACCATTCCGGCGGATGAAGCTTTCCGGCCGCTCTCCGAGGGAGGATGCCCGCTGGTGAAGAGCTGACCGGGTGGCGCGCGGGGGGACGAAGCCCGCTTCGTCTCCCCGCCGACCGAGGGGGTCGGCCATGTTCGAAGTGCTCGGCATCAGCTCGCAGGCGCTGTTCGGGCAGCTGCTGATCGGCCTGATCAACGGCTCGTTCTACGCGCTGCTCAGCCTTGGTCTCGCCGTCATCTTCGGCATGCTCAACATCATCAACTTCACGCATGGCGCCCAGTACATGCTCGGCGCCTTCACCGCGTTCTTTCTGCTGCGATATGCCGGGATGGGATATTGGTGGGCGATCGTCGTCGCCCCGCTCGTGATTGGCCTGACCGGAATCATCATCGAGCGGCTTTTTCTGCAATGGCTCTACAAGCTCGACCACCTCTACGGATTGCTGCTCACCTTCGGGCTGGCGTTGATGTTCGAGGGCACCTTCCGTAATTTCTTCGGCTCGTCCGGCCTGCCCTACTCGGTGCCGCCCGAGCTGCAGGGCGGGCGCAATCTCGGCTTCATGTTCCTGCCGAACTACCGCGCCTGGGTGGTGCTGTTTTCGCTGGCGGTCTGCCTGGCCACCTGGTTCGTGATCGAGCGCACCAAGCTCGGCTCCTATCTGCGCGCAGCCACCGAGAATCCGACCCTGGTGCGCGCCTTCGGCATCAACGTGCCGCGCATGATCACGCTCACCTACGGCTTCGGGGTCGCGCTCGCGGCGCTCGCAGGGGTGATGGCGGCGCCGATCTACAACGTGAGCCCGCAGATGGGGTCGAACCTCATCATCGTGGTGTTCGCGGTGGTGGTGATCGGCGGCATGGGCTCGATCATGGGCGCGATCGTGACCGGCTTCGGATTGGGCATCATCGAGGGCTTGACCAAGGTGTTCTTCCCCGAGGCATCGAACACCGTGATCTTCATCATCATGGCGATCGTGCTGCTGATCCGGCCGGCCGGCCTGTTTGGGCGGGGCGCCTGACGTGAAGCTCGCCGACAACGCACTGGGCGGCCCGGTCCGCATGCTCGCGAAGCCCAACCTCGGCGAGGGCTTTGCATTTGCGCTCATGGCCGCGGCGCTCATCGTCGCGCCGCTGTTCGCCTATCCCGTGTTCCTGATGAAGGCGCTGTGCTTCGCGCTGTTCGCCTGCGCATTCAACCTGCTGATCGGCTATGTCGGACTGTTGTCGTTCGGCCACGCCCTGTTCTTCGGCTGGGCCGCCTACGTGTGCGCGCATGCGGCGAAGGTATGGGGGCTGACGCCGGAGCTGGCGATCGCCTCGGGAACCGCGGTCGCCGCCGTGTTGGGCGCAATCGTCGGCGCACTCGCCATCCGCCGGCAAGGCATCTATTTCGCGATGATTACCTTGGCGCTGGCGCAGATGATGTATTTCTTCGCCGTGCAGGCACCGTTCACCCACGGCGAGGACGGCATTCAGGCGGTGCCGCGCGGGCGGCTGTTCGGCCTCGTCGATCTCGCCGATCAGACCAACATGTACGTCATGGTCCTGGTCGTCTTTCTCGCTGGCTTCCTGCTGATCTATCGCATCGTCAACTCGCCGTTCGGGGAGGTGCTCAAGGCGATACGCGAGAACGAGACGCGCGCGGTCTCGCTCGGCTACAAGACCGAGCGCTACAAGCTCCTCGCGTTCGTTCTCTCCGCGACCTTCGCGGGATTGGCGGGTGCGACCAAGGCGCTGGTGTTTCAGCTCGCCTCGTTGACCGACGTCGACTGGCCGATGTCGGGCGAGGTGATCCTGATGACGCTGGTGGGTGGGCTCGGCACCTTGTTCGGACCGGTGGCGGGAGCGTTCTTCATGGTGACGCTGGAGAATTATCTCACCACGATCGGGCAGTGGGTGTTCGTCGTGCAGGGCGCGATCTTCGTGGTGTGCGTGCTGCTGTTCCGTCGCGGCATCATCGGCGAGCTTGCCCAGTTCCTGCGCATCAAGCTCTGAGGGCCAGTCGCGCGCATCGGAGCCGCCGCCTGCAGGATGGGCAGCGGCTGCCGATCCGTTCGGCAGCTGATGTTGTTGAGCTTGCGATGCGCCCGCCGGCGCGAAAAAAGCGTACAGATCCATGTGCGCAGGCGACGACAAATCACGATAGCACCAAAGATGCAGGTTTCTTGCCGGCCGCACGGGGGCCACCAGCCGGCTCAGCGCGCTTACCATCAGGTGCCGGCCACCCGCGCGATCGTGCACTGGGCTACTTCAGCAAAAAGCTCAAGCCGCAATTGGAAACCGATCCGGGCGCGGCAACATTGACAACTGGCGCATCGGCAAAGGCGCAACCATGTACTATCCGGTCGCAGTCGAGGGCGCGGCTGCTGTCAGTCGGCGATCCGAATGCGTCGCAGGTCGACTCCGAACTGTGCGGCAGGGCGATCGAATGTACGTTGACCGGAACCTTCCAGGTCATCCTGCACAAGAAGGCCGATCTCGCGGACACCGCGTTGGAAGCGCTCGACTACCGATGACCACCAAGAAGTTGAGCGAAGACGAAGCCATCTCGCTGATGACGGTGACCGTCGATTTCGGCGTCACGCAGGTGGTAGACGGAAACTGGGCTGTGCACGCCGTCATTCGGAAGGATCTGTTTTCGGGCGTCGAGGCCTGAGCGGTCATTTTCGACCGCCGCGCAATCGGCGGATCTTGCTTGGGGCTCGCCGGCCGCCTGCTCGTCAAAGCTGGCGTAAGTGCCATCACGACCAACACCATTGCGGGTGGGTTGCTCCGCCCGAAAATTTGTGGCTGTCATTGGAGCAGGCGCGACGGTATCTGGAGAGGGAAATCATGCGGATTGACCGCTTTGCGAAATTCCGTGGCTGCGCGAGGGCAAGTTCCGTCGCGCTAATGCTGCTGGCTGCGCCGGCCGGCGCGCAGGAGCTACCGGCTTACATGGCGCCGATTGCCGGTCACGTGGCTTCGAGCCCGGCCGAGACTGCGAACAAGAACGTGCTGGCGCTCAACTCGATCATGTTCGAGCTCTACGACAATGCCTCCCAGGTGTTCCAGGCGAACATCCTGGACAAGCATCCCGTCATCCTCGGCCTGTTCACAGGCGCGGGCGGCCGCTTCATCCTTTATCGGCCCGGCATGGCGCCGCTTGAGGCGCCCTCGGTGCCGATCGTCTATCAACTGCTGAAATCAATCGGCCACAGCACCATGGCGCTGGCCGAAATCGTGGGTCCCTATCTGGATAATGAGGCCAATCAATCCTGGCGCGGCCCCATGCTGGCTTATCGCGACCGCATGAAAGTCGCGCTCGACGGCCTTGACCAGACCGCCATGCCCGCCGACTGGCGCGACAACAACCGCACCATTTTGCAGAATAACATCGCCTTCATGGATGAATGTCTGGCGAAAGGATCGATCTCGTTCGCCGCGCTGCAAGCCTTCGGCAAGAAGCAGGGCCCCTATCTCAAGCACAATATCACTTGGGCGGCGCAGACCCAGGTCGGGCACTGGATGAAGGTGATCGGCGAATGGAAGACGATGCTGGGCAACGATTGGGACAAGACCTACGCCGCCAGCAATACCATCTATGTCGCCCGCCAGAACAATATCCTGTTTAGCGTGCTGGCGCAGTATTTCGGCCCGGACGCCATCAACGACCGCCTGATGCTGATCGAGACAATCTCGTTCACCACCACGCCGGAGGAGATGCTCACCTCGCTCACCCGCATCATCGCCGACCGCTCGGTCGGGGCGCTGTTCTTCGGCAATTACCACCTGATGGACTACGAGCTGATGGGCGGCGACGCGCGCGCCGCGATCATCGCCGAGACCGAGAAGCGCGGCATGAAGCCGTTCCTGCCGCCCGCAGTCCCGTTCGGCTCGAAGCAGTGGCCGACGCTGATCACGCCCGGGCCCGGACCCGTATCCCTGTCTGATCTTCACTGAGGCCCAAACACCGGAGCGGCGCTCTCACGTCGCCAGCTGAGCGCCGCCGCATGTCAAACGGCGCAGCTCCAGCAGCGGATCAACCCGCGGGAGCTGCGCTCGAGGTTATGAAAGGCGCGGCACAATGAAAATTTCGCGACGCGAGTTCGTCACGTCGGTCACGGCGAGCGGCATTGCGCTCAGCGTGTCGCGCCTGGCCATCGCCGAGGAGCCCGGATTTGCTGCCCGCGAGACGCTGCCGGGACAAGCCTGGAACCCGGCCGCCACCGGCGTCGGTCGCATCGACGGCGTTGTCAAGGTAACCGGAGCGAAGCTTTACGCGTCCGATTTCCGTGGCGCCGATCTCCCGGGCTGGCCGCAGAACACCTCGCACGCCATGCTCGTTCGGGCCGCCGACGCGACGCACGTTTTCACCGGCCTGGATCTCTCGCGCCTCAGCGGCGCGTTGAAGCCCTCGGTGGTGGTCACCGCCGCCGAGCTTGCGCGGACCGGCATGCGCGTTCCTGAATTCTATACTGGCGATTTGCTCTGCCCGGTCGGCAAAACGCCGCTCTATCTGGGACAGCCGGTGGCGCTGCTCATCTTCGATGATTTCGACGCCTTCGATCAGGCCCGGCTCGCCCTGCGCGATGCAGCCGTTCTGAAGTTCGGTGAAGAGACCGGGCCGGTCAAGATGCCCAACTACGGTGCATTTCGGTTCACGCGCGTGGGTGGCCCGACCCCCGATGCACCGGACGTCTACTCGCCGGTCAAGAACGGCTGGGTCAGTCCGGGGTTCTTCGAGAACTCGGGGCGGCCAATCTGGGCACGCCTCCCGCTGCCGACCGGGCAAGCCTATGCTGAAGCCGCGAGCTATGGCGAAAAGATCCGCGCCGAGCTTGCAGAAAACAATCCGGCAATCTTGGTGCTGGACCGCGAATTCGAGACGCAGTCGGTCGATCCGATGTTTCTCGAGCCGGAAAGCGGTCTCGCCTGGTATGACGCCGGTCGCAAGAACCTCGAGCTGATTGTCGGGGTGCAGTCACCCTACGAGGCAGCCGAATCGATCGCCTATCTGCTGGGCAACGCCGAGGGGGCCTTCAAGCCGGCGCACATCAGTACCAACTTCGCCTATTGCGGCGGCGGGTTCGGCGGACGCGATCATACGCCGTTTCCGCTTTACGTCGCGCTGGCGGCGATGTTCTTCCCGGGTCGTTGCGTCCGGCTCGCCAACAACCGCTTCGAACAGTTTCAATCCGGAATCAAGCGGCATGCCTTCAAGATGCGCACGCAGGTCGGCGTCGATCGGGCCACCGGCAAAATAGTCGCCTTCGCCGCTGACCACGCGCTGGATGGCGGCGGCCTTGCCAATTATTCGGCCACCGTGGCGAGCGTCGCCGCCAATGCCGCGATCGGCATCTACTACGTTCCAAAAGTCGATGTGACGACCTATGCGTTCCACTCACGCGGCGTCACTGCGGGATCGATGCGCGGTTACGGGACCTTGCAGACGATGACCGCGCTCGAAGTGCTGATCGATGAGATTTGCACGGCACTGCCGCTCGATCCGATCGAGTTTCGCCGCCGCAATGCGCTCGCGACCGGCGGCCGGACCATGGCGGGAAACCCCTACATCGTGTCGGTCCGTACCCCCGAGATCCTGGATAAGCTGGAGAAGCATCCGATCTGGACGGAGCGCGCCGAGCAGAAGGCGCGCGGACGGCAAGCAGGAATCCTCGTCGGCACGGGCATCGCTTGCGCGACCAAGGACTACGGCAGCGGCGGCGACGGTACGCTTGCATCCGTTGAACTTGCTCCCGACGGCCGGATCACCATCCATTGTGACTACGTCGAGATGGGCACCGGCATTGGGACAGCGCTAGCCAATCGGGTCGCAGCGCACCTTGGTAGCGTTGCTGACGAAATCGCGCTCGCGCAGGTGGACACATTCGGCCCGCTGGCGCTCGTGACCTCCGGCGACTCCTACACCATTAGTCAGAAAACGCAGGACGCGGCGGCGCGCAACCCACGCTGGGTGCCTGCAGTCAGTACAGCCAGCACTGCCTCGATCGGCGCCCATGTCGGCACACACCCGGCGGCCGAGGCCGCGCGCGTCATCTTCCGCTTCGGCCTGTGGCCGGCAGCGCTCGAGTTGTGGGGCATCGCGCCGAAAGACCGCCGGGCCAGCCAATGGCAGACAGCGCGATGGAAAGACGGTCAGCTTGTCATGCCGGGGCTCCCTCCACTCGGCTTGCCGGCGGTCGCCGCGAAGGCGCATGCGCGCAATGGCGTGACCGGGGCAATGGCGCATGCGTTCAGCCGCTGGGCGTGGGCGCAGGCGACCTTCCCGCTGGCCGGCCAGGCGTGGACCGCCGACATCGACGCGCTGGCGGTGCGCCGGGGCGCGGGCAAATACGCCCGTATCGATCGTTCCAACGTGAAGTTTCCGCCGACCGAGTTCAACCGGATCGGACAGAGCTACACGTCGGAGTGCGGCCACGTCATGCGCATCGAAATCGATCGCGCGACCGGCGCATTGCGAATAGCAAAAGCATATAGCGTGCTGGAATGCGGCCAGGCGCTGGTCCCGCAAGTCGTGCTCGGACAGGCGCAGGGCGGCTTCGCCATGGGCGTCGGCTATACGTTGATCGAGGGACTGCCGCTCTACGAGGACGGACCCGGCAACGGGAAATGGAACCTCGGTCGATACCTGGTCGCACGTGGCTCGGACCTGCCGCTGCGCGATCTTGAGGTTGAGGTGCTGCCGCCCGTCGATCCCGACGAGCGGCCGAAGGGCATGGCCGAAGTCGTGATGATTCCCGTGGTCGCTGCGCTGCTCAACGCCATCTATGATGCCACCGGTCACCGCTTCCACTCCTTGCCGGTAACCCAAGCCATGATCAAGGGAGCACTCAAGTGACGCTGCTGACCGTCACCATCAATGGACGCGCGTACGGCCCGCGTGAGGTGCGCGACGAACTGACGATGAACGATTTTCTGCGCGAGTATCTCGGGATGACCGGCACCAAGTTCGGCTGCGGCGCCGCGCAATGCCTGAGCTGCGCGGTCATCGTCGATGATCCCCAAGGCACCAGCTACACCAGCCCCACCTGCGTCGTTCCGGCGGCGAGTTTCAACGGTAAGTCGATCCGCACGGTGGAAGGCCACGCCAAGAATGGCGAGCTTACGCCGTTGCAGAAGGCGTTCATCGAGCACTTCGCGTTCCAATGCGGCTACTGCACGGCAGGCTTCCTCAACGAGAGCCAGGTCCTGCTCGAACGTTTGGCGAAGAAGCCAGTGGCGCGGGCAGATCTCGACAAGACCATTGCCGAAGCGCTGGATGGTCATCTGTGCCGCTGCACCGGCTACATCAAATACCATGAGGCGGTACGCGCCGTGATCCTGGCGGATCCCAATCGCTATCTGTTTTAGTCTTGCTAGCGTGCCAACGCAGTGGCCTCGCGTTCGGTTTGGCCGCGTGGTGTCGAGGGTCTGAGCTAAGAAGGCAGCCAAACATGCGGTCCAACTTGCGCGTTCCACTCTCCGTTGCAATCGTGATTTTGTCGGCAAACGTGCTGGCTGCCCCCGCGGCTCTCGACGCCCCGCCGGATGGGCTTGCGAGCGTCGAAAGCTTTTCCTCGATCGGCGATAGGGCGGCCCGGTCAGCCGCGATATTCAACGAACTGGGCAAGGTGCTGACGCATCCGCGTTGTCTGAACTGCCATCCGGCCGGCGACCGTCCGCGCCAAGGCGACATGGCCCGGCTCCACCAGCCCCCGGTCGAGCGCGGCGTTGACGGATTTGGCCTTCCGGCGATGCGCTGTCCAATCTGCCACCTGAAGGCCAACTTCGATCCCGCCGGCGTGCCCGGCAATCCGATCTGGCATCTCGCCCCGCGAGAAATGGCATGGGAAGGCAAGACGCTCCATGACATTTGCGTTCAGATCAAGGACCCGGCCCGCAATGGAAACCGTTCGCTCGACGCGCTCATCGAACATATCGGCGAAGATCATCTGGTCGGTTGGGCTTGGGCACCCGGATACGGCCGACAGCCGGCGCCCGGCACGCAGAAGCAGGCGGGGGCGCTTGTCGAGGCTTGGGTGAAAACCGGCGCCGAGTGCCCGAATTGAATGTGGCGATTTGGGGTGATCGCAGATGACCGCGTGGTCTGCTCGTTCACGCGGGTCGGCTCGTTTGCGACAACGCTCGGGATCGAGAGCTTCTTCTCGTTATTCAAAGCCGAGCGCGAGCAGATAAGCCCTATCCGCTCGCGCGACGAGCCCATCGATTGCATCGAGCGGTTTAACAATTCGACCCCATGGAGCCCGATGGCCGGTTCGTTAACCGCCCATTAACCACGGCGCGCGCTAATCGGGGTTATCCCATCCGCAAGCGTCGCAGGGTGCTCAGTGGTGACAAGCGCGATCGCAGTCCGGCCGCCAGCCATGCGCTTCCGTGGCCGCTCGTTCATGGCCTTCGTGCTCACGCCGGCGCCCCCCCTGCCCGGCTGGCTGGCGGAGCTCGACAAATGGACCAGGAACTCGCCCGACTTTTTCGTGGGCAGGCCCATCATTCTCGATCTCGCCAACAGCGCGTTCGACCAGTCCGAAATCAGCGAGCTGATCACGGCGCTTGGCAAGCGCGGGATCCGGATCATCGGCCTGGAAGGCGCGCGACCGGATCAACTCGACCCATCGCTGCCGCCGCTGCTCAAGGGCGGCCGCCCGGCGGCTGACGACGCGACGCTCGCCGCGCCGCCCGATCAGGGCACCACCGCTGCCGCGTCCCAACCGCCGCAGCGCCAGGAGCCGAGCTCGCTGCTGATCGAGAACCCGATCCGGTCCGGGCAATCGGTCATTTTCCCGCATGGCGACGTCACCGTGCTCGGCTCGGTCGCCTCCGGGGCCGAGATCGTCGCCGGCGGCTCGATCCACGTCTATGGGGCGTTGCGCGGCCGCGCGATGGCGGGCTCGACCGGCGACACCCGGGCGCGGATTTTCTGCAGCAAGAACGAAGCCGAGCTGGTCTCGATCGACGGCTATTACCGGACGGCCGAGGAGATGGACGCAACCCTCCGCAGCCGGCCGGCCCAGTGTTGGCTCAACGATCGCGTCCTTTCGATCGCCGCCTTGGATTGAAACATGGAGACACAAGATATGGCCAAGGTCCTCGTGGTCACGTCGGGCAAGGGCGGTGTGGGCAAGACCACATCCACCGCCGCGCTCGGCGCCGCGCTGGCGCAAGCCGGACAGAAGGTCGCGGTGGTCGACTTCGACGTCGGCCTGCGCAATCTCGACCTGGTGATGGGCGCCGAGCGCCGGGTGGTGTTCGATCTCGTCAACGTGGTGCAGGGCATCGCCAAGCTGCCGCAGGCGCTTATCCGCGACAAGCGGGTCGAGACACTGTGGCTGCTGCCGGCCTCGCAAACGCGCGACAAGGACGCACTCACCGAGCAAGGCGTGGCGGACGTCATCAAGGAGCTACGCCGCCAGTTCGACTGGGTGATCTGTGACAGCCCGGCCGGCATCGAGCGCGGCGCAACGCTCGCCATGCGGTTCGCCGATGCCGCCGTCATCGTGACCAACCCGGAAGTATCCTCGGTGCGCGATTCCGACCGCATCATCGGATTGCTCGATTCCAAGACCGAAAAGGCCGAGAAGGGCCAGCGCATCGAGAAGCACATCCTGATCACGCGCTACGACGCCCAACGCGCCGCGCGCGGCGAGATGCTCACCATCGAGGACGTGCTCGAGATCCTCTCCACGCCGCTGCTCGGCATCATTCCGGAGAGCGAAGAGGTGCTGCGCGCTTCCAACGTCGGTTCGCCGATCACGCTCAGCAACGCGGGAAGCGCTGCGGCGCGCGCCTATCTCGACGCGGCGCGCCGACTCAAGGGCGACACCGTGCCGATGTCGGTCCCCAGCGACCGCAAAGGCCTGTTCGACAAGCTGTTCGGACGGAGAGCGGCATGACCCTGTTCAATCTGTTCCGCCGGCGCGGCTCGGCGCCGGTCGCACGCGAACGCCTGCAGATCCTGTTGTCGTACGAGCGGGCGACACGGGGACAGTCGGATCTGCTCGCCCTGCTGCGGGAGGAAATCCTGGTCGCGATCACCAAGCACATCACCGTGGAACGCGAGAACGTCCAGGTGCGGATGGATCGCGGCACGAGCGTGTCCACGCTCGCCATCGATGTCGAAATCCCGAACTCGGCCGGGCTGCTCCTGGCTACAGCATCGTAGGTTCAGGATAGCGCGCGCCGGCTGGCGCCTGCGATCAGAACTCCGGCCGGCGAGCGTCACCTAACCGTCATAACGGCTGCGCCGTGATCGGCGCGGGGCCGCGCCGCGCACAATTTTCGCGGCTGCGCGGCCCCCGCTGTGCTAGACTTCTTTCGGCATACTGTTGAGGCTGGAACGGAGTGAGTAGCGATGAGTGCGTATGCTCCCGACAAAGCAGGTACCATTGTCCGGTTCGGACCGAACTCGAAGACATCATCCGAGGTGATGGCCGATGAATCCGGGCGCACGATCGTGGCGTTGCTGCAAAAGGCTGCGGACATGGCGAAGGAGGATTGCGCGCGCGCCATGGACTTGGCGCACAAGCTCTCTTTCCAGGTCCGGGCTGCCGAGGAGCGGCTACGCGAAGCCGAGGCCGAGGCTGCCCACTTTCGCGAGCGCGCCACCCGCGCCGAAGCATGGCTGATGCGCATCCACAGCGAGGTCGAGCAGACCTTCTTTCAGAAGAAGGAGCGCGACCAGCGACAGGAGCCCAAGGCCGGCCAGTGACTGCGGGGACACGGCAGCAACCGGGTGTGGACATGCCCGGCGTGCGGGCCGTTCGTCAGCGAGCTTCGACGCCGAGCACAAGTGCAACATCCGGCGCGCTCGTTGTCTCCGCATGGATCGCGCTGCTGGCCGCTCCGGCTGCGGCGATGGTGGGAGGCGCGCCGCTCGCCGACGAGACGCTCGCGCGCCATGTCGTCCTCATCCTGGGGGGACAAAACCTGTGCAGCGGGGTCGCCATAGCGCCCGATCTCGTGCTCACGGCCGCACATTGTGTTGCGAGCAACGGCAAGTATCGCCTGGTAATGTTCGAGGACCGGCGGCCGGCGGTGAGGGAGATTGCAAACGTAGCGCCTCATCCGCAGTTTTCGCTGCTCAGCGATTCCCCGGATCTCGCACTGGTCAAGGTCGCGGTGCCGCCGGCGGCTAATCTCGCGCCCGCCGTTTTGAGCGAGCGGCGCGCGCCGGCCCAGGTCGGCGATCGCTTCATCGTCGCGGGCTTCGGCGTCGCCGTCCAGGGCGACCGCAGAACCGCCGGCAAGCTGCGCGCCGTCACGCTGGTTGCGACCGACCGGCCCAACTCACAGCAACTCAGCCTGGTCGATCCGCGTAAGCTCGGCGAAAGCCGAGGCCTCGGCGTCTGCAACGGCGATTCCGGCGGACCGGTGTTCGACGAGCGCGACCACGCCCTGGTCGGAATCGTGAGCTGGTCGGGGCGCGCGGATGGGGAGCCGGTCTGCGGATTCGTCTCCGGCGTCATTCCGCTGGCGCGCTATCGCTACTGGCTTGCCGATACGGCCGCCAAGCTGGGCTCCTCGCTGGCGCCATGATCCGGATCGCAACGGGCCTGGTCTGCGCATTGATCTCGTGGTTTCCCGCCGTGGCCATGGTCGGCGGCGCGCAGCCCAGCAGCGAGGGCGCCGGACGTGCGGTGGTCATGCTGACCGGCTCGCGCGGGACCTTCTGCTCGGGGGTCGCGATCGCGCGTGATCTGGTGCTTACGGCGGCGCATTGCGTCCTGCCCGGCGCCGACTACAAGCTCGTCGAGTTCGACGCAGCGCGGCGGCCCGCCCTCGAAGACGTCGCGGCCATTGTTCGCCATCCCGACTTCGACGTGCATGCGGTGCAGCGCCATCGCGTGACCGCCGACGTCGCACTGCTCAAGCTGGTAACGCCGCGGAGAACCAGGCCCGCAACGCTGGCGCCCGCCGGCGGCGCGGTCGCGCCCGGGGATCGTTTCGTGGTTGCCGGCTATGGGGTCGCCGTCCGCGGCGACGGCAAGAGTGGCGGCACGGTGCGCGCCGCAACGCTCGCCGCCATCGGCCAGCCCGGAACGCTGCAAATCCGGCTCGCCGATCCGCTGACCAACGGCGAGCGTCCGGGGCTCGGGGCCTGCACCGGCGATTCCGGCGCGCCGGTCTATCGCGAGATCGCTGGCGCGCTCGCGGTGATCGGGGTGGTGAGCTGGTCGACCGGCCCTGCGCTGAGCGACGGCTGCGGTGGTCTTACCGGGGTCACGCCGCTCGCGCGCTATCGCGGCTGGCTGACGGGACAAGCGGCGAAGATGGGATCACCGCTGCCACGCTGAGGGGATTCAGCTCGGACGAGCGGAGGCCGCGATCGCGCGCAGGTCGTCGGCCACGGCAGGATGGCTCGCGGCCAGCGCCTCGACGTCGCCGATCTCCACGTCGGCCGGCGCCACACCCGGCCATTCGGTGCTGGCGCCGAGAAACCATCGCCCGCGGCCCAGCAGGCGCGCGCTGTGAAACGTGTTGCCCGGGATCAGGAGTTGCAAGCTCTCTCCCGCGCGCAGGTTCGGGCCAACCACGGCGCGCGCGGCCGTGCCGTTGTCCCGCAACAGCAGCACCTCGAGCGGGTCGCCAAGATAATAGTGGTACAGCTGATCGTTGCGAATACGGTGCAGCCGCACCGGAGCGGTCGGCGTCACCATGAAGTAGAGCGCCGACCCCAGCGGACGCCCCGCGTCGAATGGCGGCAGCAGCCCGCCTTGCGCGATCGACTGCGTGCTCAGGTAGCTTGTGCGTACGAAGCCGCAGGTGGCATTGGGCTCGAGCATCAGCAGACGCCGAACCTCCTCGGCTCTGAGCTCATCAGCCATGGATGCCTCCTGGCGCCTCCCTTTGCTTCGCGCCAGCAATGATGAACGCGCGGCGTGGAGAGAGCAAACGCGATCGACGCCCCGCTACGCGAACGCTATTCCGCCGGCGCCGGCGGCGGTTGCGCGGATGCCGGCGCAGCGGCCGGACCGCGCAACGGCCGCTGCTCCATCATCAGCACAGCCACCAGCGCGGCGATCAGAAAGAAATCCCCCGCCACGAACAGCCACCGGAACATCCCTGCCAAATCGAGGCCGCTCGCGCCCGCAATCGCCGCGAGCCGCTCGACGCCGGCCCCGCCGCGCTCGGGTGCCCCGCCGAGACCCGCGAGCAGGATCGCACCCATGATCGCGACCGCCAGCGTGCTCGCGAGCGCGCGGAAGAAATTCATCGCGCCGGTCGCAGTGCCGACCTGATGCATCGGAACCGCGTTCTGGATCGAGACGGTCGCGACCGGATAGACGGTTCCGGCGCCAAATCCGATCAGCGTGAGCGCGACGATCACGCCGGCGAGCGACATCGCGGGCGAGATCACCAGCGCCGTCATGCTGGCGATCGCCAGCGCCGCGCCGGCGATCGCAGTTACCTTGTAGCGCCGCAGATACATCATCGAGCGCCCGGACAGCATCGAGCCCGGGGTCGTCATCAGCACAATCGGAATGAGCGCGATGCCGGCATCGCTGGCGGAGAGCTTGTGCACGACCTGGAAATAGAGCGGCATGTAGACGGTGAGACCGAGCACTGCGCCCATCATCCACGAGGTCGCGGCAGTGCCGGCGCGCATCACCGGATTTCGCAGCACGGTGAGCGGGAGGAACGGCTCGGGCGCGCGCTTGAGCCACCACAGGAAAGCGAGAGCAAGCGCCAGCGAAGACGCCGCCAGGGCGAAGATCGTCGGCGAGATCCAGGCGACGCGGGTGCCGCCCGAGGTGAGAGCGATGAGGAACAAGGTGGCCGCCGCGATCATCAGCGCGGCGCCGATGAGGTCGAGCTGGTGCGGCCGCTCATGGCGCGGCAATCGTTTCATCGCATGATAGGTGAGCAGCGCCGCGAGCACGCCGAATGGCACGTTGAGCCAGAAGATCACCGACCAATGCAGATGCTCGGCGATGATGCCGCCGAGCGCGGGGCCGGCAACCCCGGCCACGATCCAGGAGGTCCCCATATAGGCCTGATAGCGCCCGCGTTCGCGCGGCGTGATCATGTCGGCGATGGTGGTCTGGGTGAGCGGCACGATGCCGCCGCCGCCGAAGCCTTGCAGCGTGCGGCCGGCGATCAGCGTCGCCATGGTCGGGGCTGCCGCCGAGACCACCGAGCCGGCGATGAACAGTCCGATTGCCACCAACATCACAGGGCGCCGGCCGTGGATATCGGACAGCTTGCCGTAAAGCGGTGAGACCACGGTCGACGACAACAGATAGGCGATGATCACCCAGGAGAGATTCTCGAAATCGCCGAAGTCGCGGCCGATGGTGGGCAGAGCGGTGGCGACGATGGTCTGGTTGAGCGCCGAGAGAAACATGCCCAACATCAGCCCATAAAAGATGTTGCGCACGTGCGCGCGGGTCAGCGGCGGGTGCGAGGCGATGTCAATGGACGTGCTCGGCGGGCGGCTCGAAGGCGTCATTCCGATCAAAAATCTGCTCAATGGACCAATGGTTTCCCTCGGCGCCGGCGGGACTGATATCACGCCGGGCGGCGCCCAGCACAATGGCCTGGCGGACAAGGCAGCTATGACGCGGCAGCGCCGTCATTCGGCTGGCGCGGGCTGCCGTGACGATCCTCGCAGCGGGCGTTCGGCGAGCGCGAGAATGCAAGCCAGCGCGATCGCCAGGCAGACCATGGCGGCGGCGAATACCCAGCGGAAGGCTTCGGCGGCATCCGTCCCCGCCAGCACGGCTCCCGCCGACATCCCGCGGCTCACCGGGGCGCCCGCAAGCACGATCGCCCCAAAGGCAGCGACGATGAAGGTCGAACCGAGCGCGCGAAAGAAGTTCATGGTGCCGGTCGTCACACCGAGCTGATGGAGCGCCACCGCGTTCTGCACCACCACGATAGTGAACGGGAAGCTCGGTCCCAGCCCGAGGCCAACCAGCGCGATCAGGGCAAGCGCGGCCAAGGGCGAAAGGCCGGTCGGAGCGAGCGCGAGCGGGGCGAGTGCGGCGATCGAGAGCACGAGGCCGGCGAGCGGCACGCGCTTGTAATGGCGGAAACGCACGAGCAGGCGCCCGCCGACGATCGAAGTGACCGTGGCGGCGCCTTGCAGTGCGATGATCGTCCCGGCCGATTCGCTGACCGAGAGGCCGAGCGCAAGCTGCCCATAGAGCGGCAGGATGATCGTCAGCGCGATCACGGTGCCGACCGCGAAGAAGGCGGCGGCAGTGCCGACGCGCATGGCGCCGTCGCGCAGCACCGAGAGCGGGATGAACGGCTCGCGCGCGGTGATCACGCGCACGGCAAACGCGACCCACAGCGCGGCGGAGCCGGCGAACAGCGCAATGATCTGCGGCGATGCCCATCCATACCGGCGTCCGCCCCAAGTGAGCCCCAACATCAGCGCAACCGCCGCGCCCACCATCAGCATGGCCCCCGGCAGGTCGAGGTGGTGCGGACGGTCGTGGCGCGGCAGCCGGGCCAGCACGTTATGAGTGAGGAGAAAGGCCATCGCGCAGAGCGGCAGATTGAACCAGAAAATCCACGACCAGTGCAGATGTTCGGCAATGAAGCCGCCGACGATCGGCCCACCGACGGTCGACACGATGAAAGTCGAGGACGTATAGGCCTGATAGCGCGGACGGTCGCGCGGGGAAGCGACGTCGCCGATGATCGTCTGCACCAGCGGCATGAGGCCGCCGCCACCCAAGCCCTGCAAGGCGCGCGCCAGAATCAGCGCCAGCATCGATGGTGCGAGCGCGCAGGCGAACGAGCCCGCCGCGTAGATGCCGATGGCGATCAGGATCATGCGGCGCCGGCCGTGAATATCGGAGAGCTTGCCGTAGAGCGGCGTCGCGGCCGTCGCGGACAAGAGATTGGCCGTGACAACCCATGACATGTTGTCGATGTCGCCGAGGCTGCCGGCGATGGTCGGCAGCGCGGTGGCGACCATGACCTGATCGAGCGCCGCCAGCATCATCGTCAGAAGCACGCCGACGACGATGCGACGGGCGGCAGCATGGTCGAGGTACTCCGGCGGAGGCGTGAGCGGGTCGCGCATGGCTTCGTTTCGCGCCGAGCCGGCGGGAGGGGGGCGAGAGCATCTAGGCGGGGAAAGGGGGCAAGGGCAAGGTCGCGGCCTGCGCAGGGGCTATGCGCCGATCCGCGCAGGAACGGCCGCGCAAGCGAGGTCCTCTGCTAGATGCACCGCGTCGATTGGCGGGTCTCGCGCACCGAGTGCGTACGAGCGGCAGCTGGAGCAATGCGCCGCAGCGCGTTCCGAACGCGCCGGCAGCGGTCGGCCGGGGTCACGGCTTGGGTGGCCGTCGCGCCGCTTTGGGCAGACGCAGCGGCCAGCTCACGATGCGGTCCTCGAGCTCCTCGTCCCGGACCTCGTCCTCGGTCGCCCCGACGCGACCCCGTACCGAGATGCCGGCCTGGTGGACGGTCTCGGGATCACCGGAAACCAGCGGGTGCCACCAGTAAAGATCGCCGCCGTCGGCCAACAGGCGATACGCGCAGGTCGGCGGCAGCCACACGATTCTTTTGATGTTTCTGGGAGTTAGCCGCACGCAATCGTTGACCTTGGCGGTCCGGTTGGGATAGTCGCGGCAGCGACAGGTCTCGCTGTCGAGCAGCCGGCACCCCACGTCGGTGAAATAGGTGCGCGCGGGATCGTCGGCGTCCTCGAGCTTGACCAGGCAGCAGCGCCCGCACCCATCGCAAAGGCTTTCCCATTCGGAATCGGTCATTTGCGCCAGTGATTTACGGCGCCAGAACGGGATTTCGTCAGCAGCCATCGGTGCGGTTCCATCCTGCTTGGTCGCTTGCAGCCGCGCCGGCCAAGCCGGGCGAGCCCTGGCATTGTGATGCTGTCGCCGTTGTGACGATCCCGCCATAGTTTGGAACCTCTGGATCGGCTAGAACAGGGGCAACCGGCCGGGCGGTCCGTCCGGCCCGTCGGGGGGTGGCTCTGAGGTAACCGTGCGCAACCTCTTTTCCAATGGCGACAATGCCAGCTGGCAGGTGCGGCTGCGCCGTTTATTGCTCGACCTCGATGCGCGCATCGATTTCGGGCTGTACCAGGCCAAGACCTGGGCGCGCGAGCTGTACGAGCGCTTCACCGTCTTCATGGACCGCTTTCACGTCGCGGGCTGGCGGCGCTGGTATTTCGTCGAGCCGCTCTCGGAAGCGCTGACGATCGGCCTCGCCGGCATGGTGATGCTGCTGGCGCTCGCTATCCCGGCGTTTCGGGAGACCGCGGATGACGATTGGCTCAAGAAATCCGAGCTCGCCGTCACCTTCCTCGACCGCTATGGCAACGAGGTCGGCAGCCGCGGCATCCGCCACAACGACTCCATCCCGCTCGATCAGTTTCCCGATCATCTGATCAAGGCGACGCTCGCGACCGAAGACCGCCGGTTCTACGAACATTTCGGCATCGACTTTCCCGGCCTGTTCCGCGCGATGATCACCAATGCGCGCGCCGGGGGCGTGGTGCAGGGCGGCTCCTCGATCAGCCAGCAGCTGGCCAAGAACCTGTTCTTGTCGAACGAGCGCACCATCGAGCGCAAGGTCAAGGAGGCGTTCCTCGCGCTGTGGCTGGAAGTGCGGCTGCCCAAGAACGAGATCCTCAAGCTCTATCTCGACCGCGCCTATCTCGGCGGCGGCACGTTCGGGGTCGACGCGGCCGCGCAGTACTATTTCAACAAGTCCGCGCGCGACGTGAACCTCGCCGAGGCCGCCATGCTGGCCGGCCTCTTCAAGGCGCCGTCGAAGTTTGCCCCGCACATCAACCTGCCGGCGGCGCGTGCGCGCGCCAACGTCGTGCTCGACAACCTGGTCGAGGCCGGATTCATGACCGAGGGCCAGGTCTTCGGCGCGAGGCGCAATCCCGCCACCGTCGTCGACCGGCGCGATGAGCACGCGCCCAACTACTATCTCGACTGGGCCTTCGACGAAATGAAGAAGCTGGTCGAGACGCTGCCCAAGTCGGTGCACGAGCGCGTGTTCGTGGTGCGTCTGGCGCTCGACGTCGACCTGCAGAAGCACGCCGAGCAGGCGCTCGAGAACTCGCTGCGGCAATACGGTCACGAGTACAAGGCCAAGCAGGGCGCCATGGTGTTGATGGACACCGATGGCGCCGTGCGCGCCATGGTCGGTGGCCGCGACTACAGCGAGAGCCAGTTCAACCGCGCCACAGATGCCATGCGGCAGCCCGGCTCCTCGTTCAAGCCCTACGTCTACGCGACCGCGCTGATGAACGGCTTCAAGCCCACCTCGGTCGTCGTCGACTCGCCGGTCTGCATCGGCAACTGGTGCCCGAAAAACTACGGCGGCGGCCATGCCGGAGCGATGACGCTCACGCAGGCGATCACCCGCTCGATCAACGTCATTCCGGTGAAGCTGTCGATCGCGCTCGGCAAGGGCAACCCCAAGATCGGCCGCGCCATGATTCGCGAAACTGCGCGCAAGGCCGGCATCCGCACGCCGCTGCCCGACACCCCGTCGATGCCGATCGGCGCCGACGAGGTCACGGTGCTCGACCACACCGGCGGCTACACCATGTTTCCCAACCTGGGAAAGGCGATGGCCCCGCACGCGGTGCTCGAAGTACGCACCGGCGCCGGCGAGCTGATCTGGCGCTGGGACCGCGACGGCAAGAAGCCCGTGCAGGTGATCACCCCACAGGTCGCGATGGAAATGAACATGATGATGAACAAGGTGGTGGAGGAAGGCACCGCCCGCCGAGCCATCCTCGACGGCATCAAGGCCGCGGGCAAGACCGGCACCACCAACGCCTACCGCGACGCGTGGTTCGTGGGATTCACCGGCAATTTCGTGTGCGGAGTGTGGTTCGGGAACGACGATTACACCACCATGCACCAGATGACCGGCGGCTCGCTGCCGGCCCAGACCTGGCACGAGATCATGGCCTATGCGCACCAGGGTATCGAGCTCAAGCCGATTCCCGGTCTCGGCCCGCAAGCGCCGACTGCGCCGCGCACGGCGTCGGCGGACGGCAAGAAGGACGGCGCGTCCGACAGCCCGCCGGTCCGCCCGGTCTCGGTACTCACCAAGCGCGGTGCCGACGCATTGGTGCGCGTAGAGCGACTACTGGACGACGCTACGCGAGCGCTCGCCGAGCACGGCACGCAGACCAAGGCCTCGAATGACACTCTGGCCGCGCCTCAAGGCGCCTTGGCGTCGATGTCGGGCCGCCAGCCGGCCGACCACACCCCCGGCGATTGAAGCGCGCGGGCCTCCTTGCTACACGGCTCGCCCTGACCGGTATTTCACTCCAGCGGACCAACGTGCGCTTGCTCTTCGGAATGGTGTTCGCACTCGCGGTCGCGGCGGCGATCGGTCTTGGCGCGACCTGGGTCGCGCTGACGCAGGGCACCGCCTATGGCGGCATCACCATCGGGGCCTGGACCGGGTGGCCGAAGAACGGCACGCCGGAGATCGACCCTTACGCGCGCGCCATCGTTGCGCGCAGCGGCGAGTTGCCGATCGGATCAGGCGACGGGGTGGCATTCTACGCGCGCACCGACGATGCCGGGCAGATCCTCGATGGCCGCTGCGACGTGCTCGTGAGCGGGATCACCCCGCAAGCGCGGTTCTGGACGCTCACTCTGTACGATCCGAAGGGCGGGCTGGTGGCGAACTCGGCGCAGCGGCAAGGCTTCACCAGCCAGGAAATCATCCGCAACGTGGACGGAAGCTTCCACATCACCGTGGGGCCGCGCGCCCGGCCCGGCAACTGGCTGCCGACGGGCGGCGTGGAAAAGTACCTGCTGGTGTTGCGGCTCTACGACACTCCGGTCGGAATGGCCAGCCGCTCGGGTCGCGACACGCCGATGCCTTCCATCAGCAAGAGGGCCTGCTCGTGATCCGCGTGGCACTCTGGCTGTTGGGAGCGCTGCTGCTCGCCGGCATCGTGCATTTCGCCACCGTTCTGGTGCTGCCCCGCATGGCGACCCAGGATGCGTATGCCCGCCTGTCCGCGCTCGCTCCGGTCAACGCGGTCGTTCCGCTGCCGGCTCCGACGCCGGAGAAGGCGATCATGCCGTTCATGGATCCGGCTTTCGAAGCATCGTTCTGCCGCTATGATCTGTCCCGCGGCCCGTTGAAATTCTCCGTGCCGATCAGCCAAGCCTATACGTCGGTGTCATTCTACACCCGCGCGGACGTCCCCTATTACGCCATCAACGATCGCGCCGCCGGGCGACGGGTGATCGAGCTCGATCTGATGACAGCGGCGCAACGCGCCGAGCTGCCTGAGAATGAAGACGTTACCGCCGCCGATCGATTGATCGTGACCTCGCCGACCACGTCCGGCCTGATCGTGATCCGCGCGCTCGCCGCCGAATCGGGATGGGTACCGGCGGTGCGCGCCTCGCTCGCGGCGGCGCAGTGCCGCCCGCAGTGAGAACCCGAGCGCAGGGCGTTCGAGCCAATCGAGATATGCTCTAGGAACGGCTCGCGCGCCGGCGCCGCCGGCGACGCGGACTCCTGCTCGCCCCCGGCTCGCAATCTGCCGTCGGCATCTCGACGTATCGCTCGATCCGGATCACCGGCAGGATGACGATGGTCGCCGAGCCGCACCCGCCGGCAAGCGGTCTCGACGCGCGCGCGGTGCGCTGCATCGCCGGAAAACTGATGACCGTACCCATGTAGCCCCCCGCCCTGACCTCCCGGACCCCGCAATCCGGCTCCCGCGCGATTTGAGAGTCGGAAGGTTAACGCTCTGCTAATGGCGCTCCTCCAAGTTCATTCAAAGCCGAGGTGTTGCAGGAGAGGCGCAGTGACCACGACGGATTCGCCGGCATGGCCACAGCATGATCCCGAACAGTGGGTACCGGTTCTCGGAAAAGACTTGCTCCAGCAATAACCTGGATGGGGGATGGCGGTGCGAGGAGAAGTCGTCCCGCCCGAGCAGTGGACCCGCCGAATCTCGGAAGCGGCCTCGATGCAAGCGCGACCTGACGACCCCCGGCAGGCGATGATAAGGTCCAGCGTCGCTCGGCGGCCGGCAGCGCAGACCGCCTGCTGCGCGCGACGCGCGCGCCGCGGCTGCAGGCGGGCTGTGCGACGCATTTCTCAGGCGACGACATCGTCGAGGAAATGGCGACCGCCCCGGTCCTCGATCTCAATGATCCAGGCGTCGGGATCAAATCGCAGCTCGCGTGCGAGCCGTTCCTCGACCTTGGCCTCTGGCACGGGCTGTCCCACGACGCACCGGCTGAACAGGCGGTCGGCGGGACGGGCGTCCTCGAACGCGCTCTGCGGCGCCGGGCCGAACAGCTCCGCGGTGCCATCGAGCCGGTTGAGCTTGACGAAAATTGCGCCTGCCTCCTCGGCCCCGCGCCGCCGCACGGCCGCGAATACGCCTTCCACGTGGCACCGGCGGATGTAGGCCGCGACCCAGATCGCCGATTTGAGGCGCATCGTCGGTTCTCGTTCGTGCCACCGCGCGCAGCGCGCGAGGCAGCAGTATCCTCCATGCCGGCGGCCGAGACGAGACGGTGCGTCCTTGGCGGCACATGCCCGTGCGTTGCGGAGACTCTATTCCAAGGGGCGGCCGGTGAGCGCCGCCAACTCGCGCACGACCCGGTCGGAGGCTTGCCCAGTGATCGGAAGGTTGCGCTCACGCTCGAACCGCGCGATCGCGGCGTGCGTCCCCGCATCCACCATTCCGCTCGGCTTGATCTGCCCGTAGCCGTATTCCGCGAGCGCGCGCTGCAAGGCGATGATCCGTTTCGAAGGAGCGAGCCGATCGGCTGCCGGATCGGAGCGCACCAAGGCCATTCGGACGGCGGGCGGGGCCGCTGCGCTTGGCGCCTTCGTCAGCCTCGCCGGCGCGCGCGTGATCGCCTGGAGCAGAGCCTCGTTCGGCTCGATGCTCGGCTTGAGCCCGCCGGCCTGTTCGAAATCGCGGACTGCGCCGTCGGTTTTCGGACCATAGACGCCGTCGACGGCGCCGTCATAGTAGCCGCGGCGAGCCAGCTCCCGTTGAATGTCGCTGACGATCTCTGCCGCAGTACGCGTCGCAGCCGACGCGATGACTCTGCCGGCCACCGGCGCGGGCTCCGCTCGTCTCGCACTGGAGGCAGCGATCGGCGCTCGGCCGCTCGTGACCATGGATTTCACGCCCGCGGCCCCGGCGTGAAACATCGGCGACGGATGCGAGCCGGACTGCATGAAAAGAACATTGACCAGGATCGCGATCGCGGCACAGCCGGCGAGCAGGACGGCCACGGCATCTTTCCTGCTCCAGCCCAGCACGCGCAAGAGCCGACGCGCGCGCTCCTTGACGGAGCCGCCGCCGGCTCGACCTGTGCGGGTATTCTGATTATGCACGGCGCTCACCATCACCAGGCGCTGGGATCGCGCCCTGACCAGTGCGAGCGGTCGAAGACAGGCGACGGTCGCGACAGGAAGTGCGGGGCAAAGCGGCCTGGCCGGCACCGGCGCGACGCGCGCGCTCGCCTCATGGCACTGCGCCCGGCGGCGCAGGCGCATGCGATGTGATCCCGCAGCGCTGCAGGCAGACCCACGTTTTGCTTGCACGCCCGAGGACTTGGGACGCGCTCCCCGTTATTTGCTTCCGACAATGATGTCAGAAGCCGCTTAAATGAACCTAAAGGCCGCGGCCTGAGCCCGCGTGGCGCGCATCGTTGCGCCTGCGCTCAGCCAAATCGGCAGCGGGCATTCGCAGGAATGGTGAATGGTCCGTTGCCGCCCGCGTCGGCCTCTCCATGCGCAACAAGGCCGCTGATCGCGCTCGAGCGCATAACGCCGCTGCCGAGGCAAATGCGGTTCGTTCGAATTTTATGAAACAACGCGGCTGATTGAATTCGAATAAGCGCAAAAAGTGCGGCCTGGTGCCAACCGGCGCTTCAAGTCTTTGCTGCTAAGGTGCTCCCACGGCGACGAGGAGCCGTCGCGTAGAAGACTAAGAGGCAGATCATGGGCTTCCTGTTGCGAATAGCGTTCTGGCTCACCATCGTTCTGGCCTTGTTGCCGAGCGGCGGATCGCAGCCCACGCCGAAGCTCAACGTGAGCGCGGTCGACGCAATGTCGGCGGCGAAAGCCACCGTCACCGACATGGGCTCGTTCTGCGAGCGCCAGGCCGAGGCCTGCAGCGTGGGGTCGCAGACGGCGGTCGCGATCGGCCAGCGCGCTCAGGCCGGCGCCAAAATGCTGTACGAGTATCTCAGGGGGCGCTCCGACGCGCGCGAGGGCGATCACTCCGAAAGCGTCGCCACCGGCAAGGCGACGCCGACGCCGCCGGCGCGTCCGTCGCAGCACACGCTGTCGCCCACCGATTTGGCACCGTCTTGGCGTGGACCGCCATCCCGCAAGGAGGCTCGCGCCGATGGCCCGGCGTAGCGAGTCCGGGCTCGGTTCCACACCTCCTTTTGACGCGCTCATCTACACCCGCAACAGGCAATGGGAGAAATCGCCGGATCGAGGGAAAGTCTTCGGAGCGCGGTGCCCGCCGGGATGGATGCCTATATAGTGGTGATACGCGCAGCCAGACCCGAGGGCCGGCCCTGACCCAATGACCACGCTCGACGACATCATCGAGAACTTTTCGCTGCTCGACGATTGGGATGACCGCTATCGCTACGTCATCGAGCTCGGTCGCGACTTGCCGCCCTTGCCCGCGAGCGACCGGATCGAAACCAACAAGGTGCAAGGCTGCGCCAGCCAGGTTTGGCTCGCGACCAGCATACGCCCCGACGGCTCGCGCGGGCCGCTTTTGACGTTCGCCGGCGACAGCGACGCGCATATCGTGCGCGGGCTGATCGCGATCTTGTTCGCCATGTTTTCCGGCCAGCACGCCCGGGACATTCTTTCCGCTGATGCGATTGCGCTGTTCGATCGGCTCGGCCTGCGCGAGCACCTGACCCCCCAGCGATCAAACGGATTCCGGTCGATGGTCGAGCGCATCCGCGCCGATGCGCGCGCGGCATTGGCTACCACGCCAGCGTAAGGAACTCCGGTTGCCCCGGGTCGGGTGGTTTTTTTGCCGATGGCGGGAACTGGCGCGGCCCTTGCCTGTCATCCTTCGGTGGCCTCGATCGAACCCCCCAAGGAACGAAAGAGGCCGCCAGGCCCCGGCGACAACCTCCCCGGGGCCTTCCTTTTGTGGTCAATGCCCGCAACGAGGTGGTCACCGGGCCCAGGATCGGCGGCTCGGAACTCTGTCCACACTGGAGCGTGATCCCGAAAGCCAAGCATGTAGGGCGGCACTGAGGCGATGCACGTCCCTATTTGCGCCGGCCGCGCTGCTGGCCCAGCCCCATTTGCTTGGCGAGATTCGAGCGCGCGGTTGCGTAGTTGGGCGCTACCATCGGGTAGTCCGGGGCCAGCCCCCATTTTTCCCGGTATTGCTCGGGCGTCATATTGTACTGGGTGCGCAGATGACGCTTGAGAGATTTGAATTTCTTTCCATCCTCGAGACAGACGATATGGTCCGGCGTGATCGATTTCTTGACCGCCACGGCCGGTTTGGGTGGCTGGAGTGAGACTTCGCCATGCCCACTCGACACGCGGGTCAAGGCCGAATGCACTTGCCCAATGAGCGCAGGAAGATCCGCCGCCGGCACTGAATTGTTGCTGACATAGGCCGAGACTATCGAAGCCGTCAGCTCGATGAACGCGCCGCTCGAGGTGTGGTCGCCCATTGATCGTTGTTCCTGCCGAGTTTTGTTCTTCATGGCCGCGCAGGACAAAGCTGAATTTCGGGGCTTCGGTGCTTCCGTTGCGGCTCCGCGCAGAGCAGACGTGTCAATCCGACCCGGAAAACCGCAGGGTATGCGTATTTTCTATTCTTGGGTGATGACGATGGCAAGAATTGTTTGCGCGTTGAACCTCTTCAATCCTTGGGCATTATTGAGAGGCTACTGCGACGAGCCCGTTCAACGCGAGAGCCAATGGGGTAGCAGCCGGCCAGCGCTGGCGTCACGCAACGAAATTTGCGTTCAGGCGCGCATGCATCGCTGAGCGATCAGGGGCCCCGCAAACGCGGAGCTTTGCTGGCGATGCGGCGCGCTGCCGCCGCACGCAGTAAGGACTGAGCAAGCATCGGAACGCGCATCTCGCGCAGAATGCGCGTTGAGAAAGGATTGGCGCCTCGCCTACGAGTTCTTCTCGATGTGCGCGCGCAACTCGGCGATCGACGCGAACTTGAGCGTGCCGTCCGGCAGCTGCGCCTCGATGGATCCATCCGCATAGAGCGTATAGGCCATGCCGTCGACCACACCGGATTTCAGCACGGCGGTCGCGCTGGGATCCTCGGCCGCCGGCGCCTCAGAGGGGCGTTCTTGTACCGGCGCGGCTTGCGCGGGTTGACTTTGGGCTTGCTCCGCCGCCGGCTGCGGCTCGGTTTCAGTGCCGCGTTTGCCGCGCGAGCCCGCCAGCCACAGCGCCTCGAAATTCTCGGGCTGCGACGCCGTTCGGGCGGTCCTTGAGCGGAACAGAAAATCGAGCCGTGACGCCTTCAGCGTCTCGACTGCCGAACCGGCCGCGCGATCCTGCGCCGTGACCGGCCCGAGCGTCCCCGCCTCCTCGGCCGCGGGCCGAGGCGGCTGCTCCGGCGCGCCGCCATCGGGAGATAGTGGAACGGCTTCATTCTCCGCCATGATCGTCGGCTCGGGCTTCGGCCGCTCGCCGCGCGGCGCACTCGAGCGCAGTCGATCGATGGCGCCAGCCGAGACATCGACCACTGACGGCGCCCCGATTGGTTGAGTGGCGGGCGCACGCGCCTCACGGATCGAAGGCTCGGGCCGAGGTCGATCGGAAACGCCACCCGGCCGGACCGGCCGCGCACCCGCCGCTGCCGAGGCGACCGGAGCGGCAGCGACACCGGCGGTGGCCGCCGGTTTTGGCTCGGAGCTCTCCGCCGGCCGTGCCGGTCGAGCGGCCGGGCGCGCCTTGAGCCCATCGGCCACACGGCCGAGCTCGGCGACCACGGCGGCGAGGCCGATCAGGATCAGACCTCCCGTCAGCCCTGTCGCCCCCGTAGCGACGAGCGTGGTGCCGAGGTTAAACTCGTTGATTGGAATGCCGAATCCGATAGCGGCGATACCCGCCGCCGCGACCAGGATCCCCAACAGGTACAAGATCGCAGACATTCGCCTCATCCCACCCACGCAGCCGCTGACAACAGCGGCCATGGTCCTATGGTTGCTTGAGAATTTTGCCGCCCTTCGGCCGCGACCGCAACCGCTAATCTGCGGCTTTCCGGCACTCGCAGCCGATCGTGCTTAACATCGACGCGGCCCGGCCGATGAACAGCGGCCGGCGCGAGCGTTTTTAGACAGCAGCCAGGATGCGGGCGAGGTCGGTCGACCAGCTCGAATGGAGCATAACATGGCAACGAGCGATGGCGTCCGCCCCGGCAGCGCGCATGCTTAGAGTACTCGGCCAAAACGAGCACGATCCGTTGCTCCCGTGCGCGCTCCGGCCTAATGAGGTGAGCCGGAACCAGGGCCGGCGTGTGCCGTTGCCGGCAGAAAGCGGTCTGGTCCGGTTCCCGAGTGTTTGCCTTTTTGAGGAGCAAGCCGATGTCTTTCACACTGCCCGATCTTCCCTATCCCTATGACGCCCTCGCCCCCTACATGTCGCGGGAGACGCTCGAATATCACCACGACAAGCATCACCTTGCCTACGTCAACAACGGCAACAATCTCCTCAAAGGCACCGAGTGGGAAGGAAAATCACTCGAGGAGGTGGTGAAAGGCTCGTATGGCAAGAATGCCGGGCTCTTCAACAATGCCGGCCAGCACTACAATCACATCCACTTTTGGCAGTGGATGAAGCCGCATGGTGGCGGCGACAAGATCCCGGGGAACCTCGAGAAGAAGATTGTCGCAGACCTCGGGTCAGTGGCGAAGATGAAGGAGGAGTTCATCCAGGCCGGGACCACCCAATTCGGGTCCGGCTGGTGCTGGCTCGCGGTCAAGGACGGCAAGATCACCGTCACCAAGACCCCCAACGGCGAGAATCCGCTGGTGCACGGCGGCAAGCCGATCCTCGGCTGCGACGTGTGGGAACATTCGTACTACATCGATTATCGCAACCGGCGGCCGGACTATCTCAAGGCATTCATGGACCATCTGGTGAACTGGGAACACGTCGCCAAGATGTGCGATGCGGCGATGAAGTGATCGCGATGGCATGGGGCATACGGCCTTGAGCATCAGGCGCCCCGGTAATGGCTTGCGGCCTGCGCGCGCCACGCGCCTGCCAGAGGAAATCGCCGATTTGCCAGCGCGATGATGCTAGCCCGGGTGGTTACGTCCGCCTCGGATCGGCCGCGCAATCCGCGCCGCAGGGAGGCTGATCGGCGTGGCCGTCGCGATGTCGCTATCGGCCTCCTCCCGCGACGCGCTCGGCGCGAGCCGCACCCTGGACCAGCTCGCGATCGTGGTGCTCAGCGTCATCGGCGTCGCGGCGCTGCTGACGTTCCGCGACTATGGACTAAGCTGGGACGACTACACCCATTCCGAATACGGCGCTCTGCTGCTCAAGTTCTACGCCTCCGGCCTGCGCGATCAGCGCGCGCTGTCGTGGGTCAATCTCTACTACTACGGCGGCGGCTTCGACCTGGTGGCGGCACTCGCCGCCAAGCTGCTGCCGCTATCGCTGTTCGAGACCCGTCGGCTCCTCGGCGCAGCAGTGGGAATCGTCGGACTCGCCGTCACGTGGCGCATCGGCCGGCGCACGGGCGGGCCGCTGGCAGGCCTGATCGCGCTGGTGCTGCTCGCCGCCTGCCCCGCTTATTACGGCCACATGTTCATGAACCCGAAGGATTCGCCCTTCGCGGTGGCAATGGCGGTCTTCCTGCTCGGGGCGGTGCGGGCGCTGGAGGAGTATCCGCGGCTGTCGCTCGCAACCGGCACTCTCGTCGGAGCCGGCTTCGGCCTCGCCTTCGGCTCCCGCATCCTGGGCGGGTTCGGAGCGATCGACGCGCTCGCCGCCCTCGCCTTCATCGTGGCCGTCGAGGCGCGCGGGGAAGGCGTCCGGTCCGCCGGCGCGCGGCTGGGGCGGTTCGCGCTGGCGCTCCTGCCCGCGCTGGTGCTGGCCTACGCCGTGATGGCGCTGGTTTGGCCATGGTCGGCGGCCGCGCCGCTCAATCCGTTGCGCGCGGTCGAATATTTCTCGCACTTCTTCGAGAAGCCGTGGCAGGAGCTGTTCGCCGGCCGTCTAATTCCGGTCCCCGATATGCCGCGCAGCTACGTGCCCACCTTGTTCATGCTCACGCTGCCGCCGCTGCTGTCGCTTCTGGGGTTCGCCGGAGCGGCAGGCGCGCTGGTCGCCGCGTTCCGGTCAGGCATTCCCGTGAACCGCCGCGCCGTCCTGCTGCTGATCGCGCTCGCCGCACTCTTGCCGCTCGCGGCCACGGTCGCGCTGCGGCCGGCGATGTACAACGGCATCCGGCACTTCGTGTTCGTATTGCCGCCGCTCGCGGTGCTCGCCGGCCTCGCCGGCGCCTTTCTGGTCAACGCCGCCGCGCAACGCTGGCGATATGCGCCGCTCGCGGGCGTGCTTCTGCTGCTCGCCGGGGTCGGCGGCGCCGCCGCTGAGATGGCGCGGCTGCACCCTTACGAATACACGTACTTTAATCGGCTTGCCGGCGGCGTGGCGGGCGCGCGCGATCGCTACATGCTGGACTACTGGGGGCTGTCGCTCAAGCAAGCCTCTCAGGCCTTGCAAGCCAAGCTTGCCGAGCATCGTTTGACCAAGCCCAGCGCGCGGCGCTGGAAGATCGCTGTCTGCGGCCCGCATCGCTCGCCCCAGGTTGAGCTCGGTCCCGACTTCGAAACCACCTGGGACCCGCAGGGTGCGGATTTTGCCATGATGCTGGGAGAGTTCTACTGCGCAAAACTGGACGCGCCGCTGCTGGCCGAAGTCGTGCGCGCGGGCGTGGTCTATGCCCGCGTCTACGATATCCGTGGAAAGTCACTTTCGACTTTGTTGACCCAGCCGGGTCTGTGAGCGGCTTCGAAGCCGGCGCGATGTGCGCGGCGCCGCAGTCGGGTGCGAAGCGATATTCGTGGGAGGGGCTGCCATGCCGCACGCTTTCGTCTTCGACGCCTATGGCACGCTGTTCGACGTGCATGCCGCCATCGGCCGGCATCGCGCCGCGGCAGGCCCCGACGCCGATCGTTTTTCGGAAATCTGGCGCAGCAAGCAGCTCGAATATACCTGGACGCTGACGCTCGCCGGCCGCTACCTGGATTTCTGGACGTTGACCGAGCACGCCCTCGATTTCGCCTTCGCGCGGTTTCCAAACCTCGACCGGGCGCTCCGCCCGCAACTGCTCGACGCCTATTGGACGCTCGGGGCGTTCCCGGACGCGCGCGCGGCGCTACGCGAGCTCAAGGCGCGCGGCGCCACCACCGCGATCCTGTCGAACGGCTCGCCGCAAATGCTGGCGGCCGCGGTCGAGGGCGCCGCGCTCGGCGGCGATCTCGACGCCGTGCTCTCGGTCGATGCGATCCGCGTGTACAAGCCGCGTCCAGAGGTCTATGCGCTCGTCACCAAACGCTTTGGACTCAGGCCCGGCGACGTCGTCTTCGTCTCATCGAATCGCTGGGACGTGATGGGTGCCGCAGCTTTCGGCTTCCGCACCGCGTGGATCAACCGCACGAACATGGTCGAGGAATACGCTCCGGCACCCGACTCGGTGCTGACGAGCCTCGACGGCGTGATCGCGCTCGCCTGACCGCACCGGGCGCAGCCCCGGCGCCTCTCATCACCTGCAGGAGCGGCCATTCTCGGCTCACGTTGACGTGAGGCGCGCGCCCGAACTACGATTGATGCAAACACGAATTGCAAGTCGGGAGGAAAGCATGCGCGCGTCGTCGAGCTTGTCATTGCTGCTGGTCCTGCCGTTGTTCGCGGCCGCGAGCGCCGCCCGCGCCCAGGACGCCAACGATCCGACCGTCTATGTGGTCACCTATATCGACGTGACCCCGGCAACGCGCAATGCGGATGCCGCATTGCTGCGTCAGCTCGCAGCCGCGAGCCGCAAGGATGCCGGCGTCGTTCGCTACGAGGTCTTCCAGCGCGGCGCGCCCGCGAACCAGTTCGCCATCATTGAGCTGTGGAAGGACCAGCACAGCTACGACGCGCACGCGGCATCGGCGCATATGAAGGCTTTCCGTCAGCAGGTCGAGCCGCACCTGGTGGCGCCGATCGACGAGCGGCCCTACGTGGCGCTCGCCGTCGGGCCCACGGACCCCACTGCGATCCCGCGCGGCGCAACGGTGGCCATCTCGCACGTCGACGTGATTCCGCCCAAGAAGGACGACGGCGTCGCCGCGTTGAAGGCGTTGGCGGATCCCACCCGCAAGGCGAACGGCAACTTGCGCTTCGACGCGTATCAGCAAAAAGCGCGGCCCAACCACTTCACGGTGATCGAGGTATGGCGCGATCAAAAGGCCGCCGACGCGCACGAGATCGATACCCATACCAAGGATTTCCGCAAGGTGCTCGGTTCGGCCACCGGGGCGCTCTACGATCAGCGCTGGTACAAGGCGCTCTAAATTCATCGGCGGCAGCCGAGCTTACGCCGCGCACTGCGGAACGCGTTGGGCGGGCGGCTCCGGCAGCCCTCCCGCGCGGCCACAAGTTCCTCCTCTGTCGCTATCTTACAAGCCCGCGCGCGCCGGCGGCGAAGGCCGCAGTTTACTGGCCCAAGCGGAAGACATGAACCGGAGCGGTGGAACCTGCCTTGCGGTCGGGTCCACGCACGTCAGCGCGCGTCTGATCAGGAGCGGACATAGCGCGAGCGCAGCCCCGGCCCCGCCAAGGCAACTTGGAAACTTCATAGCGCTTGAAGATTCGGCCGCGAAGCAGTTATCGAACTCGCCACAGTGGCGGCAAAATCGTCGCGGCCTGGAACCGATACGCTCCGGCGGCGCTTGACTCGTCGAGAACAGGTGCGGCCGAAGCCTGGCCAACTGGCCAAAACCGATGGGAACAACCCGTCCGCCGGCCGACCCATTTTCGCTGATGTCAATCATCCAATGCAAACGGAGAACCTCGATGGCTATGGCAATGACCGAAAGAATACCCGGTGAGATAAACTATGGCGGCTTTGTCGACGCCGTTGGCGGAATTGCAACGATCGTCCTGACCGTCATCGCCCTCGCTGGAGTCCGCCCCGAGTTGTTCGTCGCGATCGTGACGATCATCTTCGGTGCCGCCCTGTTGGTCCAAGGCGGAGCAATGTTGTCGGAATACGCGCATGTCTATGTCCCAACCGACACACTCGCAGAGCCGAATCAATTCGGTGTCGGCGGCATTTCTGCTCTGTTCCTGATCGGGGCAGCAGGAATCGTGTTGGGCGTGCTGGCGCTGCTCGGCATCTATCCGGTCGAGCTGACCGCGATCGCGGCGATCGCCTTCGGCGGCGCGCTGGTCGTGAGCAGCAACTCCGTCTGGAACCTGTATATGCTCAAGCAAGCGTCGATGCGAGACGCGCGCTTCCCGAGCCAGATGCTGGCTGGCCAGATGGCATCCGGCTCCGCTGGCATCCAGGCCCTGGCGGGGCTCGCCGCCATCGTCCTCGGCATCCTCGCGGTCGTGGGAATCAAGCCGGTGGTGTTGACCCTGGTGGCGCTGCTCGTGCTGGGCGCAACGATCGTGTTGACCGGGAGCGCGCTGAGCGGCGCGGTGCTGAGCTTCATGCGTCCGTCCCCGCAGTCAGCACGCGGTTCCATGATCGCTGGCGGCGCCACCTTCGGCGGCGCCGAATAGTGCCGCATCAGTGCGGGGGCTGATCGGTTTGCACCCAGCAGCCGCCCCGCGCGCCTGGTCAGGCACGCGGGGCGGCTGGAGCATTGCGATTGCGCATTAGTGGGTCTTCCAGCGTGCCGTGGCCTCGGCGCCGGATTGCTTGAGGTGAACCTGCTCGTCGACCCGGTCGACCCACGCGAGCGGGATGAAGTGATGTTCGCCGCCGGCGTCCGTATCGTCCTTGGTCAGCCTGACCTGATCGCGTCCCTCCAGGTGATCCACGGTGCCCACGTGGACCCCATCCGAGCCCAAAAACACCCGGGCCGAGCCCATGGTTCCGGCGCGCGCGGGAAGGCGGCGCTGGAACAGAACAGTCTTGCAAGTGCGCGTGCGCGTGCTCAGGCCGCCAGGGTCGCGAGAATCCTCGCCCAGCTGCGCGTGCCCTTGTGGAACGAGGTGAGGTCGTACTTCTCATTGGGCGAATGCACGCGGTCGTCATCAAGGGCAAAGCCGACCATGATCGTATCCATGCCCAGCACCCGCTTGAAGTCGCCGACGATGGGGATGGAGCCGCCCTCGCCGATCGCCAGCGCCTTCTTGCCCCATTCCGCAGCGAGTGCCGCGCGCGTCTTCGCCAGCGCCGGGTTGTCGAAATCAATCTCGGTCGCCGGCGCGCCGGCGAAGCTCTTGAACTCGACCTTGGCATCGGCCGGCAAGCGTGCACGCACGAAATCCCGAAAGGCCGCGCGGATCTTCTGCGGGTCCTGAGCGCCGACGAGCCGGAACGACACCTTCGCCATCGCCTGTCCCGGAATGACGGTCTTGGCGCCCTCCCCGGTATAGCCGCCGATCATGCCGTTGATCTCGGCGGTGGGACGGGTCGCGATCTGCTCGATCAGCATCCGGTCGTGCTCGCCCGCCGGCACCTTGAGCCCAACCTCGGCGAGGAAACCCTGGGGTGTCAGCTCAAGGCGCCCCAGATCCGCTTTGATGTCGGCAGGCAGCTCTTTGACACCATCGTAGAAGCCCGGAATGGTGACATGGCCCTTGTCGTCGTGCATGGCGGCAAGGATGCGCGCGAGCACGCGCAACGGGTTCTGCGCCGCGCCGCCGAACAGGCCGGAATGCAGGTCGCGGTCGGCGCAAGTCACCCTCACCTCCTCATACACGAGCCCGCGCAGCGAGGTGGTGACCATCGGCGTCGTCGGATCCCACATGCTGGTATCGCAGACCAGCGCGAGGTCGAGCTTGAACTCGTCGGCATTGTCCTTGACGAACCCGAACAGGTGGTTGGAGCCGCATTCCTCCTCGCCCTCGATCATCATGGTGATTGGAAGCGGCAACCGACCGGTGACTGCCACGAACGCGCGACACGCCTCCACGAAGGTCATGACCTGGCCCTTGTCGTCGCAGGCGCCGCGCGCCACGATCGCTTTGCGGCCGTCGGGCAGCGTGGCAATGCGCGGCGCAAACGGCGGCGCTTCCCACAGCTCGAGTGGATCGACCGGCTGCACGTCGTAATGTCCATAGAACAGCACGCGCGGCGGCTTGCCATTGGCAGCGGCGGCGCCCTTTGCGACCACGATGGGATGGCCTTCGGTAGGGCGCACGCTGGTGTCAAAACCGATGCCGGACAGGTCTTTGGCCACGTATTCGGCGGCGGCGCGGCACTGCTCCTTGTAGGCGGGGTCGGTTGAGATCGACTGAATGCGCAGGAACTCGAACAGCCGCTCCAGGCTGCGGTCGAGATCGGCGTCGATCTTGTCAAGTACCGCGGGCAAGGCATCGGATGGCATGGAAAGCCTCGTGTTGGTTGCGCCCGGCACGTGTCCAAACAGCGCGGACGGCCGTGGTGCGTCGGTCCTGCTGTTGCGAGTCTAAAGCGGCCGGTGTCCGGGACAAGCCCGCTTGCTGCCAGCGCGCGGGCGCCGGGGCAAGGCTAGCGTCTGAGAACGCCGCCCATAGTGCCGCGTACGATCGCGCGGCCGACCGCGCTGCCCGTCTTGCCGCCGATCGATTTTCCGATATCGGCCGCGATCTGGCCGGCAACACGATTGGTGACCGAGCGGGTCACTTCGCGCGCGACCAGCTGGCCGGGAGACAGGCGGGTCCCGCGTGGCCGACTGGTCCCGAAAATACTGCCGAGCACGCCGCCGATACCGCTGAGCACCGCACCGAGACCGGTCGGGGGCGGTGCGTCGCCCGGCCCGCCGGGAGCGTGCGGCCCGACGATCGGTCCGTCGGCGCCGGATTGCAGACGCTTCTGCAATACCTCGTAGGCGGATTCGGAATCGATCGTCCGATCGTACTTTCCCTTGACAGGACTGTCGGCCATCAGCGCCCTGCGTTCCTCGGGCGTGATCGGGCCAACCCGGCCGCAGGGCGGACGGATCATGCAGCGCTCGACGATCGACGGAGTGCCGTTGCCCTCGAGGAAGGAGACCAGCGCCTCGCCCTTGCCGAGCTCCATGATCACCTTGGCCGCATCGAGCTTGGGGTTGGGACGGAACGTCTCCGCCGCCGCCTTGACCGCCTTCTGGTCGCGCGGGGTGAAAGCCCGCAGCGCGTGTTGCACGCGGTTGCCGAGCTGGGCAAGCACCTTGTCCGGCACATCGAGCGGATTTTGCGTCACGAAGTACACTCCGACCCCCTTCGACCGGATCAACCGGACGACCTGCTCGATCTTGTCGAGCAGGGCTTTCGGCGCATCGGTGAACAACAGATGCGCCTCGTCGAAGAAGAAGCAGAGCTTGGGCTTGGGTGGATCGCCGACCTCGGGGAGCTCCTCGAACAGCTCCGACAGCAGCCACAGCAGAAAGGTGGCGTAAAGCCGCGGGCTCTCCATCAGCTTGTCGGCGGCGAGGATGTTGATATAGCCGCGGCCGTCGCGGTCGGTCCGGATGAAGTCCTTGAGCGCCAAAGCGGGCTCGCCGAAGAACTTGTTGCCGCCCTGATTCTCCAGCACCAGGAGCTGACGCTGGATGGTGCCGATGGTCGCCTTCGAGACGTTGCCGTACTGCACCGTCAGCTCGGCCGCGTGATCCGAGATGTAGGCAAGCATGGCGCGCAGATCCTTCAGGTCGAGGATCGCGAGCCCTTGCTCGTCGGCGACGCGGAAGCAGACGTTGAGCACGCCCTCCTGAACGTCGTTGAGGTCGAGGAGACGGGACAGCAACAGCGGCCCGACCTCCGAAATCGTGGCCCGCACCGGATGGCCTTGCTCCCCGAATAGATCCCAGAACACGACCGGGAACCGGTCGGGCTCGTACTCGATGCCAAGGGTCCTGGCGCGGGTGACGAACGCCTCCTTGCCATCGCCCGGCTCCGAAATGCCCGAGAGATCGCCCTTGATATCGGCTGCGAACACCGAGACGCCGGCCCGCGACAGTCCTTCCGCCAGCACCTGCAGCGTCACGGTCTTGCCGGTGCCGGTCGCGCCGGTCACCAGTCCGTGGCGATTGGCAAACGCGAGCGTCAAGATTTCCGGCTTGGAGCTTTTGCCGACGAAAATCTTCCCGCCCCGATCAAGGTTCTCCATCTTGCAATCCCTGTCCATAACGTGCGGCTATTGTCGCCCGCTCGCTTTCGCGTTCAACCGCCGTCATGAACGCGCGCCGATGGCGAGGGAACTCGTCCCAGTCAGCAGGCTGTCACATTGTAACGGATCTGCGCGAGCCTTGCATCTTGATCCGCGTGCGAGTTTGGACCGTTTCGAGCGAGATGCCGATCGGGCGCGCCGTTGCTGATGCACGAATGCAACAACGCGCCGACACTTTGGCGGCGACGCTTGTGTTCTCAACGTTCGCCGGTCAATATGTCCGCAACCTGCCGAGAATGCGGGGCTGAGGGGCACATGGACGATCGCATCGGACGCGCCTGTTTGGGCGTCGACCGGACGGCTGCGCCGCACGCCGTCCTCTTCATTTCGCAATTTCCCCCGACGCATCGACCCCGGGGAACGAAGCGCTCGGCGAGATCGCGGACAGGGTCGCGCGACCTTGGCCGTTCGTCTGACGTTTGATGCCGGCGGTTGACCAGGCGCGAGGAGAATTCGATGTCCTACTCGATCGCCGCCATCGAAGGCATCGATGCGGATGACGCCAAGGTGCTCAAATCGGTCGGCATCCGAACGACGGAAAAACTGCTCGAGCAGGCGAAAAGCCCGAAGGGGCGCCGGCTCCTTTCTGCCAAGACCAAGCTGGACGAAAAGCGGCTGCTGCGCTGGGCCAACATCGCGGATAAGCTGCGCATCAGGGGCATGGGGAAGGAATATGCCGGCCTACTCTGCGAGGTCGGCGTCGATACCGTGAGAGAATTGCGCTATCGCAATCCCGCGAGGCTCGCCAGAGCGATGGCAGAAGCCAACAGGCGCCGCAAGCTGGTTCGCTTCCTGCCGTCGGAAAAGCTGGTCCAGCGCTGGGTCGAGCACGCCAGGAAGCTGCCGCAGAAAATCACCTATTGATCCAGCCTTGGCCGGTGCTTGACACCGCTCCCGGGAGCGGCGCAAAGCGACGCGATGACGCTGGCCCGCCCGTCCTCCGCCGCGACGAAGGAGTCGCCGCTGCTTGCGCGGCTCCTGACGCTCGGCCGGCCAGCGGTCATGGGCGTGCTCAACGTCACCCCGGATTCGTTCTCTGACGGCGGCCGCTTCCTCGAGCCCTCGACCGCTATCGCGCATGCCCGCCGCATCGTAGCGGAAGGCGCCGATGTGCTGGACATCGGTGCGGAATCGACCCGTCCCTATGGTGGCGCCGTCGCCGTGGCCGTGGACGAGGAGATCCGCCGCCTTGCCCCCGTGCTGCCGGCGGCGGTGGCGCTCGGCCCGCCGGTCTCGATCGACACGATGAAGGCCAAAGTGGCGGCGTGGGCGCTGGCGTCGGGCGCGGCGCTCGTCAATGACGTCTGGGGCCTGCAGCGCGACAGCGACCTCGCCCGGGTCTGCGCGGAGCATGGCGCGCCCGTCGTCATCATGCATAACCGGGAGAGCGCCGATCCGGCGGTCGACATCATGGCCGACATCATGAGCTTCTTCTCGCGCTCCCTTGAGATCGCCGCCGGCGCCGGCATCGCGCCGGCAAACATCGTCCTCGACCCAGGTATCGGCTTCGGCAAGACGCCGGAGCAGAGCATCACCGCGCTCGCGCGCCTGGCCGAGCTCAAGTCGTTCGGGCTCCCGCTGCTTGTCGGCGCCTCGCGCAAGCGGTTCATCGACAGGATCTCGCCCGCGCCACCCGGGCAGCGCGTGGGCGGATCGATCGCCGCCCATCTGCTCGCGGCCGCCCACGGGGCGGCGATCATCCGCGCCCATGACGTGGCGGAGACGGTTCAGGCCTTGCGCGTGGCGGCTGCCATCAGGAGCGCCCGATGACCGCGCTCGCACCCGCGCGGCCGGCCCATGGCTGAGGCGCTTCTCGCGCTCGGCGGCAACCTCGGCAATGTGCGCGAGACGCTCGATCGCGCGATCGCCGCATTGTGCGAGGCGGACGCGGTGCGTCTTGTCGCCCGCTCCTCCGACTACCGCACGCCGCCCTGGGGCGTCGAGGACCAGCCCGCCTTCGTCAATGCCTGCATCGCGGTCGAGACCGCGATGCAGCCGCGTGCGCTGCTGGCGCGGGCGCAAGCGATCGAACGCGCGCTCGGGCGCGAGCGCAACGGGGAGCGGCGCTGGGGGCCCCGCCCGATCGACATCGACGTCATCGCCTATGACGATCTCGTGGTGAAAGAGCCGGGGCTCGAGCTGCCGCATCCGCGGCTGCTGGAGCGCGCCTTCGTCCTGGTGCCACTCGCCGAGATCGCGCCCGACAAGGTGATCGCGGGCATTCGCGTTCGCGATGCTTTGGCGCGGGTCGAACGCAGGGGGGTGGAAAGATTGCCGGCGCGGCCGCGCCTGGAATAAGGTCCGCGCGGCGGCGGCGCAGGGCGGCACGTGCACTGCCGGGCTGGGCGGTCGTTGGCCCACCGTTTGCTCCGTGCCATTTTGTGATCATGACCTCGGGCCCCGCCGACGACCCGCCCCTCGCCGCCGAGTTTCCGGCGGCGACGCGCGAGCAATGGCGCAAGCTGGTCGAGAGCGTGCTCAAGGGCGCGCCGTTCGAGACGACGTTGGTCGCCAAGACCTATGACGGCCTCGCCATCGACCCGCTCTACGCGCGCAGCCCGCAGGCACAGCCCGTTGTGGGACGCGTTCCGGGCACGGCTTGGTCGCTGACGCAGCGCATCGATCATCCGCAGCCGTCGGCGGCCAACGCGGAGGCGCTGCATGACCTCGAGAATGGGGCGACCGCGCTCTCGCTCGTCTTCGCCGGCGGGATCGGCGCCTACGGCTATGGCCTCGCCGCCGAGGAAGGCGCGATTATGCGCGCGCTCGCGGGCATCCATCTCGACGCCGGTGTTGCGCTCGATGTCGATGGCGGGGTGTCGCCACAACCCCCCGGCGCTTTGCTCGCCGTAGTCGTGCGGAATGGAGGCACTGCCCCGGCTCGCACGAATATCCGTTTTGGCTTGGACCCGATCGGCGCCGCGGCGATCGCTGGCGGCAGTCCCCTGCCCTGGAGCGGCCTGGCGCGGAACTTCAGCAGCGCCATCCTGGAACTGGCAGCCCAGGGCTTTCGCGGGCCGTTTGCGTGCGCCGACGGGCGAGTGATCCACAATGCCGGCGGCTCGGAGGCGCAGGAGCTCGGCTACGTGCTCGCGGTCGCCGTGGCGTATCTGCGTGCCCTCGAAGGCGCGGGAAGCGCGCTCGAGCGCGCGCGCGCCATGATTTATTTCCGCCTCGCCGCCGACGCCGACCAGTTTCTGACCATGGCGAAGTTCCGCGCGCTGCGCAAAGTATGGGCGCGCGTCGAGGAAGCCTGCGGCCTGACGCCCGCGCCGCCCTTCGTGGCCGCCGAGACTGCCTGGCGAATGATGACGAAGCGCGACCCCTACGTGAACATGTTGCGCGCGACCATTGCCGTGGTCGCGGCCGGACTCGGCGGGGCAGACGCAATGACCGTGCTGCCGTTCACGCTGGCGCTCGGATTGCCCGACCGCTTCGCGCGCAGGATCGCGCGCAATACCCAGCTGGTGCTGCTGGAGGAATCCAATCTCGCCAAGGTCGCGGATCCAGGCGCAGGCGCCGGCGCGATCGAGGACATCACCGACCAGATCTGCCGCGCGGCCTGGAGCGCGTTTCAGGAGATCGAAACGGCCGGCGGCGCCTGGGCCGCGCTCCAGCAGGGCCTCATCCAGCATAAGGTCGCGGCCGTACGCGCGACGCGAGAAAGCGCGGTGGCGCATCGCCGGGACGCGCTCACCGGCACCAGCGATTTTCCCGATCTCGCGGAGGCGCCGGTCAGCGTGCTCGACGCGGCGCCGATCAGGCCGCCGCCGATGTCCGCCCCGGTGCTCATCGAACCGCTGCCCAGCCTGCGGCTTGCCGCGCCGTTCGAAGCGTTGCGCGACGCTTCCGACCGCATGCTCGCGCGTACCGGAAACCGGCCGAAAATTTTCCTCGGCAATCTCGGCGCCCCCGCGAACTTCACCGCGCGCGCGACCTTCGCCAAGAACCTGTTCGAGGCCGGGGGCATCGAGGCCCTCGGCAACGAGGGCTTTACGAGCCGCGACGAGCTTGTCGCGGCGTTCCGCGCCACCGGCGCCAAGCTCGCTTGCCTGTGCTCTTCCGACGAGATCTACGCGCGCGAGGCGGTCGCGGCCGCCCGCGTTTTGCGCGACGCCGGCGCTACGGTCTGGCTCGCCGGACGGCCCGGCACACACGAGGGGGCGCTCGCGCAAGCCGGGGTGCGCGGCTTCATATTCGCCGGCTGCGACGCGCTCGCCGCGCTCAGAACGGCTTTAGGTCTCATCAACGACTGAGCCCCAGGCGCAGATGTGCCGTAGCCGCGGGGCAAAGGCATGGCTCGCGCCGACATGCGCCGCTGCCCATATATGAAGCGGGCCGCTGCGCACGCTTTGTCGCGCGAGCAGGACGCGCGGCGCGGCCTGTGCTATGAGCGGTGCAGCGCGGAGAGCGAAGAGCTGGCGCGAGGCTGAGCGATGAGCGCCATCCCGGATTTCACCAAGATCGGATTCGCCGAATGGACGGGTCCGGTGCCGGCGGCTGCGGCGCCGGCTTGGCTCACGCCGGAAGGCATCGCGGTAAAGCCGGTGTATGGCCCCAGCGATGTGCAGGGCCTCGACTTCCTCGACACCTTCCCAGGCATGCCGCCCTATCTGCGCGGCCCCTACCCTACCATGTACGTCACGCAGCCCTGGACCATCCGGCAATATGCCGGCTTCTCGACGGCGGAGGACTCCAATGCCTTCTACCGCCGCAACCTCGCCGCCGGTCAGAAGGGCCTGTCCGTCGCGTTCGATCTCGCCACCCATCGCGGTTACGACAGCGACCATCCGCGCGTCGCCGGCGACGTCGGCATGGCAGGGGTCGCAATCGATTCGATCTACGACATGCGCACCCTGTTCGCCGGCATCCCGCTCGACCGGATGTCGGTGTCGATGACCATGAACGGCGCGGTGCTGCCGGTGCTCGCGCTCTACATCGTCGCCGCCCAGGAGCAGGGGGTGAAGCTCGAGCAGCTCGCGGGCACGATCCAGAATGACATCCTCAAAGAGTTCATGGTGCGCAACACTTACATCTATCCGCCGGAGCCCTCGCTGCGCATCATCTCCGACATCTTCGCCTTCACCGCGGCACACATGCCGAAGTTCAACTCGATCTCGGTTTCCGGCTATCACATGCAGGAGGCCGGGGCGACGCAGGACCTCGAGCTCGCCTATACGCTCGCCGACGGCGTCGAATACGTCCGCGCGGGGCTAAAGGCCGGCCTCGACGTCGATCGCTTCGCGCCCCGCATCTCGTTCTTCTGGGCGATCGGCATGAACTTCTTCATGGAGATCGCGAAGCTGAGGGCGGCGCGTCTCCTCTGGGCGAAGCTGATGAGGGAGTTTGCGCCGAAGGACGCGCGCTCGCTCTCGCTGCGCACGCACTGCCAGACCTCGGGCTGGTCGCTCGCCGCCCAGGACGTGTTCAACAACGTCGTGCGCACCGCGATCGAGGCCATGGCGGCGACCCAGGGCCACACCCAGTCGCTGCACACCAACGCGCTCGACGAGGCGCTGGCGCTGCCCACGGACTTCTCCGCCCGCATCGCCCGCAACACGCAGATCGTGCTGCAGCAGGAGAGCGGCACGACACGCGTGGTGGACCCGTGGGGCGGCTCGTTCTACATCGAGCGCCTCACCTACGAGCTCGCGCGCCGCGCCTGGGGCCACATCCGCGAGGTCGAAGAGTTGGGCGGCATGGCCAAGGCGATCGAAGCGGGTCTGCCCAAGCTGCGCATCGAGGAAGCGGCCGCCAAGACCCAGGCGCGCATCGACGCCGGACAGCAGGCGGTCATCGGCGTCAACATATACCGGCCCGAGCGGGAAACGCCGGTCAACCTGCTCAGGGTCGACAACGCGGCGGTGCGTCAGCTGCAGATCGACAAGCTCGCGCGTCTCAAGCGCGAGCGCGATCCGCAGGAGGTCGCGGCGGCGCTCGGCGCGCTCACCCGCACCGCCGCCGGCGGCAACGGCAACCTGCTGGCGCTCGCGATCGACGCCGCGCGCGCCAAGGCGACCGTGGGCGAAATCTCCTCGGCGCTGGAGCGGGTGTTCGGCCGCCATCGCGCCGAGATCAAGGCGATCACCGGCGTCTACAGGCGGGAGGTCGGCGCCATGTCGGAAGCCCTCGCACGCGTGCAGAAGCTCGTCAGCGAGTTCGAAGCCAACGAGGGCCGCAGGCCGCGCATTCTGGTGGCCAAGATCGGCCAGGACGGCCACGATCGCGGGCAGAAGGTGATCGCGACCGCGTTCGCCGATCTCGGCTTCGACGTGGACATCGGCCCGCTGTTCGCAACGCCGGCGGAAGCCGCGCGCCAAGCGGTGGAGAACGACGTGCACGTGCTCGGCGTCTCCTCGCTCGCGGCCGCGCATCTCACGCTGATCCCCGAGCTCAAGGCGGCGCTGGTCAAGGAGGGCCGCGACGACATCATGATCGTAGTCGGCGGCGTGGTCCCGCCGCAGGACTACGAGGAACTCAAGCGCGCCGGCGCCGAGGCGATCTTTCCGCCCGGCACTGTGATCGCGGACGCAGCCGCGGCGCTCATCGACAACCTCAACCGGCGGCTCGGTCACGGCCGCGAAGCGGCCGAGTGAGCACTCGATTTCGCGAACCCGCCCGTAGGAAGTCGGACGTCGGAGTACGCGAGAGCATGGGGGCGCCTCCGTCCGGCACCAGAACGTTAACCGTCCATAAACCATAGTTCGGCACGCTCTCCTCATGCCGACTCAAGCCGCGACCAGCACCGTTCAGCCGATCATGCGCATACTGCCGGCTCCTCAGATGCCGGACTCCCCGGATCCCGTTCCCGCGATGAGGCGGGAAATATCGCTGTTGCGCATCGAGCTGGACCGGGCGCGCCAATTGGAAGACGAGGCGAACAGAGCAAACGAATTTCTGGTGGCCCAGTTCGACCGTCTCATGGACAGTCGCGACCGCTGGCGCCGGGAAGCGCAACGCGTCGGCGCCTTATACGAGGAAATGCTCGCAACACGGCGTGGGCCGCTATTCTGGTGGCGCAGTAGGGCTCGCTAGACGTCGGCTTGGCCGCGCGGCGCGGCACGGATGCGCTGAACAAACGAGCACGGCGGAACTTACGCGCCACTCGCGCGGTGTCGGCCTATACGGCAGATTGCCTGCAAGGGTTTCCCCCTTGAAGCGAGAGGACGCGGACTAACGTCCCGCCTTGTGCGACACCGCGACCTGATGCGCGTCGGCCGCGAGAAGTTCGGCTCGCTTTCGAAGAAGCTCAGCCCGCTTTCGATGTTCTTCAAGCTGCAAAAGCTCCACAGCCCGGAGCGCCGCACGAGCGAAGGCGCGCAGGACTTCGTCGTGAACTTCACCGTTTCGTATGCGAATAGCGCGCATCGCGTCGGCAGCCGCTTCGACCTCCGCATCGCTAGCCAACGATTCCACCCCCACCTTCTCGATCAGCCCGTGGATCGCGCAATGGCATGGCGCCTGAACGAGGCGCGAACTCGCGCGCGAATCCACTCTAACCGAACAGGCTGGCGGCCGCGATTGCGAGCCCGGTAATGAACGCGGCCCCGAATGAGAGCAGAAGCAACATTTCGCCCATCGCTGGTCCCCCGTGAGTTCCGCACGACGGCAGAGCTCGCTCTTCCGCGAGTCAAAATTGGGGAATCCCTCTCATTGTCCTGCACGCAAATGCGCCCCTTCGGCGGTTTGCGGTCTGGTGTTGCGTACTAGCAACATGTGGGCGCGCGGCAACCAGCGCCGAGGTATCGGGTTGCTGACGGGCCGGCTCGACCTGCGGCTGGGTCGGCCGAGTGGCCGGCTTCGATCAGACGCACTCGGCCGCAGTCCAGCCGGCGCATACGCGCTCCCAGGCCCATCCGCGGTTATACTCGCGCCGCCCGCGCCCACCCGCGAGCAATGTTCACGCTTTAACCGAGGCCCGGATGACTTCGGCATCACCAGCCTTTGCATTCAAGCCGCCGGGACCATGGCGCCGTGGTCCGGACCCGCGCATCCCTGCGCGCGCTCCGGGGCGACCGACTCTCGGAGCGAACTGATGTCCGCGCGCAGCCCCTCGCGGACGCCCGATTTCGCCGAGCTCGCGCGCGGAGTCCGCGCCGGCGAGCGCGCCATGGTCGCGCGCGCGATCACGCTGGTCGAGAGCCGCCGCGCCGATCATCAGAAGGTCGCGCGCCAGCTGGTGCAGGAGCTGCTGCCGCTCACCGGCCGCGCCGTGCGGGTCGGCATTACCGGCGCGCCGGGCGTGGGCAAGTCCACCTTGATCGACGCGCTCGGCACGTTCCTCACCACGGCCGGCCACAAGGTGGCGGTGCTCGCTGTCGATCCCTCCTCGGCGCGCAGCGGCGGCTCCATTCTCGCGGACAAGACGCGCATGGCGCGGCTCGCCGCCGATCCCGACGCCTTCGTGCGTCCTTCGCCCTCGTCGGGAACGCTCGGCGGCGTGGCGGCGAAGACGCGGGAGTCGATGCTCGTCTGCGAAGCCGCCGGCTATGATGTGGTTCTGGTGGAGACCATCGGCACCGGACAGTCGGAAACCATGGTCGCGGACATGACCGACTTCTTCCTCGTGCTGATGCTGCCAGGCGCCGGCGACGAGCTGCAGGGCCTCAAGAAAGGCGTGATCGAGCTCGCGGACCTGATTGCGATCAACAAGGCCGACGGCGACAACGCGGCACGCGCCAACGCCGCGGCCGCCGAATATCGCACGGCCTTGCACATCCTCACGCCGCGCTCGCCGATCTGGTCGCCGCCCGTAAAGACCTGCTCCGCGCTGACGGGCGCCGGCATTGCCGAGCTGTGGACTGTCGTGCTCGATCATCGCACGCGCATGACGCAAGCCGGCGAGCTCGAGGCGCAACGGCGTGCGCAGCAGGTCAAATGGATGTGGGCGATGCTCGAGGACCGCCTGCTGTCGCGGCTCAAATCCGACCCCGGAGTGAAGGCACGACTGCCGCGCATCGAGGCAGCCGTCGCCGCGGGGGGAATGTCGCCGGCGATTGCGGTCGACGAGATCGCGGCGGCGCTGCGGCTCTGACCGCAGGCTCCTGCGGTGTGGAACTCGTAACTGCAGGAGACGATATAGTAACCGACGCTGCGGTTGCGCCCAGGCGCTGCAAGCGGCTATTGCCACAGGCTCCGATCGCACGCATGCCAACGACGATCCTCATCACCGGTTTCGGCCCGTTCCCTGGAGCGCCGTTCAATCCGACCGCGCCGCTGGTCGCCGAGTTGGCGCAACGGCGCCATCCCGCGTTCGCCAATGTGCGCCGCGTCGGTCATGTCTTCCCGGTGATCTACGAGGCGGTCGACCGCGAGCTGCCGGCGCTGCTCGCGCGCGAGCGGCCGGACGCGCTTGTCATGTTCGGGCTGGCGGGCCGCACCGAGCACGTGCGGATCGAGACTCGCGCGCGCAACGCCGTGACGCGGCTGCTGCCCGACGCGGGCGGACGGACTCCCGCCGCGGCCACTATCGTTGCGGGCGCGCCGGCCACCGTGCCGCTGCGCGCCCCCGTGCAGCGTCTGGTGCTGGCGGCGCGCGCGGCCGGCGTGCGGGCGGCCGCCTCGCACGATGCCGGCCGCTATCTTTGCAATTACTTGTGTTGGCGCGCGGCCGAGGCGGCGCGCGCAGGCACGCCGCGTCTGGTCGCGTTCATCCATGTGCCGGTATTGCGCCGCACCGCGCCCTGGTCGCGCCGCCAGCCGCTGACACTCGAGCATCTGGTGCAGGCCGGCGAGGCAATGGTGCGGGCGGCGCTCGCGGCGCGGTGAGCCGCGCCCGCGCGGGCCTCCGGCTGCCTCGGCCGTGCCCGCGGTCGACCCGAGAGGCAGGCTCGAGCATTACGTGGTTTTCACGTGCCAGATGACGCAGCGCCATTGCGCAGGCCCGTTGGCACACGCCATATTTCGTCCGCAACCTCGCCTCTCCATTCAGGCTCATGCGCCACTCCCTCCGCAACGTGCTCATTGGAATCCTCCTCGTTTTCCTGTGTCCGCTCGCGCTCCATGCCGCGCTTTACGCCAGCCAGGAACGCCCGGGGAGCTTTCGTGACGCCGACTGGTCGAGCGTTGGCATGCTGCGGGCAGCGGGCAGCGACCGCGAGGCGCGCCTGCTCGTCTTCACAGGCCGGACCGGCCGGTGGAAGGGCATCTTTGCCGTCCACAGCTGGGTCGTGTTCAAGCCGGAGGGCGCCTCCGCCTGGAGGCGCTACGACGTGGTCGGCTGGGGCAACCCCGTGCGCAGCAATGGCTGGGCGCCGGACGGGCGCTGGTTCGGCAATGTCCCGCGCGTGCTCGTCGACGTGCGCGGGGCCGAGGCGGCGGCGCTCATTCCCAAGGTCAAGGCCGCGATCGCGGCCTATGGCTACCGCAACTTCGGCGATTACCGCATCTGGCCGGGACCGAACAGCAACACGTTCACCGCCGCCGTCCTGCGGGCGGCGCCGGAGCTCGCAACCACGTTGCCGTCGAACGCGGTGGGCAAGGATTTCCGGCCGTATCCCTATGTCGGCCTGACCGACAGCGGCACCGGCCTAGAAGCATCGCTATGGGGGCTGCTCGGCGTGAAGCTCGGCTGGGTCGAGGGCGTCGAGGTCAACCTGCTCGGCCTGGTGGCCGGCCTCGACCTGCGCCACCCCGCGGTGAAGCTGCCGGGCTTTGGCCGCATTGGCATCGACGACGGAACGGCCCTCGCCGCGCCCGCGCGCTGAGCGATGTTGCGGCAAGGGACAGTCGCCCGCGATCCTGTCACGCGATTTTGTCCTGCCGCCGAGCCGGTCGGGATGACGGACGCTGCCGCCTGTGCGAATTTCCGCCGGAAAACTTGAGGCGAGCGCCATGCGCGATACCTGGCCGCTGCTCGAACGGATCGCCTTTCCGCCGATCCGGCGCGGACGGCTCGACACGCTGCAGGTCAATGTCGGTTATCGCTGCAATCAGTCGTGCGTGCATTGCCACGTCAATGCCGGCCCGAACCGCAAAGAAGAAATGGCGAGCGCGACGGTCGAGGTCGTGCTCGCATTCCTGGAGCGCAAGCGGGTGACGACCCTCGACATCACCGGCGGCGCCCCCGAGCTCAACCCGCATTTTCGCAGGCTCGTGCGCGCGGCGCGCGACCTCGACATGCGCGTGATGGACCGCTGCAACCTGACCATCCTCGAAGTGCCGGGTCAGGAAAATCTCGCCGATTTTCTCGCCGGCGAGCGGGTCGAGATCGTCGCGTCCATGCCCTGCTATCTCGAGCACAATGTGGATGCACAGCGCGGAAAGGGCGTGTTCGAAGGCTCGATCCGCGCGCTTCGGCGACTCAATCGCCTGGGCTACGGGCACGCCGAGAGCGGTCTCGTGCTCAACTTGGTCTACAATCCGCAGGGCCCCGCCCTGCCGCCGTCGCAGCAGAGCCTGGAAGCCGACTACAAGCGCGTGCTCGGGGAGCGGCACGGCATCATGTTCAACCGGCTCTATACGCTCGCCAACATGCCGATCCAGCGCTTCGGCGCGATCCTGCTCTCCACCGGCGAGTTCGATCGCTATCTGCGTCTGCTGCGGCATGCCCATCTCGACGCCAATCTCGAGCAGGTGATGTGCCGAAATCTGCTGTCAGTCGACTGGCGCGGGTATGTCTACGACTGCGATTTCAACCAGATGCTGGACCTGCCTTTGCAGCACGCCGCGCGCGAGCGCGTGCATCTCTCGGAGCTCATCGACGCCGATCTGGAGGACGCGCCGATCCGCGTCGCCGGTCATTGCTACGGCTGCACCGCCGGCCAGGGATCGGGCTGCGGCGGCGCGCTCAAGCTGGCGTCCGAATGACGTGACATCCGATCGAGTTCGACCCAGCGGTGGCCGCGCGGCACACGCGCTGGCCGCGAACCCGCCCGACGGGAGCGCCGGGCGCATCTGCCCTGCCGATTACCGCTACCCGCCGTCGGTGCTCGATCGCGCACCGGAATTGGCGGCCGACGTGCTTTACGTGGTGGGCGGCCTTTACGGCAATCTCCCGGCGCTCGACTGCGTCGAGCGCCTTGCCGGCGCGGAGGGCGCGACAGTTGTCTTCAACGGCGACTTTCACTGGTTCGACGCCGAGCAGGATTGGTTCGCCGAGATTGAGCAGCGCGTGGCGGGCCATTGCGCCATCCGCGGCAACGTGGAAACCGAAATCGCGCGCGCGGACGATGTCGGCGCGGGCTGCGGCTGCGCCTACCCCGCATCGGTCGCGGAGGATCTGGTTTGCCGCTCGAACGCGATCATGGTCGAGCTGCGCGCGACTGCGCAAGCGCTTGCGGGCGCCGCACGACGCATGGCTGCGCTGCCGATGCACCTGGTTGCGCAGGTCGGCGGAATGCGGGTCGCAATCGTGCACGGCGATGCAGCGGCGCTGGCGGGCTGGTCGTTCGCCTACGAAGCGTTGGTCGGGCCCGCCGCGCGTGCCATGCTCGAGCCGGTCCGCCGGGCGGCGCAGGTCGACCTCATCGCTTCGACCCATACCTGTCTTGCGGTCCTGCGCGACTTTGAGCTTGGCGCCGGGCGCCTGACCATCATCAACAACGGCGCAGCGGGCATGCCCAACTTCGCTGGCGGCTGCGTCGGCGTCATCTCGCGGATTGCGACGACGCCGTCCCCGCATCGGCCGCTCTACGGCTTGGTGCGCGACGGCATCCATGTCGATGCGATCGCCCTTGCCTACGATAACGAGGCCTTTCTGCGCCGTTTCCTGGCGCGCTGGCCTGCAGGCTCGACGGCACAGGCCTCATATTTTCAGCGCATCACGGCGGGGCCGGATCATTCGGTGGAACGGGCGGTGACCGCACCCGCCGCCGCGAGCTCCTGAACATTCCGGCTGCATGCCGGCAAGCCATCATGGCGCCGGTTTGCAGCAATACTGCCGTCTGGCTGCGGCGAGAGACCATTGCTGCCATGTCGACGCTCTCGATCATCATGCCGGTGCTGAACGAAGGCGAGGAGATCGCAGCCGCACTCGATGCGCTCGCGCGTCTGCGCGCACTCGGCGCCGAGGTGATCGTGGTCGACGGCGGCAGCGGCGATGCCACCGTGCAGCGTGCACGGCTGCGCGCCGACCGCGTGATCTGCGCGCCACGCGGGCGCGCGCTGCAAATGAACGCAGGCGCCGGCGAGGCCAGTGGCGACGTGCTGCTATTCCTGCACGCCGACACCCGCCTGCCGGCCGACGCCGACCGCAGGGTGCTCGACGGCTTGGCGCGCTCGGGGCGCGTCTGGGGCCGCTTCAACGTCGCGATCGGCGGCGGCAATCCGCTGCTCGCGATGGTCGCCTGGTTCATGAACAAGCGGTCGTGGCTCACCGGGATCGCGACCGGCGACCAGGCGATGTTCGTGCGCCACGATGCATTCCACGCGGCCGGAGGCTTCGCGCCGATCCCGTTGATGGAGGACATCGCGCTCTCCAAGAGTCTCAAGCGCACAAGTCGGCCGCTGTGCCTGCGCGAACGCGTCGTCACCTCGCCGCGGCGCTGGCAGAAGAACGGCGTGGTCGCCACGCTGCTCCTGATGTGGCGGCTGCGCCTCGGCTATTTCTTCGGCGCCGATCCGGCCAAGCTTGCGCGACAATATGGCTATGAGTGAGCCGATCGCGGTCGCGGTGCTTGCCAAGGCGCCGCTCGCGGGCTTCGCCAAGTCCCGTCTCATTCCGGTGCTCGGCGCCGCGGGCGCCGCCGCCCTGCAAGCGCGGCTGATCGCGCGCGCGGTCGCCACCGCGACCGCCGCGGGCATCGGCCCGGTCAGGCTGTGGACCGCGCCCGACGGCGAGCACCCGGTGTTTCGGGTGATCGTCGCGGAGCAGGCGGTCGCGCTGGCGCACCAGCCGGAGGGCGACCTCGGCGCCCGCATGCTGGCGGCCATCGCCGCGGCAGGAACGCCGGCCGTGGTCATCGGCACCGACTGCCCGGCTTTGGCCCCGCATCATCTGCGCATCGCCGCCGACATTCTGCGCGGCGGCAGCGATGCGGTGCTGATTCCGGCCGAGGACGGCGGCTATGTTCTGATCGGGCTGCGCAGGCCCGAGCCCACCCTGTTTTCCGACATGCCTTGGAGCACGCCGGGCGTGATGGCCGAGACACGCTTGCGGCTGCGCCAACTCGGGCTGAGGTGGCGGGAGCCGGTGACGCTGTGGGACGTGGACCTGCCGGCCGATCTCGAGCGGCTGCGGCGCGCCGGCCTGCAGGATCTCATTCCCGCGCCCGATGGCTGAGTGCGCGATGCGCGCGGGACTTCAATAGAGCCGGATCAACGTCAGCCCCGCCATGATCATCAGCGCCGCGCCGATCCGCATAGGACGCAGCGGCTCCTTGAGAACGACGACGGCAATAGCGGCGCCGAACAGCACGCTGGTTTCGCGCAGCGCCGCCACGATCGCGATCGGCGCCAGCGTCATCGCCCAGATTGCGATCCCGTAAGAACCGAGCTGCAGCGTGCCGCCAGCGAGACCGATGCCCCAGTGGCGTGGCATGGCCGCCAGCACTTGCCGGCCGCGGCGGACGACCGCGTAGGCGACCATGACCGGACCGATGCCCGCGAACAGCGCGAGCGAATAGGCGCTGGCGCTGCCGGCGAGCCGCGCGCCCACGCCGTCCACCACCGAATAGGCGCAGATCGTGACCGCGGTGAAGAGGGCGAAGCCGACAGCCTTGCGGTCGAGCCGCGCGAGCCCGCGGCCGCCGCGCAAGGAGAGCAAGGCGACCCCCGCCGCGAGCAGGACGATGCCGCCCCAGCCGGCCACTCCGAGCCGCTCGCCGACGAAGGCCGTGGTCACGATCGCGGTCATCAAGGGCGCCGAGCCGCGGGCGATCGGATAGACTTGGCCCATGTCGCCGGCGCGGTAGCTCTCGATCAGCGCGGCGAAATAGCCGAGATGGATCAGCACCGAGGCGCCGCACCAGGGCCACGCGGCCACCGCCGGCAAGCCAACGGCCGGCAGGCACACGGCCGAGACGAGCATCGCGCCAAGCGAGATCAGCACCGTGATCGCGAGCGGATCGAGGCCGCGCTTGATGGTCGCGTTCCAGCCGGCATGGCAGGCGGCGGCGAACAGCACGGCGGCGAAGACGAATGCATCCATGGCGGGCGCGGCTTCACAGGCTCGCCAGCGCCGCGCGCACGCGAGGGCGGCTGCATGCGCGCTGTGGCCGAGCGGACGGGCAGGACATCACAGGCGCTCAATCCCGATAGCTCGCGCCTGCCCACGCCTTGGGCGCCGCGCGCTGGTACTGGGGCGGACGTGCGACCTCGGCGCCGAGCGCCTGCGCGGCGTGCCAGCCCCAATGCGGATCGTCGAGCATGGCGCGGGCGAGCGCCACCATGTCGGCGCTGCCCTCGGCGACGACGGCTTCAGCCTGCCTGGGGGTCGCGATCAATCCGACGGTGCGAGTAGCGATGCCGGCCTCGCGTTTTACCATTTCGGCGAACGCGACGTTGGTGCCGGCAACCATATTGGGGCGGCTGTCGGCGCTGACCCCGCCGGAGGAGACGCAGACGAAATCGAGGCCGGCCGCCTTGAGCGCGCGCGCGACGGCGACCGCATCGGCCGGCGTCAGCCCGCCTTCGACCCAGTCGTTGCCGGTGATGCGCGCGCCCAGTGGTGTCTCCTGTGGGACGGCCGCGCGCACGGCCTCCACGATTTCGAGGGGATAGCGCAAGCGCGCCGCGAGTGCGCCACCGTACTGATCGGTCCGCTTGTTGGAGACCGGAGAGATGAAGCTGTGCAGGAGATAGCCGTGGGCGCCGTGCAGCTCGATGGCATCGAAGCCGACGCGGACCGCGCGCTTGGCGGCGCTGACGAAGGCATCGCGCACGCGTTCCATGTCGGCTGCCGTCATCTCGCGCGGGATCGGCCAATCGGGACCGAAGGGAACCGCCGAAGGCGCGATGGTCTCCCAGGGATCCTCGGCTGCGCCGAGCGGCTTGCCGCCGGCCCACGGGCGGTGCGCGGAGGCCTTGCGGCCGGCATGCGCGAGTTGGATGCCGAGCTTGGCGCTTCCGTAGCGGCGGCAGTGGGCGAGAAGGCGCATGAGCGCCGCTTCGCAGTCGTCGGAATAGAGGCCGAGGCAGCCGTGCGTGATGCGGCCGCGGCGCTCGACGCCGGTGGCCTCGACCACGACCAGGGCAGCCCCGGAATTGGCCAACATCCCGAGATGGCTGACGTGCCAGTCGGAAGCCACGCCATCGTCGGCGCTGTACTGGCACATGGGCGAGACGACGATGCGGTTGGCAAGCTCGAGGCCGGCGAGCCGGATCGGGGAGAACAGGGCACTGGTCATGTCATACGTGCCGGATCGGAGGACGATTGAGGGCGAGCGCAAACCATAGGAAATGGCAGGGCCGCCCGGAAGCGTGCGCGGCAGGGATTGTGCGGTCAGCCACTATCTGGGGAAGGGGGCGCGGCCGCCGGAATTCAAGCCGCCGTCCGCCGCGGCCGGTTGGCGAGACCCTGCACCGGCGCATCCGCGGGCGGTGGCGCAATCTCGGCCCAACGCGCGCGCAACCGGTCGGCTTCGTACATGCAGCGGAGCAACTGCTCTTCGCTGTAGTAGTGCTTCCAGCGCCCGGTACGATGGAGATCGAGGAAATGGGCGCACCGGCGCTCAGCAAGAATCCGCCATTTCTGGGCGACCTCGTCGAGTGAATAACCGGGTAGCCGGGGCGACATGGAGAAGCCGTGGCCGTCCGCTCGTCGCAACCTGGGGTCAAAGGGTCGGCAGCACGCGCAAGCAACCCAGACGCAGCGCACAGGCAGGCGGGGTGCCCGCGTTGCACTCCCGAATCACGACACATCATAAAGGGTTTGCGCGCGGAAGGAGAGCGGCGCCACCGCCAGTCCACAAAATCGGCTCACGAGACCGCGATCGACGGGCCTCGGCGATATGCCGGCCCCAAAAACTGACCCGCCCGGACGGGGAAATCCGGGCGGGTCGCGTTGATCGGCGCAGGGGATCGGGGGGGCGTGAGCGCCGATCGGGGCTGTAAATCCTGGCCATGTCGGCCGAGGTTGACTATTAGTCTGCGCAGCCCCGCAAAAGGTTCAAGCCGATTTAACGTCGCGGCCAGAAATTTTGGGGGTGTCTCCAGGCAGCCGCTCGCCTTGTGCGCACCTGATAAAAACGTAATCATTTCAAAGTATTACGCAGAGAAGGCGCCGCCGGACCGGGGGCACGCGCGACGGGCAGCGCCGGTCGGGAACCCTTCGGGCGCGAAGCGGTCAGAGTCTGGTTCGAGTTGCCGCAAGAAGGCCTGCGCCTGGGAGTGCCGCTTCTGAACGACGCCAGCGGGAGGTGGTTGCAACCGGCTTTGTGCAATCGCGACGTCGCGAGCTGGTGCTGCGGATTGCCAGGGAGGAGGAAGGGGGGCGAGCGCTCAAGCCGTATAACGTTGCCCGATGCGGCGCGCGGCGCGCCTTGCGCCCGATGGCTGCGAGCTTTGGATTAATCCC
>DATBKV010000218.1:0-74474 GCA_036555745.1 Xanthobacteraceae bacterium | reverse complement strand
CGCGCGGCCGTGCGCTCGGCATGGTGATGCAGCTGCCCGAGCGCGACAAGCTGTCCATGAGCCTCGAGCAGATGACGTCGCGGCTCGCGATCATGATGGGCGGACGCGTGGCCGAAGAGCTCGTTTTCGGCAAGGAGAAGGTCACCTCCGGCGCCGCGTCCGATATCGAGCAGGCGACCAAGCTGGCGCGCATGATGGTGACGCGCTGGGGCCTCTCCGACGCCCTCGGCACCGTGGCCTATGGCGAGAACCAGGACGAAGTGTTCCTCGGCTATCAGGTCGCCCGCCAGCAGAACGTGTCGGAGGAAACGAGCCGCAAGATCGACGCCGAGATCAAGCGCCTGGTCGAGGCCGGTTATACCGACGCCCAGCGCATCCTCGAGGAGAAGCGGGCCGATCTCGAGACGCTGGCCAAGGGCTTGCTGGAGTTCGAGACGCTGACCGGCGACGAGATCAAGGACCTGCTCGCGGGCAAGCGGCCGTCGCGCGAATCGGTGATCGAGCCGGCGACCCCGCGCGGATCGGCCGTGCCGCCTGCCGGCAAGCCGCGGCCGCGGCCGGAGCCCGGCGGGCTCGAGCCGCAGCCGCAGGCATAAAGAGGTACCCCGGACAACGCAGTCCGGTCCTTCGCGGGCTCTCGCCGCTGAATTGCTTTGTCGCGGGCGCGTTACCTGCGCCATCGATTCCCGTTTGAACAGATCGACTGGGTCAGCCGACTCTATCCGGACAAGGCCGGATGGGGCGGCGCGCCAGCCCCGGAAGTCGCGGCCGGCTCGCTCTCAAGCGAATTGCGACAAGCAGTCGAGAGCCGGCTCGGCGCCCGCAATCCGGCTCGGGCCGCGCAGGAACTCAGGCCAGCAGCCGGCGTTACCTACGCGACCTCAAGCCAAAGCCTGCCCGCAGCGCCCCTGACGATAGCTCGATCGAAAGACGCGTCGCGCGGCAGGGGAGCAGTCGGCCGCATGTTGAGGACGATCATCGTACGTACGGTGGATTGGTGCGCCCGGCACGCGCGGCTCGCGATCGCCGCCGCCGTGCTGGCGAGCGTCGCCGGCGCAGTCTACACCGTGCGAAATTTCGCGATCACCACCGACGTCACCCAGCTGATATCGACCGAAAACTCGCACGCTCGCAAGAATCAAAAGGCGTATGAGGCCGACTTTCCCCCGCACAAGGTCCTCGCCGTCGTCGAAGCGCCGACGCCAGAACTGGCGCAACAGGCCACCGACCGATTGGCAAAGGCATTGCCCGCGCGCTCGAACGCGCTGGCGTCGGTGGTCCGCCCGGACGGCGGCGCGTTCTTCCAGCGCAACGCGCTCTTGTTTCTTCCGTTGCAAGACGTGGCGCGCATCACGGGCGCATTGACCCGGGCCAAGCCGATCCTCGGCATGTTGGCCGCCGACCCCAGCCTGCGCGGCATTGCCAATGCATTGTCAGCCGTGGCCGCCGGGGTGCAAGGCAAGCAAATCAAGCTCGACGACTTGACGCGCCCGCTGACGCTTGCCGCCGATACGCTCCGAAATGTGCTCGCGGGACGACCGGCGAGCTTCTCCTGGCGCGTCCTGCTGCAAGGTAGGCCCGCCACTCCTGCGGAATTGCGTGGCTTTATCGCAATCGATCCAATTCTGAACTATGCGGCGCTCGAGCCGGGCAAGGCGGCCACCGATGCGGTGCGCCAGGTTGCGGCGAATCAGAAGCTCGCATCTGATTTCGATGCGAGAGTGAAGCTGACGGGCGAGGTGCCGATAGACGACGAGGAGTTCGCGACCGTGCAGCGCAGTGCGCCGGTCGAGATCATGGTGGCGATCGGCGCGATCCTGATCGTCTTGTGGCTCGCGCTGCGCTCCGTGCGGATCGTTGCGGTGGTGGTGTTCGCGCTGGCGATCGGTTTTGCCATCACCGCGGCGCTGGGCCTGCTCACGGTGGGCAGCCTCAACTTGATTTCGGTGGCTTTCGCCGTGCTGTTCCTGGGGATCGGCGTCGACTTCGGCCTGCAATTCAGTGTGCGGTACCGGGCTGAGCGCCACGACCTTCACGAGCTGCCGGCGGCCCTGCGCGCGGCCGCCACCAAGGCCGGGGTACCGCTGGCGCTTGCTGCCGCCGCCACGGCCGCCGCGTTCTTCTCGTTTCTGCCGACCGCGTTCCGAGGGGTGTCGGAACTGGGGCAGATTGCGGGTTCCGGCATGCTGGTCGCTTTCATTACGACCATCACCGTGGTGCCCGCCGGGCTGATGTTGGCAAAACCACCGCCCGAGCCGCATCAGATGGGATTTGCCGTGCTCGCCCCGCTCGACCGCTTCATGATGCGGCACCGCATACCGATCGTCGCGGCGACCATCGGGATAGTGGCCCTTGCGTCTCCACTGCTGCTGAGGCTCGAATTCGATTTTGATCCCGTTCACCTGCAGAACCCGAAGGTCGAGGCGGTCGCAACCTTTCTCGAGCTGCGCGGCGATCCCAACGTCGGCGCCAACGCGATCAACGTGCTGGCACCGTCGCTTGCGGATGCCGACCGGACCGCGGCGCGTTTGGCCCAGCTCCCGCAGGTCGATCGCGCCGTCACGCTCGACAACTTCGTGCCGGACGCGCAAGAGCACAAACTGGCGCTGATCCGATCGGCCGCAGACGCGTTGCAAAGCACGATCGACGTCACCGTCGGGCGAGCAGCCCCCACCGACGCGCAAACCGTGCGCGCGCTGCAGGCCGCGGCAGCGGCACTGTCGCAGGCGGCGGGCGAAGACTCGGGCCGCGGGGCGGCTGCCGCGAGGACGCTTGCCGCCCTGCTCACCGACCTCTCGGGCGCAGCGCCGAAGGTGCGCGTCGCAGCGGAGAACGCTTTCGCAGCGCCGCTGAGCTTCGATCTCCAGGAGCTCAAGCTGATGCTGCGACCGCAGAAGATCACGCCACAGGATCTACCCCCTGACGTGGCGAGGTCCTGGGTGGCGCCGAACGGAACGGCGCGCATCGAGCTTCTGCCGAAGGGCGACCCCAACGATGCCTCGACCTTGCGCAACTTCGCCTCGGCGGTGCTCGCGGCGGAGCCGAGCGCAACCGGCGCTCCGGTGCTGCTTCAGCAAGCCGCCAATGTGGTGGTGCGGGCCTTCATCGAGGCAGGACTCCTGGCGCTCGTCTCGATCGCTGCACTGCTCTGGATCGCGTTGCGGCGGGTCGGTGATGTCCTACTGACGCTCGTTCCCCTCGTGTTGGCCGCGACCGTTACACTCGAAATTTCCGTGCTGATCGGATTGCAGCTCAATTTCGCAAACATCGTCGCGCTGCCGCTGCTGCTCGGAGTAGGTGTGGCTTTCAAGATCTACTACATCATGGCGTGGCGCACCGGCAAAACCGATCTGTTGCAGTCCACCTTGACGCGGGCGGTGATCTTCAGCGCGATGACCACCGCCACCGCCTTCGGCAGCCTGTGGCTGTCGGACGAACCCGGCATCTCGAGCATGGGCAAACTGATGGTTCTGGCTCTGGCGTGCACGCTGGCCGCGGCGGTGCTGTTCCAGCCGATCTTGATGGGGCCGCCACGGCGTAGCAGAGGAGACACGCCAGCGGCAGCGAAGTCCGCTGCGGAGGGTTGACGCGCGGGAATTCGCGCGCGCGCCCTGCGGCCGGGGGCGCCGCGCAGTGGTACCGGATCAGCTCGCCAACACCTGGTCGAGCGGCGTCGCCCACTTGCCCGCGGTGATGCGCTCGAAATAGGCGGCAGCCTCGGCGCGGCGGCCGGCCGCCTGCAGGCTGCGCAGATAGGTCTGGCGGAACAGATCGTCCTGCGCGTCGCTGCCGCCGATCGATGTCATCATCGGCATCGCCGGGTCTAGCAGTTCCGCGGCGCGGGCGCGGTCTCCCGCGCCGAACGCGGCCGCCGCCTCAACCACCGCGCGCCCCACCGGCGCCCAAACGCGCCGCGCCTCCTCGTCGCCGGCCTCGCTGCGCGCCCGCACGGCGGCAAGCTCCGCCGCGAGTTCATCGGCGCATCCGGCACGCGCCAGCGCATACGCGTAATGCGCGTTCATGAACGGCATGAAGGTCTCGACCGCGCGCGGCGCGACGTACTCGGCGATCGCCGGCCATTGCGCGTCCATCGGCGTGCCGGCCATCTCGATGCGCCAAAGCAGGGCGATGGCATCGAGCTGTTCCACGACGAAATCCGGAGTGATGCCCCAGATGTGCTGGTGAAACACCCGCATGGCGGCGGGCACGTCGAGCTGCTCGAGATAGAGGAGGGCGAGGTGCCAGGCGTCATGCGAGTGGATCGGACGCCCGCAAGTCGCAAGCAGCGGCAGGAACGATTGCATGCGCGCAAGCCCCTCGCGCACGCGGCCCTGGCGGATGAGAACGTGGGAGAGCGCGTGCTGCGCCCAAGGATTGCGCGGTTCGATCGTGAGCGCGCGTTCCGCCCGCGCCTGCGAGACCGAATAGTCGCCGCACAGCTCCCCGGCGAAGGACGCCATCGCGAGAAAATCAGGATCCTCGCCGTGGCGGGGCTCGAGGCGGCTCATATGCGCGAGGAAGCGTGGACCCATGTATTGCTGGCCAAGGATGTAATAGAGAAACTCGGCAAATTTCGCCGTGCAAAGATCGTCCGGCCATTCGGCGGTGATCGCCTCCATCGCCTCGACCGCGCGCAGGTTATCGTTGGCCCGCCAGAGCGAGAGCGCCTGATAGAGCGCGCGCTCGCGCGCGTTCATGGTCAATGCTTCGCTGGCGTGCAGGCGCGCGGCGGCGTTAACCAGAGCCTGGCCGGTCTGGCCGTAAAGCCAGAACGCGGCGGCATAGAGCTGGATGATCGGCACCTGCGGCCAGCGCTCCGCGGCCGGCAGAATGGCCTCGACGCCGCGGTCGAGACGCAGCAGCCGCGCAGCAAAGTCGTTCGCCGCCGCGACCGCGCCTGTATCATCGCTCGTGACGTCGAGCCCGCGCGCGTCCTGCATCGAGGCACTATAGGTCGCTGGCGCGCTGCGGTGCAAAGGGCTCGCCGGACTCATCCAAATACCGTCACCCCGGTGGAGTCGCTGGGTCACGCGCGATCAGACCATCACTTCCCGCAACGACATCACGATGGCAAGCCGTCGTGGTGGCGGGCGCCCCATCGAGCAGGGCCGCGAAGCAAGGATCGGGAACGACGCGCTAACGTCGGGTGTCGATCGCGATCGACGGCGGCGCCTCGTGACTCATGAATATCGGCTGCAGCGTGTGTGACCGGTACAGCCAGCCGCCATCGTCGCCCAGCACGCATTCGTTGACGAGGTCCGCGATCAGCATCGGCGGCTTGGATTGCGCTGCCGGCGGACGCACGGCGGCGCCGTAGAAGCTGACGATGCCCACGGCCTTGGCGCTTCGGGCCTCGCTCGACTCGATGAAGAGATTGCTGATGAGATGGCGCGTGGTCTTCACGCTCGATATCGCCGTCGCGGCCTGGCGCTCGCGCCAGGCGTAGAACTCGCGAATTTTCTCCCGCCCCTGAAACCGGTTGTGGCCCACCTGCAGCACGCCGTCGGTCAGATAGAACTCGTGGGCGCTGCGGCCGCCGTAGCAATCGACGTCGTGCCAATACCTCGCCTCCAGCTCATAGAGCGCGTGCCAGAGAGCGACATGGTCGCGAGCGGTCATGGTGCACCTTTATGGTTAGGTGCCTCGGCGGATGCCAACGAGCGGCCGAGGGCGGCAGACGTTTCCATTCGATGCGGGCACGAGTGTATCTCGGCAGCGAGGCTCCTTTCAGCCGGCACCCTATGCGAAATCGCGTGCTCCCGCCTGCACGAGGAGCGGATAGGTCTCGTCGCGGAACTCGCGCATGCCTGCCTCGAAGCGCGGAAAGGCAAGCAGCACGCCGTCGAGCCCGGCACGCGAAAGCGCCTGCAGTCCGTCGACGATCTGCTCTTTCGTGCCGATCAGCGGGAATCCGCCCCAGCCCGCGATGAACGCCTCCTGGTAGGCTTTGAGCTTCTCCGGCGGGATCGCGCGCGCATTGATCTCGAGCGAGAACGTGTCGATCATGTTCTTGGCGGCTTGCCAGTCGCCCTTTTCATGCACGTAGTAGCGATAGAAGTCGCGCGCCGCCTGTTCGGTCTCGCCCTGCACGATATTCGCCACTGTCCAGACCCTGACCTCGCGGCCGTATTCGCGCGCGAGCCGGTGGTAGGCCTCGACGTGAGCGCGGCACTCGTCGAGGCCGCCGGTGCGGATGACGGTGAAGACGAGGTCGGCATATTTGGTGGCGAAATGCCGGCCGCGCTCGGAGGCGCCCGCGCTCATCACGGCGGGATAGGGACGCTGGATCGGCTTGGGCGCAAGATAGCCTTTCCTGATCCTGTAGAACCGCCCGTCGTAATCGAAGGTGCCGTGGTCGGTCCACAGCCGCTTGACGATGCCGAGCCACTCCTCGGCGCAGGCATAGCGCTCGGCGTGTCCCATCATCGGCGTCCCAAACATATCGATTTCCGGCTGGTTCCAGCCGGTTACGATGTTGAGCGTGTAGCGGCCGCCGGAAATGTGATCGATGACCGTGGACTGCTTGGCGGCCATGATCGGATGGTTGAGGGAGATGTGCGAGGTGGCGAACACCCCCGCCTTGCTGGTCGTGGCGGCGATGCCTGCGGCCCAGGCGTATGCCTCGAAGCCGGGGCCCTGCGGATTGGTGGCGCCGCCGAAGCCGTGCCAGCGGGCGACCGGCACCAGCGCCTCGAACTCCATCTCCTCGGCCAGGCGGGCGAGCGCCACCGTGTTGGGCCAGGTAATGTCGAGCCGACCCTCGAGCTCCGACATCACGCAGCCACTGTCGAGGTTGGTCTGGAAGGTGCCAAGCTTGAGCTTGCGGGTGCTCAGCGCGGGATTGGTGCCGCGCCGATCCTTGCGCCGGCTGCCGCTGGTCATGGCTCTTTAGCCCGCCAGCGCTGCCTTGATCGCGGCCAGGTCGCCGCCGGCCTTCGCCGCGGCAATGATCTTGGCCTCGCGGGCCGCCAGCGCGTCGAGCGCCGCTTGCATGGCATCGATCTTGTCGACCGGAACTACCACCGCGCCATGGCGATCGGCGTGCACGAGATCGCCGCTCCTGACCGCCATGCCGTGCACGTTCACGTCGATGCCGAAGTCGACGACGTGAACATAGGCGTGCGACGGCACGATCGAGCCGGCCAGCATCTGGAAACCGGGCGCGATCATTGGAATATCGCGGACCGAGCCGTTGGTGACGACCCCGAGGCAGCCGAGCGCCCTGTGGATGTTCGACTGCACCTCGCCCCAGAACGCGCCGTAGCCTACGTGCTCGCCATCGACGTCTTCCATGATCATGATGCTGGGCCGCGGCTCGGCCGCGACATAGTCGAGATAGTCGAGCCGTTTCTGCATGTAGCCGGCCTGGCCGAGCGGCACCGCGTCCTTGCCCTTGAACGTCACCGTGCGCGCGAAGCCGACGATCGGCGCAAGCTCGGGGAACGGGCAGTGTAGATGCCTGACGGTATAGCCGCCGCCGCGCCGCTCGGGCGCGACGATCTCAATCAGGTTGCAGACGGTGGGCGTATCGATCGACTGCAGAAACTCGAGCTGGCGTTGAGTCGGCTTCGTCATTCCTTCTCCCCTCGAATCCAGTGCCGGCGCGAGAGCCTAGAGCATGATCCCGCAAAGGTGCAGGCCCTTTGGATCATCTCGCCGAGCGCGCCGTCGCCGCATGGCCATGGCAGGCGTCGTCGTCTCAGGCCGCGCCCTCGCGATAAGCCAGCGCCACCACAGTTGCCATGATCGCGAGCATGGCCAAGACCATGCCGATAGACGCCGGCCATCCGCCCCGGTCCCAGGCGAGACCGGGCAGAAAGGCACCCATGCTGCCGCCGATGTAAAACGAGGTGACATAGAGGCCGACCGCCGACGAGCGTCCTTCCTTGGCGGTGGCGGCGACATGGCCGGTCGCGACGGTCTGGCACAGCATGCCGCAAACCGCGCACAAGGTGAGCCCGGCGATGATCGCCGCGATCGGCGGCTCCAGCATCAGCAGCGCCCCACATGCCCAGGCGGCGATCACCACGAGGATGAAGCGCAGCCGGCCGAGTCTGGCGATCATCCATCCAGTTGTCGGCGCGACCGCGGTGCCGGCGAGGTAGGTTACGAAAATTGCGCCGAGCAGGGTGGAGGAAAAATTGTAGGGCGGGGCCGCGAGATGGAAATTCACGTAGGTGAACACTGCAATGAAGTTGAAGAGCACGCCGAAGCCGATCGCGTAGGTGGCAACGAGCTGAGAATTGCGCAGATGGCGGAGCATCTGCCGCGCCGAGGCGCCGATGCCCAGTGAGGCCACGAAGTTTTTTTCCCGCGGCAGCAAGATCGCGACCGCGAGCGCGCCGAGAAGCGAAAGTCCCGCGAGCGCCAGAAACGCGCCGCGCCAGCCGATGAAATCGCCCAGCACACCGGGAACGAAGCGGCCAGCGAATCCGCCGAGGCTTGAGCCCGCGATGTACACGCCGGCGGCACCGGCCACTTGCGCCGGCGCCCACTCGTCGCCGATATAAGCCACGGTCACCGCAAAGATGGGCGGCAGCAGCAGACCCTGGACGAAGCGCCAGGCGACCAGCGCGTGCACGTCGGGGGCGAACGCCGCTCCCGCCATCGGCACCACCACCGCCAGCATTGCCACGGTGATGACCCGTTTCCTTCCGAGCACGTCGGCCAGCGCGCCGGTGAACGGAGCCGTCAGCGCGATCGCCAGCGCGCTGGCGGTCATGATTGTGCTGATCTCGGCGGCCCCGACGCCGAACTGGCGGGCGAGCGCGGGCAGCAACGCCTGCGGCGAGTAGAGGTTGAGGAACGTGCAGAAGCCGGCGGTGGCGACGGCGATCTCGCGGGGCTCGAGGCGCATGCGACTTTCGATCAATCGCGCGCGGTGGCGCCTGCGGAGATTGAAGGCATCTGAGCCCCTCATCACTCGATTTCAGAACCAGCCCGACATGTTCCACGTGTGAAGGCGAAGCCGGTGGCTGCGGCATCCGGTACGGGACCGCTCGCGGAAGCGGCGATCGCAGCCCCCCAGCAGCCGCGTCGGCCCGGACGACGCGGGTGACAGCAGCCGGGGCTGGGCTCTTCCGGCATGCGGGAATTTGCCGCGCGCTGCGCACCGGCCCCCGCCGGGTTCGCGCGTTGCGCGGCGGGCGACGGCGTGCTCGCATCGTTCGATCGGTTCAGTCACGAATGCGTCGATGCTCGCTCGTCCCGGTTTTTGCAAATCGGCCCATTTTAGCCTAAACAGCGCCTCACCACGGTCTCGTCGCAGACCCAACTGCGGGGCGCTCGCCGCGTGCCCCGAACCGCTCGTGTCGGCCGAATTCGCTGGCGCGGACCGGTGATAGCCCAGTCTCAGGAGGAAACGATGAAACGAACCATCCTCGGCATGGCGTTGGCCGCCTTGCTGATTGGCGCAACGCCGGCGCTTGCCGACGACGCCCTCAAGATCGGCTTCACGGTCTCGCAGACCGGCAAGCTCAACAACGACTCGGTCGCGCAAATGCGCGGCTTCGAGCTCTGGCGCGACCAGGTGAACGCGGCCGGCGGCATCAAGGCCGGCGGCAAGCAGAACAAGGTCGACTTCGTCACCTACGACGACGAGTCGCAGAACGCGCGGGTGCAGCAGCTCTACACGCGGCTGATCGCGCAGGACAAGGCACAGTTCCTGTTCAGCCCATACTCCTCCGGCCTGGTGGCAAGCGCCGCGATCGTGTCCGAGCAGTACGGCAAGGTCATGATCACGACCGGTGCCGCCGAGGAAAAGACCTACAAGCTCGGCAACAAGAACCTGTTCCAGATCTACTCGCCCGCCGGACAGTATCTCGCCGGCGCTCTGCTGGCGCTCAAGGCGAAGAACCCGAAGGCGCAGATCGCGTTTGTCTACGAGGACGACCCGTTCTCCAAAGCGGTTGCTCAGGCGGTCCGGGAACTCGCCAAGCGCGACGGGATGACGCTCGCGCTCGATGAGTCCTACAGCTCCGGCACGACCGACTTCGGGCCCATCATCAATAAGGTGATCGCCTCGAAAGCGGATGCACTGCTCGGCGGGGGCCATTATGCCGATGGCGCCACGCTGGCCCGCCAGCTGCACGACCAGAAGGCGGGGCTCAAGTGGGTCACGCTGCTCGTTGCCCCCGACAGCCCGAACTTCGCCACGCTCGGGGACGCGGCGGTCGGCATTTCGGTCCCCTCGCAGTGGGAGCCGCAGGTCAAGTTCAAGCCCGACTTTGGCCCCACGGCCGAGGCGTTTACCAAGGCGTTCAGCGACAAGTTCAAGATCGAGCCGGGCTATCATGCGGCCGGCGGGTTCGCCGCCGGATTGATCCTGCAGCATGCGATTGAGCAGGCCGGCTCGACCGAGCCCGCGCAGGTCGCCGCCGCGCTCAACAAGATGGACGTGACGACCATGTTCGGCCGCACGAAATTCTCGACCGAGCCGAAGGAGCATGGTCTGCAGATCGGGCACGAAATGGTGCTGGCGCAGTGGCAGCGCAAAAACGGAAAGCTCGTCAAGGAAGTGATCTGGCCCAATGCCGCGAAGACGGCGGACATCATCTATTGATGCGGGGCATTGCGGCCTACGTTGATTTTAATGCACCGCAATGAAGCAGCGGGCGGAAACCCCGCTGCTCTCGCGCGGCCCGCAACATGATCGTCATCCTGGCCTCGGTGATCGATGGCGTGCTGATCGGCGCGGTGTACGGACTCGCGGCCATGGGGCTCACCCTGATCTGGGGCGTCATGAAGGTGATCAATCTGGCCCATGGCATCATCATCGTGCTCGGCATGTTCGCGCTCTATTTTCTGGCGACTGGGCTCGGGCTTCCTCCCTACGGCGCAGTGCCGGTCGTCATCACGCTCGGGTTCGTGCTCGGCGTGGCACTGTACTGGATCGCGGTGCATCGCATCATCGGCCAGCCCGAGCTGATGAGCCTGCTCGCAACCTTCGCCGTCAACATGGTGTTGGTCGGGCTCGGAACCGCGCTGTGGAGCACGAGCCCCTACAATGTCCCGGTCTCGCTCCCGGGCGTGAGCTGGCGCGACTACACCTTCACCGGCACGCATCTGATGGCCGCGCTGCTCGCGGCCGTGATCGCCGGCCTGCTTTATCTGCTGCTCTACCATACCCGGGTCGGCAAGGCGATCCGCGCGGTTGCCGGCAACCGCGAGGCGGCCGAGCTCTCCGGCATCCCGACCACGCGGATTCTCGCTGCGGCGTTCGGGCTTGGCGTTGCGCTCGCGGCGGTGTCCGGAACTCTGATCGCGACGATGTTTCCGTTCACGGTGCTCTCCGGTGAGGCCTACCAGCTCAAGAGCTTCGTCGTGACGGTATTGGGCGGGCTCGGCAACCCGGCCGGCGCGCTGCTGGGCGGCATCGCGCTTGGACTGGTCGAGGGGCTGGCCACTCCCTTCATGCCGGTGAGCTGGATACCGATCATCGAGTTCGGGTTGTTCGTCCTGTGCCTGATCGTCTTTCCGCGCGGTATCTTCGCCCTGTCGAAAGCATGACCCGTGTGGCGTCGTCCGTTTCCCTGGCTGATCGCGATCGTGGCGCTGGCGTTCGCGCTTATTCCATATTTCGGAGACGACGTGCAGTTGCGCGAAAGCCTCCTGCTTGCAGCCATCTATGTCATCCTGGCGAGCAATCTCAATTTGATGATTGGCTACGCCGGCTACGTCAATTTCGGTAACATCGTCTTCTTCGGTCTGGGCGGCTACGTCTGCGTATATCTGGTGAGCGAGTGGTCCTGGCCGCTGCTGCCGGCGGCGCTCGCGGGCGGCATTTTCGTCAGCGTGCTGGCGCTGCTGTTCGGCCTCGGCATCCTGCGTCTGCGCGGCGCCTTCTTCGCGCTCGCGACCATCGGCGTCAGCGAGGCGATCAAGCAGCTGGTCACCAATTTCGAGCCCTGGGGCGGCGCCACCGGGATCTATCTCTCGCTGGAGGCCTACACGCCGCTGGGAGGGCCGATGCAGGCGCTATGGACCACTTACCTTCTCGTCATCGTGGTCATGGCGGCGTCCCTGTTTCTGAGCTACGCGATCAAGAATTCGAAATTCGGCCTCGGATTGCTCGCGATCGGGCAGAACGAGGATGCGGCGGCGACGCTCGGGGTGCCGACGCCGCTGTACAAATCGCTCGTCTACTCCACATCCGGCTTCCTGCCGGCGGTCGCCGGCGGCCTCTATTTTTTCAAGACCGGCATCATCGAGCCCAACAGCGCGTTCAATCTCGGACTCTCGGTCGAGGCAATCGTGATGGTCATGCTCGGCGGCCAGGGCACGATTATCGGTCCGGCCATCGGCGCGTTCGTCTACGAGGAGATGCGCGGCATCCTGCTAACGGCCGAATCCTTCTCGCACTTTCAGCTCGTCATCGCCGGCATCCTGCTGCTCGTCATCGTGATGTTCGCTCCCGGTGGGCTCGTCGGTCTTGTTCACCGTCGCTGGCCGGTGACCAGGAGATGGCTCGAATGACTCCGTTGCTCGAAGTCATCGACCTGTCGAAGCACTTCGGCGGAGTGCAGGCCGTACAGAACCTGAGCTTCGCGGTCCGCGAAGGTGAAATCCTCGGCCTGATCGGACCAAACGGCGCCGGCAAGTCGACCGTTTTCAACCTCATCAACGGGGTGTTCCGGCCCGACGGCGGCCGCATCGTTCTGCGCGGAACCGAAATCACCGGCGAGCCCCCCTATCGTGTCGCCAAGCATGGCGTCGCCCGCGCGCACCAGATCGTTCAGCCTCTCGCCGGCCTGAGCGTACTCGAAAATTGCACCGTCGGTGCGTGCTTCGGACGGGAGAACCTGCCGCTGACCGCGGCGGGCGCCGTCGCCCGCGAGGTCGTGGACGAGGTCGGGCTCGCCGATCAGGCCGACACCATCGCGGGACAGCTGACCACGGCGGGCAAGAAACGGCTGGAGCTCGCGCGCGCGCTGAGCGCACGGCCCTATCTCCTTCTTCTTGATGAAGTGCTGGCGGGGCTCAATCCGACCGAGACCGAGCGCATGATCGACATATTGCGCCGGATTCGCGGCCGCGGCGTCGCCATCCTCATGATCGAGCACGTGATGCGTGCGATCATGAGCCTCTCAGATCGAATTGTGGTCCTGAGCCTGGGCACCAAGCTGGCGGAAGGAACGCCAAGTCAGGTGGCGAATGACCCCTCAGTCATTACCGCCTATCTGGGTGATGCGCGCCTCATGCAAGAGGCAGGCAAGAGCTGATGACCGACACGTCGCCCTTGCTCTCGGTCGAAGGCCTCGAGGCCGGCTATGACGATGTCCAGGTGCTATGGGGCGTCTCGCTCGCCGTTGGCCGCGGAACGATGACCACGCTGGTGGGTGCGAACGGCGCCGGCAAGACCACGACGTTGCGCGCCATCACCGGCAGCATCCGGCCACGCGCCGGCCGGATCGTGTTCAACGGCGAGGACGTGACGCGGCTGAGTGCCCATGCCAAGGCCGCGCGCGGGCTCGTGCTGGTGCCGGAAGGACGACAGCTCTTCAATGACATGAGTGCGGAGGAAAATTTGGAAATGGGCGCCTATTCTGGGCGCGCGCGCGGGCGTTTCGGCAGCCAGATGGATCAGGTCTATGAGCTTTTTCCGCGTTTGAAGGAACGCCGCCGGCAGAAGGCCGGCACCTTCTCCGGCGGCGAGCAGCAGATGCTGGCGATCGGCCGCGGCCTGATGTCGGTGCCGGAAGTCCTCATGATCGACGAGCTTTCGCTCGGGCTTGCCCCCGTGGTGGTGCAGCAGCTCGTCGGAACGCTCAGGACGCTCAGGGCCAGCGGCGTGACCGTGCTGTTGGTGGAGCAGAACGTCCACCTCGCCCTCGCCCTCAGCGATTACGCCTACGTGATCGCCGAAGGGCGGCCGTTCGCGCAGGGCCCCGCCGCCGAGGTGGCCGCAACACCCGAGATTCGCCGCGCTTATCTCGGGCTCTAGCTATAGCTATGGCGGCGCGAACGCGGCCCGCGCTCGCGCGAGCGTGTCCTCCGGCGTGCCGCAGGCGTCGACGCGGGTCCAGTCCAGCGCGCCGAGCTCGTAGCTTTCCTGCTCCCGTGCTACCGCCGCGTCGGCATCGGAGGCGTCGCGGCCGCGGCCGCCCACCCGCGCAAGGCGCGTGGCGAGGTCGGCCTCAAGAAAGAGTCCATGGAACGGCACGCCGAGCGCCTGCGCGGACTGCGCCATCAGTGCCCGCTCCTGCGGTCGCGCGAACACGGCGTCGACTATTGCCGAGTGCCCGGCAGCGAGCGCGCGGCGCGCCTTGTCGGCGATGGTGGCGTAGACGCGGGCGCCGACCGCCGGCGAATAGGCCTGCTCCGGAAGCTGCTCCTCCTCTCCCTTTCCGAACAGCGTCTTGCGCTCGATGTCCGAGCGCAGCACCAGCGCCCCCGGCACCGCTCCGATCTCCGGCGCCAGCGCGCGTGCCAGCGCCGACTTCCCGGTCCCGGAGAGGCCGCCCACCGCGATCAACAGCGCCGGCGAGGGTGACAATACGCGCCGCGCAAAATCGAAATATTTGCGCGCGACGGCCGCCGTCCCGGTCGGCGGTTTCGCCTCCGGCTGCTTGAGCCGCGCCGCCGTCACTTTGGCGCGGATGGCCGCCCGCATCGACAGGAAGAACGGCAGCGTCGCCAGGGCGTCGAGATCCTCTACCCGCTTGCTCGCCAAGAGATAGCGATTGAGCACGATATTGGCGGCGGCTTTGAGGTCGCGCTCGGTGAGATCCATGAGCAGGAATGCCAAGTCATAGAGCACGTCGCCTGAGGCGATCAGCGGACTGAACTCGATGGCATCGAACAGCACCGGCCGGCCTTCGAGCAGAACAATGTTGCCGAGATGGAGATCACCGTGAACGCGGCGCACCAGGCCCCTGCGCGCGCGCTCGACGAGGAGCGGCTGAATGCGCGCATAGGCGGCGCGGCCGGCGCGCGCCAGCGCGTCGCTCTCCTCCGGAGGGAAGAGCTCGGGCATTTCGGCGAACGCGGCGACGTGCTCTTCGATGTAGCTCGCGAGCGCTTTAATCCACGCCTTCGCCTCGAGCCTGGGAGCGGCGGCATGCGCGTCCGCGACCGCTCGCCCGAGCGCATCCGCCAGCGCCGGATCGACCTTGCCGGCATCCGCCAGCCGATCGAGGGTCGCGCGCTCGTCGAAGCGGCGCATTTCCACCGCCCATTCCACCGGGGTGCCGGCGCCGACGAGCGCCAAGCGGCCGTCGGTCTCGCGCGTGATCGCCACCACGCGCCGATAAATTTCCGGAGCGAACGGCCGATTGACCTCGAGCTCGGTCTCGCAGGCGAGTTTGCGCCGCTCGAGCGTGGAGTAGTCGAGGAACGGAAAGCGCACCGCCCGCTTGACCTTGAAGGCACGGTCGCCGGCCAGGAACACCGATGCGGCATGGGTGTCGATACGCTTGACCTCGGCACCGCCGTAGGTCGCGGGATTGGCGAGCAGCGCGAAGACCGGTTCTTGGGATTCGCTCGCAGTCATGTCCGTCGCGGTTCCCTGCCACGGTCCACCCCGCGACCGCCGCATCTCGCCGGGCATTGAGCCATGTCAACCCCGCAGCACCGCGATCCGTTCATTGTGCTAGCCTTGCACGTAAGCCCAAGGAGGCCCGTCATGACCCAATTGCCGCACGCGCTCAAGCGCATCCGGCTCAATCTCGCCCGCTCCAAGGAATTTCCCCAGGGCTCGGACAAGCACGGCTATGAGTTCGCGGCTCCGCTCGGGCCCGACGGGCGCATTGATGTCGAGCTTTGGCGCAAACACCGCGAGCATTGCAGGGTGCGAAGGTTCTGGGAGGGCGAGGACGATGAGATCGGCCGTCTGGTGCACAAGCCGGGCGGAGCCGAGCACGCGCGCTGGATCTTCGATTACGATGAGACAGTGGAGGACGACGACGAGGCCGGCTATCGCTTCGGCGACCATGCCTTTCGCAACGGCGAATACGTCTCGATCCGGGGCGCGGACGGCGAGATGCACACGTTCCAGGTGGTCTCGGTTGAGCCCGCGACGTGAGGGCGTGAGATAACCGCAAGCCTGCGAAAAGCGTACGCTACCGCCGTACCCGCACCGCCGAGATGCTCCACGTCGTTGCCCGCGGGCAATTGCAGCGGCGTGATATTGCGCAATCGGCCATGGCGGTAGCGTGACAGGCGATTTGGACCGCCCTTCGCGCTATAAGCATTCGTAAACGCTCCGGAGACGCCCATGCGCGCCAATGACGGCACGAGAACGGCCGCCGAGGTTTTGATCGATCAGCTCGTCGTTCACGGCGTGCGCCACACCTTCTGTGTGCCGGGCGAGAGCTACATCGCCGCGCTCGATGCCTTGCACGACCGCGCCATCGCAGTGACGGTGTGCCGGCATGAGAGCGGGGCGGCGATCATGGCGGAGGCGGTGGGCAAGGCCAGCGGTCGGCCCGGCATCAGCTTCGTCACGCGCGGGCCGGGCGCCACCAACGCGGCGGCGGGGCTGCACATCGCGCGCCAGGATTCCACCCCGCTGATCCTGTTCGTCGGTCAAGTTGGGCGCGACATGCGCGAGCGCGAGGCATTCCAGGAGCTGGACTACCGCGCCGTGTTCGGATCGATCGCCAAATGGGCGACCGAGATCGACGACCCCGTCCGCATTCCCGAGCTCGTCTCGCGCGCCTTCTACGCCGCTACCAGCGGCCGGCCGGGACCGGTGGTGATGGCGCTGCCCGAGGACATGCTGCTCGAGCGCGTCGCCGTTCCCGATGCGCCCGCCTTCGAACCGGTTGAAACTTGGCCCGGCGCCACCGACATGAGCCGGCTGCAGAAACTCTTGTGGGCGGCCGAGCGCCCCGTCGTGCTGCTCGGCGGCAGCCGCTGGTCGCAGACGGCCTGCGCCGGGGTTGCGCGGTTTGCAGAACGATTCGTTATCCCGGTCGCCACTACGTTCCGCCGTGCGCATCTGTTTGATCCGGAGCATCCCTGCTACGCCGGCGACCTCGGCATCGGCCCCAACCCCAAGCTGCTCGCCCGCGTGAAGGCTGCCGATCTCATCGTGCTGGTGGGGGGCCGGCTGGGCGAGATGCCCTCGCAGGGCTACACCCTGCTCGACATTCCGGGCCCACGGCAGACATTGGTGCATGTCTTTCCCGGCGTCGACGAGCTCGGCCGGGTTTATCGGCCGCACCTGCCGATCAACGCTTCGCCGACCGCCTTCGCCGCCGCGTTGGAAGGCTTGCAGCCTCCGGGGGAGCTGCGCTGGCAGGGCGCGGCCGCGACCGCACACGACGAATTCCTGGCGTGGACCGATCAGCCGACGGCGGTGCCCGGCCCGGTCAATCTTGGCGAGATCATCGTGGGCTTACGCACGAAGCTCCCCCCCGACACGGTCGTCTGCAACGGTGCCGGCAATTTTTCCGTTTGGGTCCACCGCTACACGCGCTATCGCCGCTACGGCAGCGAGCTCGCCCCGATCTCGGGCTCGATGGGCTATGGCGTGCCGGCAGCGATCGGCATGAAGCGCATGGCGCCCGAGCGCACCGTCATTGCCTTTGCCGGCGACGGCGATTTCCTCATGACCGGGCAGGAATTCGCCACCGCCGTGCAATATGAGTTGCCGGTCATCGTCATCGTGATCGACAACGGCATGTACGGTACCATTCGCATGCACCAGGAGCGCCATTATCCCGGCCGCGTCATCGCAACCGGCCTGAAGAACCCGGATTTCGCAGCCTATGCGCGCGCTTTCGGCGGCTACGGCGCCACCGTGGAGAAGACAGCCGATTTCTTTCCGGCCTTCGAGGCGGCGCAGGCGTCGGGCAAGCCGGCGATCCTGCACCTGAGGGTCGATCCCGAGGCGCTCACCCCCACGATGTCGCTCACCGCCACGCGTGAGAAGGCGCAGGCTGGCGGGTGATTCCCTGCGTCTGGGAGAGCAACAGGGCGTCGTCAGGTCTTGTACGACGGATCCAGCCGGTCGAGCTTGCGCAGCAGGCCCGCCCATTCCGTGCCGAAGGGGGCATCAGCCGCAACGGCGAGCTTGGCTGTGTGCGCCGATACTGCGGGCGGCGGGAGGTTGAGCGCGCCATTCCCCGCCATCGCCAGCACCTGCGTCTCACACGCGAACTGCAGATTGAACAGATTGCTGAACGCAAGCGGAATGCTGGCGCCGACCGCGAGCAAGCCGTGATTGCGCAGGATCATCACCGGATTGTCCCCGAGGTCGCGCACCAGCCGCTCGCGCTCATCGATGTCAATCGCGAGGCCTTCGTAATCGTGGTAGCTCACGCGCCCGTAGAACAGCTGCGCGTGCTGGCTAAGCGGAAGAAGACCCTCCTTCATGGCGGCGACCGCGACGCCGGCCTTGGAATGGGTATGGATTACGCAGTCGACGTCCGCGCGCCCGCCGTGGATCGCGCTGTGGATGACGAAACCGGCCTTGTGCATGGGGGCATCGGGCTCATCTATGAGGTTGCCGTCGAGATCGACCTTGATCAGGTTCGACGCCGTCACCTCGTCGAACAGCAATCCGAAACGGTTGAGCAGGAAATGCCCGTGCTCGCCCGGTGCGCGCGCGGAAATGTGGGTGTAGATCAAGTCGGTCCAGCCGAAATGCTCGACCAGGCGGTAGCAAGCCGCGAGATTCACGCGCTGCTCCCATTCCGCTGGCGCGACGTTCGACTTGGCGGTCCGAGCGACTGCGGGTGCCGTGGCCGGCATTAGCTCATCTCCTCGATCAATGTGCGCCGCCGTCGATCATCTGCGCGAGTGCGTGATCGGGCAATCCGCGTCTCGCGCTACCTAGTCGCGAAATTCCGCGTTTACGGGGGTGCCCGTTCGCGCCGGCATGACAGCGCGTATGGGTCGCGCGCGAGGTCATTGTTTGATGCGCCGCGCCGCCTCCCGCACCAGGCTCAGATCGGCGTATTTGTTCACATCGAGGGGGCGCTTGAGGAATCCCAGTTCGCGCTGCACGTCGATGTTGGACTGCAGCGCGCCCAAGTCGGGCAGGAGGTCGGGGCTGCGCGCATATTCCCTGTTGGTGAACAGCCAGCTCGCGAACAGTTCCGGGCGCAGCTTGGTGATCCGGGCCGCGATTTGCACGGCCTGGTCGTGATTCTTGGGGTCGAGATACCAGCGCACCACCCGCACGGAATCCTCGAAGAAATCGAGCATGGCCGCGCGGTTCTTTTGCAGGAAGCCGGCGCGTGCGACCCATACGATCATCTGGGTCGGGCCGAGCGCGTCGCGCTGGCTGAACAGCGGCCGGGCGATCTCCTGGAGACCCGGGTCGAACGCGAACGGCGCCACGAACGAGGCGAGATCAGCCTTCTTCTGCGCGAGCATCGCCTTCATGGTGGGGAACGGCGCCTCCACCACCGTGTAGTCGCGCTTGTCCTCGAGCCCATGCTTGCGCAGCATGGCGCGCATGGCGATGTCGACCGCGCTACCGGCCGCGTTGGTGGCGACGACCTTGCCCTTGAGGTCCTCGACCTTGCGGATCGCACTATCTTTGAGCACGAAGAACTGGTTGCTGTAGTGTCCTTCGCTGCCGTCCTTGAACTGATCGCCGACGATGCGCAGATCGTCGAGACCCGCGTTCTCGATCGCGAGCCCGAGCGAGGAGAAGGCCAAGTTGCCGAGCTCGACCTCGTCGTTGGCGAGCGCGGTGATGACGGCGGGCGTGCCCTGGAAGCGCATCGGCTCGAACAGATAGCTTTTGCCGTTGTGCATCATCAGCTCGGGCTTTTCCGGCAGCAGCGGCGTCCAGTCTGACGGCGCCACGATCCAACTCGCTCGGATCCGCACCGGCTCGGCGCCTTGCGCTGTCACGGTCATGAGCAGGACGGCCAACGCCGGCAGCCATTGCGATGCACGCATTGGTCTTCCCTCACTTGGCTAGGGCTCTCGCCTGCGGCGAGACGATACCATCTGCTGGCCGGTGCGGCCATCCAACGTCGTTGCCCCGCTGTGAACCATGGTTCATTTGTTCTTGCGAGGTTGATTCGTCATGGCTTATCGACGGACCGAGAACGTCGCCCGCAGGCTTGCCGCCCGCCGGGCAGCAATCGTGGCGGCGGCGTGCGAGACCGTGGTCGAGGAGGGCTTGGCAGCGGTGCAAATCGTCGAGGTTGCCGCGCGTGCCGGGATCGCCGCCGGCACAGTGTATCGCTATTTTCCCTCCAAGACCGAGCTGGTCGCCGCCGCCCTGGCGGCGCTTGGCGAGCGCGAGATGGCCGCCATCGAGCGGGCGGCGAGAGCCGCGCCGGGGCCCCTCTCTGCATTGGCGGCGGCCGTGACTATTTTCACGGCGCGGGCGGTGGCCTCGCCTCGCCTCGCCATCGCGCTGATCGCCGATGGGGCGCAGCCCGCGGTCGTCCGCAACGCCTACCGGGCGGCGCTCGCCGCGCGATTTGACGAGCTCATCCGCAACGCGATCGCCGCCGGACGTCTTCCGGATCAGGATGCCGCGATGGCGGCCTCCGCCCTGATAGGGGCCCTGAGTGCCGGAGTGGTCGGCCCGCGCCCGCCTGCCGCCGCGCCGGAAGCGACGGTGGCGCGAGCGCAGGTGCAGAGCCTCGCCCTGTTCGCGTTGCGAGCGCTCGGCGTTGTCGACGCTCGCGCCCGCGGCTTGGTCGTGCAGACGGTGCTGCCGCAACCGGGCTGACCGCTGAAGAATACCGGCAACCCAGACCCAACAGGGGCAGCCATGCTTTTCATCAGGATGTCTTATCGCAAGAACATTAAATCCGATTTCCCCTGATGGGAGGCTTTGGGTAACCTACCGCCCGAGGAGCCGAAACAGTTCAGGGAAAGAGTTCAGGAGGTAACGATGGATGACAAGACCAAGTGCCCGTTCACGGGCGGGACCCGCGGACACAGAAACCGGGACTGGTGGCCGGACGTGCTGGACCTTCAGGTTCTGCACCAGCATTCGAGCCTGTCCGATCCCATGGGCGAGGCGTTCGACTACGCCAAGGAATTCAAGAGCCTCGACCTGAATGCCGTGATCAAGGACCTGCAAGCCTTGATGACGGACTCGCAGCCCTGGTGGCCGGCCGACTTCGGCCATTACGGGGGGCTGTTCATCCGCATGGCGTGGCACAGCGCGGGCACCTACCGCATCGCCGACGGCCGCGGCGGCGCCGGCTCCGGCCAGCAGCGCTTCGCCCCCCTCAACAGTTGGCCGGACAACGCGAATCTCGACAAGGCGCGCCGGCTGCTGTGGCCGATCAAGCAGAAGTACGGCCGGAAAATCTCCTGGGCCGACCTCATGGTTCTCGCCGGCAACGTCGCGCTGGAGTCGATGGGCTTCAAGACATTCGGTTTTGCCGGCGGCCGCGCCGACGTGTGGGAGCCGGAAGAGCTCTACTGGGGTCCCGAGGGGACGTGGCTCGGGGATGAACGCTACAGCGGCGAACGTGAACTGCAGAATCCGCTCGGCGCGGTGCAGATGGGCCTCATATACGTCAACCCGGAAGGACCGAACGGCAAGCCCGATCCGGTCGCGGCGACCAAGGACATCCGCGAGACATTCTTCCGCATGGCGATGAACGACGAGGAAACCGTCGCGCTCATTGCCGGCGGCCACACCTTCGGCAAGACCCACGGTGCAGGCGATCCGTCGCTGATGGGCCCAGTGCCGGAAGCCGCCGCCGTCGAGGACCAGGGTCTCGGCTGGAAGAGCAGGTATGGAACCGGCTTCGGCGCTGACGCCATCACCGGCGGCCCCGAGGTCACCTGGTCGCAGACGCCGACGAGGTGGAGCAACCACTTCTTCGACAACCTGTTCAACAATGAATGGGAGCTGACGAAAAGCCCGGCTGGTGCGTACCAGTGGAAGGCGAAAGGCGCCGCCGCCACGATCCCGGACGCCTTCGATTCGTCGAAGAAACATGTGCCGACCATGCTGACCACCGACCTTTCGCTACGGCTCGACCCGGCCTACGAGAAGATCTCGCGGCGCTTCTACGAGCATCCGGACGAGTTCGCCGACGCCTTTGCCCGGGCTTGGTTCAAGCTGACGCATCGCGACATGGGACCGATCGCGCGCTATCTCGGCCCGCTTGTGCCGAAGGAGACGCTGATCTGGCAGGACCCGATCCCGGCGGTGAACCATCCACTGATCGGGGAGCAGGACATTGCGGCTCTGAAGGCCAAGATCCTGGCCTCCGGGCTGTCCGTATCGCAGCTGGTTTCCGCCGCTTGGGCGTCGGCCTCATCGTTCCGCGGCTCCGACAAGCGCGGCGGCGCGAACGGTGCGCGCATTCGTCTTGCGCCGCAAAAGGACTGGGAGGTCAACGAGCCGAAGCAACTCGCGACGGTGCTTCAGAAGCTCGAAGCGATCCAGAAGGAGTTCAACGCGTCGGCCGCCGGCGGCAAGAAAGTTTCGCTTGCCGATTTGATCGTTCTCGGCGGCTGCGCCGCAATCGAGAAAGCCGCGAAGGCCGCAGGCCACGACGTGAAGGTCCGCTTCACGCCGGGGCGCATGGACGCATCGCAGGAGCAGACCGACGTGCAGTCGTTTGCGCCGCTCGAACCGGTTGCTGACGGCTTCCGCAACTATCTCCGCGGCAAGCCACTGATGTTGCCGGAGGAAGCGTTGGTGGACCGGGCACAATTGCTGACGTTGACCGCGCCCGAGATGACGGTTCTCGTCGGCGGCCTGCGCGTGCTGGGCGCAAACGCCGGGCAGTCCAAGCACGGCGCCTTCACCAAGAAGCCCGAGACGCTGACCAACGATTTCTTCGTCAACCTGCTCGACATGGGCACGCAATGGCAGCCGTCCGCCGGCTCCGAAGGCGTGTACGAAGGGCGCGACCGCAAGACCAACGAACTCAAGTGGACAGGGACGCGTGTCGACTTGATCTTCGGCTCGCACTCGCAACTGCGCGCGCTTGCGGAAGTCTATGCGTGCGCGGACTCCAAGGAGAAGTTCGTGAAAGACTTCGCCGCGGCCTGGAACAAGGTCATGAACCTCGATCGCTTCGACCTCGCCCCATCGCTGCGGAAGGCTGCTTGAGGTCTTCCAAAGCCTCGCCGCGATCGAGCATCGGCTGACCGGTGCCCACCGAGGCTTGTGCAAGGCCTGCGACGCCTGCGCAAGTCCGGACGCGAGCAGAAGCCATGAAGAAAGCAGGACGGCGTCTCAAAACCACTTGAAACGCCGTCCTGCAACGACCGCTGCCGCCTTTGGCGTGCCAGCCCAGGCTACGGCGGCGAAATTTCGGCGGCCACGGGGCCGAGCAGATTTACCCGACCAGCCCCTCGATCGCTTTCACATCGCCGCTGCCCGGAAAAACGGTCGCGGTGAGCGCCCGCTGGTCGACGCGCAGATGGTCCTGCAGCACGCCCTTGAGCACCGCGCGCAAGTCGATCGTGGGCTTGAGGTCGCGGCCTTCATGGAGATCTGCGGCCTTGATGCCGGGCCAGTCGGCAATCACGCGTCCGCCCTTGAGCGCGCCGCCCACCAGCGCGGCAATCGTGGCGGTGCCGTGATCGGTGCCGTCCGTCCCGTTGATGCGGGCGGTGCGACCGAACTCGGTGACAATCGCGACCACGGTCTCGCTCCAGGCGCTGCCCATGCTTTTCTCGATTGCGGCGATGGCGCCGTCGAGCGCGCCGAGCAGCGCAGCCAGCTGTCCGCCTGCGGCGCCTTCGTTGATATGGGTATCCCAGCCCACGAAGCCCGCGGCGCCCACGCGCGGGCCATCGGGTTGCGCCAGATAGGTCGCCGCCGCGCTCGCGACATTGGCGGCGTATTCACGCACGCGAGCGATGCCCATCGCCGCGGGTTCGGCCGGCCGCGGGCTCATCGCGGTCATTCCGGCGCCCCGCGCCAGCGTCGTGAGGTCCCGGCGGCCCTCGAACGCCCGGGCCAGCTTGGCGTCGGTGTGGCGATAGAGGTCCAGCAGGCGCATCTGGGTGTCGTCGCTGGCGGGAAGCAGTCGTTGCGGCACCCACGACATGATCGGGGCGCTCCCGCGCACCACGAGCGGCGTCACCGGCCCGACAGCGAAGGCTCGGCTGCCGCGAGGATTGACCCGTCCATCCGCTGCGAGCGAGGACAGCGCGCGATTGAGCCAGCCACTGTCGGTGGAGCCGGGCCTGGAAAATCCGCTCTCGAGCACGTCCTGGCCGTCGAAATGCGAGCGCTCGCGATAGGGCGTGGCAGTTGCATGAACAATGATGGCCTGCCGCGCCTGATAGAGCCGATGCAGGTTGGGCATCGCCGGATTGAGCGCGAAGAACGAATCGAGCGGCAATGCCGGGGTCTTGCCGTCAAGCACCAGGGCTCGGTCGCCGCGCAGGCTCATCCAGTCGGGATCGCCGACCGGCGCGACCACCCCGAGTCCGTCGAGCGCGCCGCGCAGCACAATGACGAGCATGCGCGGATCGCGGCCTTCGGCGCGCGCCAGCTTGGGCGCGTAAGCCCAGGCGAAAAGCGCGCCGGAGCCGAGCACCATCTCGCGCCGCGTCGGCGAATGGTGGAGCGACATGATCACCTCCGTTGGAATTCCGGCGCCATGAACGCGAGCGTCAGGCCTTGCTGGCGGCTTTCAGCGCGCGCGACCGCCTCGCGCGTTTCGTTGGAAGCGAGCGGTCCGAGCGCGGTCTCGAGCAGCTCCTGAGGGTCGAGGCGCCCGGCGACGCGCTCGGCGAAGTTGTTGGCGATGTCGAGCCGCTGGCCCATGGTGTCGATCCAGGCTCCCTCGTCATCGGCGAAGCCCTTGGGGGACGGAGGACGCCACATCGGCTCCCCCAGGAGCGCCTGGCCGCGCGCGAACCGCTCGGGATCGCCGCGCCCGCCGCTCGCACGCACCATCGCCACCACCCATTCGCTCGGCCGCCTGAGCTTGGCCTGCTCGGGAGCCCAGGCCTCGGGAGCGGCGAGCAATCCCTTGGCAAGCTCCTTGAGATCGCCGTCACTCTCGCGAAAGATCGCCGCCAGGCGTTCGATCAGCGCCGGCGGGGGCTCGTCGGCGATGAAATGGCGGGCCAGCTTGCCGGCGATATGCGTCGCGGTGGCGGGATGGCGTGCGAGATCCATGAGCACCGCGCGACCCTGTCCGACACCGTCGTCGGCATAGGTCTTGCCGATGACCTGCTGAGGACCCGGCTCGTGCAGGCGTCGATTGAAGATGAACTCGGCGCCGTGCTCGGGATTGTCATTGGCCGAAATGATCGTCCATCCGGTGAGAACGTTGGCGAAGCGGACGACATCGTCCTGGCTGTAGCCGGTGCGTACCCCGAGCGTGTGCAACTCCAGAATCTCGCGCGCGAGATTCTCGTTGCGGCCGCGCGTGCGATTGATGCCCGCCACCGAGTTGGGCCCGATGGAGACGAAATTGTCGAGATAGACCAGCATCGCCGGATGGCCCTCGACCGCGAGCAGCATATCGGCGAAGTGCCCCAGGATATGTGGCCTGATGGCTTCGCGCTCGTAGCCGCCCAGCATGTTGGGCACCTTGTCGCCGGACACGCAGAAATGATTCGACCAGAACCAGACCAGACGCTCCGCAAAGCCGATCTCGGCCAGTAGTGCGGCATCGAGCTTGGCCCTGACCTCTTGCAGGAAGATTTGGCGCTCCACTGGCGGAACTTGCTCGGCTTGCGCCGCTGCAGGCTTGCTGGGCTCCATGCTCCGAGCGGCCTGTTCGCTCCCGCCCTCAGCTTTGAGCTGTTCGGCCTCCTTCTCGGCGCGCTGGGCGACGATCTTCTGCGCTTGGCGCGCCGCGCGCGCTTCGAAGGCGGCGCGGGCGGCCTGCGCACTGGTCATTAGCGCGGGATTGTCGATGCGGCCGGCACCGGGTCTATCAAGCTCGGCGATGACCGCGCCGCGCGGATCCGATGCGATCGCCGCGATCGAGCCCGGGCGCGGCCCCAAGCCGAACCGATGCAGGGCCAAGGCCGCCTCTCGCCTCCGCTGGTCGGATGTCATGGCGCACCGCCGCTGGTCTGAGAGCCGGTCACCTCGCTTCACGAGCGAGCAAGCTGAGTACGAGGAGTACTGCTACAAGCTGTAGCACATGCCCGGATCCGGTGCAAGGCTTCCCCAGTCGCGCGGCCCAGAGAAGGAAGACGGTCGGTGGCGTCCTGTGCAACGGAATACTTGCCGCCCCGCAACGGTACCCGCGATCCGCGGATTGGGAGATCGGCGAAGCGGGGCTAGTATTGCGGGCCGAGCGCGATCCGACCGATGCGGCCGTCCTTGACCAGTCCGATCCGCCATTCGGCGGTACCGTTGGCGAAACGCGCCATGTAGACGTCGCTGCCGAGCGGCGAGACAGCGCGAAACGACATGGCGCGCAACGGGCCGAGTCTGGCCAGGATCGCCTGGTTGAGCAGCAGGTGCCGACGCGTTTCCCCCGCCACTTCCGGAGTCAACTGATCGTAGTCGGGCTGGCCGCGTTCCAGTGACCCGATGTAGCGGCGCAACGCCTCCTCGCTGCCCGCGGTTGGCGTGCGGCGCGGCGCCACCAAGCCGTCCGGCTGATCGCCCGCTGGCACCGACTGCACCGCCAGGAAACGCGTGCGTTGGCCGGGCCATACGATCTCGAGACATCGCCCTGCCGGGTCGGTGACGATCCAGGGATGCGCGATGTTGGTCAGCACTGAGCCGGACCGCTCATTGCCGATCGTGTCGTGGCGCGTGCGGTGCCCGGCATAATCCACGCTCAGCAAGTGGATGTCCGCTCCGCTGTCGTTGAACAGCAGCAGTCGGATCGGCGCCGTGTCGGGCAAGGACCGCAACGACCCTTCGTCAGCGCAGTCCGCGACGCCTCCCGGCGTATCGTCGCCATCGGGACGGAACACGACGTCTTCGATCGTGCCGTCGGACGCGATGAGCAGCCGGAATTCGGCGAAGCCGTTGGCAAACTTGGCGCCGTAGATGTCGTAGCCGCCGGGACCCACCCCGCGGAAGAAGATCGATTCGACCGAGCCCAGCGCCGTCAGCATGCTGTGGAGCGGCGGCAGGTGCCGGACTATCGCCTCCGCCAGCGGCGGGCTCATGCGCGCGTAATCGGGCGTGCCGGCCTGCAATTCCGCGATGCTGCGCAGCACCGCCTCTCTGCTTCCCGACGCCGGCAACTGATCGCGGAAGCGGTCGGGCGCGGACGCGATCTGCCATGCGAAGATACCTTCAACCGATCTCGCCTTGGCTTCGTCCACGCGCGCCGACAGCCACTTGCGGCCGTCGCGCTGGAGAACGAGCGTGTTCGGCCGCCCCTGGGCATCGGCAACGAAGGCGATCCGCACCGCCGAGGAGCCATAGACGAACTCGCCGTCGCTTGCGGGCTGCAACGGAAGCTTGCGTTGTCCGGTCAGCTGCGCGAACAGCTGGTCGTCGCTGCGGCTCACGGTGAACACGCGCCACTGATTGAGCTGGTAATAGCCGACGTAATCCTCGAAGCGCACTGCGGCGGTTTGCGCTCGCTCCCGCTCGGGCACCGTCTTCTGGCTGGAGGCTCCGTCGGGGCTCAGCGCCGATGTGCCCGCGGCGAGCGCGGCGGGGGAGGGCTCTGCGGTGGCGACGGCGCGCACCATGCCGGCGGCGCAGACCGCGATCAGGGGGAGGAGCGCGATCACGATCAGCGAGCGCTTGCGCCAGTCCAGACCGGCCGGAGCGGCGGGCGCGCTGAGGATGCGCTCCACCCTGCGCCTTACTGTTCTCGGCCGCGCCATGGCGAGGCCGGCCGGGGCATGGCGTCCTTCGCTCGCCACCTCGAGCAGGATATCAGCGTAGGATGTCCGGTCCGCGAGCGCTTCGATGGCCGCCTCGTCGCTGATGGTTTCCGCCAGGTCGGCGAGACGGCCGAGCTGCCACCAAGCGAACGGGCTGAACCAGAACATCGCGCGATTGATCACCGCCAGGAGCAGCAGATAACAATGACGGTGCGCGACGTGCGCCCCTTCGTGCGCCAACACCGCCCGCCGCTTTGCGCCGCTCCAGTAGACGTATTCGGGCGGCAGCAGGATGGTCGATCCGAATGTCACCGGCACGCTAATGGCCGCACTGACGCGCAGGTCTGCCCCGCCGCTCCGGCTGGCGGGAAGTCGCGGCGCGCGCCGGGCGAGACGCCAAGTCAGCGCCAGCCCCAAAACCAGCCGCAGCAGCAAGGTCGCGGCCACCGCGAGATAGATGGTCGTCGCCGCGGTCCGCCAGTCGACGGCCGCGAGCGCCGTGGCGGGCCGGCGATCGCCCGCGCTCGGCTGGGGCGCCGCGGGCGGCGCCGGAAAGCTTGCGGCTTCCCGCGGCGAAGGCATTGCCGGCCCGGAGGCCACCGCCTCGAACGGCAGGCCCGCGGAAGCCGGTATCAGCTGCGCCCATTGCACTGGCGATGGGCCGGCCGGAATGGGCAGCGTCACCGAGCGCATGAGCGCCGGCATCGCCAGTGACGCGAGCAGCACCACCGTCCATGCGGTCATTTCAACGTGCGGGTTGCGCACCCGAAGAAGCTTGAGCGCGAGCCACACGACCGCGCCGAGCGCAAGCAAACGCAGCGCCGATTCGCCCACCAGCGCCAAGATCATTTCTTCGCTCGCTTGGCCTGCGCGATCTTGTCGGCAAGCATCCGCAATTGCCGCTGGTCAAGCATCGCGCTGTCGACCATGCCGACCAGAACCTCGTCGATCGAGCCGTTGCAGAACCAGTCAACGATGCGCTGGACGGCCTTGGCCGCGACCCGTCCTCGCGGGTGGTTCGCGTGGTAGACGTAAGTGCGACCATCAACGGTATGGCCGACGTAGCCTTTGTCCTCCAGCCGGCGCAACACGGTGCGGACGGTGGATTCCTTGAGCCGCCGCCCCAGCCGTTCGCGCACCGCTTCGGCGGTGACCGGTCCCGCAGCCCAGACCAGCTGCATCACCTCCCGCTCGAGGTCGCCCAGATCGGGAAGAGTCCGTTGCATGGCTTGGTCCGTGGCTGCCGTGAGGTACTGCTACGTATCGTAGCAGAAAAACGGCGCTGGCACAAACCCGGCAACGCCCTGTCATTGCAGGGTTGCGGCGGCGATCCATTCGGTCACCGCGGCCAGCGCGGCGGCGTCGCCGGCACTGTTGCGCTGTGCGTCGAACACCGCGAGCTGGACGTCGGCGGAGGTGCCGGTCCCGGCGATAGCCCGACAGCGGTTGACCTCCTGAGTGCAGCCGAGCGCGGCGGCGTCGGCTGCGGTATCGGCGATGGTGCGCTCGAGCAGCTCTGCTACCGTCACCGCGCCGCCGTCCATCACAAACGTGCCGTGGACCCCATAGCGCTGCGCGCGCCATTTGTTCTCGACGATGACCGCCCGTGCAACCGCATCGAGCCCGCAATTGCGCTCGCGGTTCACGCATAGATGGCGTGCCAACGTGCGATAGAGCGCCGCGATGGCGATCGCGTCGTCGACCAGCGTGCAGCAATCCGGCGCCCGCAGTTCGAGCGTGGGATTGTCGAGCGAGGGCCGGATCGCCCACCAGATGTAGCTGGAATCCTGGATCACCCCGGCGCGCACCAGCGTGGCGACATAGGCGTCGAATTCCGCCTGGGTGCGGAACAATTCCGGCACTCCGCTGCGCGGCAGCTCGTCATAGGCCGCGAGCCGGTAGCCTTTGAGCCCGGTTCGTCGCCCCTGCCAGAACGGCGACGACGTCGAGAGCGCCAGAAGCAGCGGCAGATAGGGCAGCATCCGGTACATCACCTCGACGCGCCGTTCCGGATCGGGCAGCTCGACGTGCACGTGCAGTCCGCACAGGAGGTCGCGCTCGCCGATCATCTGCAGATCGTGCATGACATTATCGTAACGCTGCTTGGGCGTCTGCTGGGCGTCGCGCCAGCGCGCGCTCGGATGCGTACCCGCAGCCAGAATCGCGAGACCGTGTTCGGCTGCCACCGCGGCGATCGCCTGCCGCAACTCCCTCAGCTCCGCACGGGCGTCCCCCATGCTCAGTTGCGGCGACGATATGGCTTCGATCTGCGGCTGCAGGAATTCGGTCGAGACCCGGCCGGCGGTTGCCGCCGTGGCTGCCTCGAAGAATGCCGCCGGCACATGGGCGGGCATGAGCTTGGTCCGCGCCTCGACCAGGAAATATTCCTCTTCGATGCCGAACGAGAAGGCGCCGGCCATTTGGCGGCTGTGCTTCCTTGACCTTGCGGCGGCATGGTCCATTGCGCTGATCCCTCGGCATGTCCCGGCAAACGGAGGTCCGGGTGCCCCGGATTCACTGCATTGCAGCGCGCGAGCGCCTCGCAGCGGAGAAGCGGCGCGCACTTCGCTTGCAAGCGCGCTGAGCGTAGGCAACAGCGGTCGACATGGTCATGACCAACGGCACCGGAGAGATGGCGCGATAACGCGCCCGGAAACCGGGAGTTCCCGCCAAAAAAAACCCTTGTGCTCAAGATCTTGGCTGGCCGCGCGCGGCTCAGTGCGACATCAGCACCGGCACTGTCATCGAGGCGAGGATGCCACGCGTGACGCCGCCGAGAATGAATTCGCGCAACCGCGAATGGCCGTAACCCCCCATCACCAGGAAATCGGCGCCACTGTCGGCGGCGTAGGACAGGATCACGTCTTCGATCGAAATATCACCTTTGGCCATGCGCTTGGCGCTGGCTTTGACGCCATGCCGGACCAGGTGGTCGACCAGCGTCGCGCCGGTGGGCGCCTGCTCCTGCTTGCGCTCCTCGGCGACCGTGACGATATCCACCGCCTTGGCGCGCATCAGGAAAGGCATCGCGTCGTTGATGGCGCGCGCGGCCGTGTGTCCGCCGTCCCAGCACGCGAGCACGCGTTCGAGCGTGAGCCCGCGCTTCTGGATATAGGGCACGACGACCATGGGGCGACCGGATTCGAACAGCGCGGCCTCGATCATCAGGGCATCGGTGGCGCCTTGCTCGCGCTGCGCTTGCCCCACAATGGCGAGGTCGAAGCGGCGGGCGATCTGGGCGAACAGCGTCGGCGCGCTGCCGAAGTTCGCGTCGACGACGCGCGTCTCGGCTGACACCGCCGCCTTCTTGCCGGCCGCCTCGAACCGGCCGACGGCGTTGCTGGCGGCCTTGGTGTTTTCCTCGCGCTGGAGCTCGATCAGATCGACCGGAACGGCCCCCAGCGCGCCATCCGGAATGACCGGCTCGTAAAGAAAGGCGACCCCGACGGCGTGGGCGCCGAAGGTCGCGGCGACCGAAACCGCGTATTCGCCCGCGAAATCCTGCGGCCCCCGGCCCGAGAGGTTGACGACGACATCCTTGAGCATGGCTCGGCCTCCTGGTGACGCGCGCGTGTGCGGGCGCGGCTCGAATTGCCGGGCGCCGCCGTGGTGACGCAGTCTACGTCGGGCGCGCGGCGTTGCAACGCGCGACCGCCCCCGTGCTTGCCGCGCGCGCATCACGCCTCGGGCTCGCCCGCTCGGCAGGGTCGCGGCGCAGGACCGCACGCGAGCCCGCGCCGGTCATTTCTTCTGGCCGTCCGGCCCGAATTGCGTGAGATAGGCCCACAGATCCGCGATTTCTTTATCGTTCTTGATGCCGACGAACGCCATGCGCGTGCCGGGCATCTCCTGCATCGGAGCGTGGATGTATTTGACGAAAGTATCGTGGTTCCAGGTGATGCCGGAGGACTTGTTGGCTTGCGAGTAGTTGAAGCCCTCGAACGAGCCGGACTTGCGGCCATCGATGCCGTTGAGGGGCGGACCGAGCTTAATCTTGGCCCCTGGTCCGATGTCGTGACAGGGTGAGCACAACCGCTTGAATACCTGCTCGCCCGCGGCGGCATCCTGCGCCAAGCTTGTTGCGGTCGAGGCTGCAAGCGCCGCCGCAGCAATCACCAGGGTTCTCATCCTTTTCTCCTCGAGTTCGGACGGCCGCCCCCTAGGTACCGGCTCACCCCTTCCCGGTCTCGGTCGAGATCGGACCATCAAGGTGCAGGTCGGCCGGCCGGCGCCGACCCGCGAGGCGATTGCCGCGCTGTTCGAATGGCGGCAACGGCCTGCACTGTCAACGGCTGAAAGCGTGATTCCTCCGCCTGCCGCGATGCCCGCAGGCTGCTTGCGAGGACAGCGCGATGTCATGCGGGGTTGCGGCTATACGCACGGAGCGTAAAACGGAGCGGCAAGTCTTAAGCCAGGGAGAGCCGGTGTCGCTCGCAATGCCACTGCCAGATGCCGCCGTGCTCGCCCGCCGTGACCGGATCGTGGCGGCGCTCAAGGCCATCGTGCCGGGCGAGGGCGTGATCGCCGCCGAGCGGGAGCTGCGTCCCTACGAATCCGATGGGCTGACCGCCTATCGCCAGCTTCCGATGGTCGTGGTGCTGCCGGAGACCACGCAACAGGTCAGCCAGGTGCTGGCGTTCTGCCACCAAGAGGGTATCAAGGTGGTACCGCGCGGGGCCGGCACCTCACTGTCCGGTGGCGCGCTGCCGCTCGCCGACGCCGTCCTGCTCGGGATGGCCAAGTTCAACCGCATCCACGAGATCGATCTCGCCAATCGCGTGGCGGTGGTGGAGCCGGGCGTGACGAATCTGGCGGTAACGCAAGCGGTCGAGCATGCCGGCTTCTACTACGCGCCCGACCCCTCCTCGCAGATCGCCTGCACCATCGGCGGCAACGTGGCGGAGAATTCCGGCGGCGTGCATTGTCTCAAATACGGCATGACCACCAACAATCTCCTGGGTTGCGAGCTCGTGCTGATGACCGGCGAGGTCATAAGGCTCGGCGGTAAGCACCTCGATCCCGGCGGCTATGATCTGCTCGGCATCGTGACCGGCTCGGAGGGCCTGCTCGGCGTGGTCACCGAGGTCACCGTGCGCCTGCTCAGGAAGCCGGAATGTGCCCGCGCGGTGCTGGTGGGATTCGCATCCTGCGAAAACGCCGGCGAATGCGTGAGCAGGATCATCGGGGCCGGGATCATCCCCGGCGGGATGGAGATGATGGACGCTCCGGCAATCCATGCGGCCGAGGAATTCGTGCATGCGGGATATCCGCTCGACGTCGAGGGCCTGTTGATCGTGGAGCTCGACGGGCCGCGCGCCGAGGTCGATCACCTCATCGCGCGGGTCGAGGCGATCGCGAAATCCTGCCAGGCCGTAACCTGCCGGACTTCCGGGTCCGAGGAGGAGCGACTCCTGTTCTGGGCCGGACGCAAGGCGGCATTCCCTGCGGTCGGGCGCATCTCGCCCGACTATTACTGCATGGACGGGACCATTCCGCGGGCACGCCTGCCGCAGGTGCTCCAGCGCATGCGGGAATTGTCCCGCAGTTACGGGCTGGCAATCGCCAATGTCTTCCATGCCGGCGACGGTAATCTCCACCCGCTCATTCTGTACGACGCCAACAAGCCGGGGGAGCTCGAGACGGCGGAAGCGCTCGGTGCCGAAATCCTGCGGCTCTGCGTTGACGTCGGCGGGGTACTCACCGGCGAGCATGGCGTCGGGGTGGAGAAGCGCGACCTGATGCCGGCAATGTTCTCGGAAACCGACATGAATCAGCAGCAGCGGCTCAAATGCGCATTCGACGAGCGCGGGCTGCTCAATCCCGGCAAGGTGTTTCCGACGTTGCATCGTTGCGCCGAGCTCTCGCGCATGCACGTGCACGCCGGCCAGACGCCGTTTCCGGAGATTCCGCGGTTCTGAGCGCCGGGGCGGAGCTCGCGTGGGGCGATGGCGGATACCCTCAAGGCCCGCGATGCCAAGGATGTCGAGGCGGCGGTGCAATGGCTTTTGGCCGAGCGCAAGGCGGCGGAGGTCATGGGCCATGGCTCAAAGCGGGTGATCGGCCGGCCCGCGCAGACCGACGTCACGCTCGATCTGTCGGGGCTCAGCGGGGTCACGCTCTACGAGCCCGAGGAGCTCGTGTTGTCTGCGCGCGCAGGCACGCCGCTCGCCGAGCTCGAAGCGCTGGTCGCCGCCAATGGCCAGCAGCTTGCGTTCGAGCCGATGGATTGCGCGGCCATCCTCGGCGAGCCGCCCGGCCGCGGCACCATCGGCGGCGCGGTGGCAGCGAACCTGTCGGGCCCGCGCCGGCTCAAGGCCGGCGCCGCGCGCGACCATTTGCTTGGCTTCGCCGCCGTGTCGGGGCGCGGGGAAAGCTTCAAGGGCGGCGGGCGGGTGGTGAAGAACGTCACCGGCTACGACCTCAGCAAGCTGATGGCCGGCTCCTGGGGCACGCTTGCGGCCATGACCGAGGTCACGCTCAAGGTATTGCCCGCCCCCGAGACCGAGGCGACGGTCTTGGTGGCGGGACTTTCCCCGGCGCGGGCGGTCGAGGCCATGGCCGCTGCCTTGGGGTCGGCCTGCGACGTGTCGGGCGCAGCGCATCTGCCGGCCGAGGTCGCCGCCGCCGTGCCGGAGGTTGCGAGCGCCGGCGACGCGGTCACGGTGCTCCGGCTCGAAGGTTTTGCGCCCTCGGTTGCCCATCGCCGGCACACGCTCGAGATGCTGATGAAAGCCTTCGGCGCGCCCGCGACCGTCGAGGCGGCCGCCTCGCGGGCCGTGTGGAAGGCGGTGCGCGACGCCGCTCCCTTTGCCGAGGGCCGCGACGCCCGCCAACGACCGCTCTGGCGCGTTTCGACCACGCCGAGCCGCGGGGCGCAGCTTGCAGCCTTGGTCGCGGGCGCCCAGGCACATGTGCTCTATGACTGGGCGGGCGGCCTCGTGTGGCTCGCGCTCGAGGCATCCGACGATGCCGGCGCAGTGCTCGTCCGCCGCGCGGTGGCCGCGACCGGGGGGCATGCCACCCTGATGCGCGCGCCAGCGGCCGCGCGCGCCGCCATTGACGTGTTCACGCCGCAGGACGCGGCGCTGTCGGCGTTGACCAAGCGGATCAAGGCGAGCTTCGATCCCCAGGGCGTGCTGAATCCCGGGCGCATGTGGGCGGGGGTATAGCTCGCAGGCGGGCAAGTACATACGTTGGGACGATGCAGACCTCGTTCACCCTGGCGCAGCTCGCTCAGCCCAACATGGCGGAGGCGAACCGCATCCTGCGCGCCTGCGTGCATTGCGGCTTCTGCACCGCCACCTGCCCGACCTACGTGCTGCTCGGCGACGAGCTCGACTCGCCGCGCGGGCGTATCTACCTGATCAAGGACATGCTGGAAAACGACCGGCCTGCGACCGGCGACGTGGTCAAGCACATCGATCGCTGCCTCTCCTGCCTGGCCTGCATGACGACCTGTCCCTCCGGCGTGCACTACATGCACCTCGTCGACGTGGCCCGCGGCCACATCGAAAGAACCTACCGCAGGCCATTCGTCGACCGCTGGTTGCGTGCCGTGCTTGCGCGCGTGCTGCCGGACAATGGCCGCTTCCGCCTGGCGCTTGCCGCTGCCCGGTTGGCCAAGCCCTTTGCCGGAGCTTTCGCCGCGCTCGGGCTCGAGCCCGTCGCTGCCATGCTGCGCCTCGCCCCGGCTCGCCGCCTCCGACACTCGGCCGCGGCCGGGCGCCGGCGCTTTGCACCGACCGGCGCACGCCGGGGACGGGTGGCGCTACTGTCCGGTTGCGTGGCGCCGGTTCTTGCTCCCTCGATCACCACTGCGGCGATCCGCCTTTTGACCCGGCACGGCATCGAGGTGGTGGTGGCGGACGAGGGCTGCTGCGGCTCGATCGTGCATCACATGGGACGGGAGCAGGAAGCGCTGGCGGCGGCCCGCCGCCAGATCGATGCCTGGACCGCCGAGCTCACCGGCGAGGGGCTCGATGCCATTCTCGTTACCGCCTCGGGCTGCGGCACCACGGTCAAGGACTATGGATTCGCGCTCCGCAACGATCGCGCCTATGCGGATAAGGCCGCGCGCGTGTCAGGCCTGGCGATGGATATCAGCGAGTATCTCGGCCGGCTCGAACTCGCGTCCGTGCGCGCCAGCAGCCTGGTCGTCGCTTATCATTCAGCCTGCTCCTTGCAGCACGGTCAGAAAATCACGCGCGCACCGAAAGAATTGCTTTGCAAGATTGGATTCGTGGTGAAAGATGTGCCGGAAGGACATCTGTGCTGCGGTTCGGCTGGCACCTACAACATTCTTCAGCCGGAGCTTGCGAGGAGGTTGCGCGCGCGCAAAGTCGGGAATATCGAAAAGCTCAAGCCCGACGTGATCGCCGCCGGCAATATCGGCTGCATGACCCAGATCGCTGCGGGCACGGTGATCCCGGTCGTCCACACCGTCGAGCTCATCGACTGGGCGACCGGAGGCCCCGCACCCGAGGCGCTCAGCGGGAGGCGGGTCGCCGGCGCGGCCGAGACCGTCGCGCAGGTGATGTGACGAGTGGTGTTATCGGACGATAGCGAGACCTGAGCTGCAACGATCGGGAGGCGATCATGGCGAAGAAAGCGAAGAAGGCGAAGTCGAAGACCAAGAAGAGAAAAGGGGCGAAGAAGGCCTCTTTCGCCCGTAAGAAGAAGGGTGCCGCAAAGAAGGCGGCTCCGCGAAAGGCAGCCAAAAAGAAGAGGCCGGCCCCGAAAAAGCCCGCGCCGCGCCCGGCTCCAGCGGCGCCCAGCATGCCGTCATACGGGTCGCAGCCGTCGTCGAGCGGCGGGTACTCCTCGGGCGGGGGCGGCAGCCAAGAGAGCGGGAGTTCTTCTTAACATCCCAGGCGCGCCGCGCAGTGCAGGGCCCGCGTTCCGGCAGCGCGGGCCCGCGCATCGCTTTGCCTTGGAGCGTAGCGCCATCGCAGCGGCAATGTGCCGCGCGTGCCCGCCGCGAGCAGAGCTGACGCGATTAATCCGTGCGCCAGGCTGAAGCGCGGTGATCAGCGAGGGCGGCGTTGCCTTCGGAATTACCTGGTTCTCGGCGCGGTCGACCAAGTGAATGCGCGCCACATGTCCAAATCACCAAGATGGGAACGTGGCTCACAAGAGCCGCCGCGGGGATCGCGATTGCATCGGCATGGTGCGCCGAATAGCATCGACTAATAGGATGGGCCGGAACCCGCGCTTCTTGCGCCCCGACCCCGGAGGAGACCAGCCATGGCGGCGACGTACAACATCTTGATCATGGGCGCGTCCTACGGATCGCTGCTGGCGTCCAAGCTTCTGTTCGGCGGGCATCATGTGAAGCTCGTATGTCTCCCTGCCGAGGCGGACTTGATCAACGCCGAGGGCTTCCGCGTGCGCCTGCCGGTGAAGGGCCGCAAGGACGCGGTCGAGCTCGACTCGCGCAAGCTCCCAGGTAAGGTCAGCGCCGGTGGTCCCGCTGGGATCGATCCGGCCGCTTACGATCTCGTGGGCCTGGCGATGCAGGAGCCGCAATACCGCTCACCCGGCGTGCGTGAGCTGCTTGATGCGGTGGCCAAGGCGCGGGTTCCCTGCATGTCGATCATGAACATGCCCCCGCTCGCCTATCTCAGGCGCATTCCCGGGCTCGATACCGACGCTCTGAAATCCGCTTACACCGACCCGAGCGTGTGGAGCAATTTCGATCCCGCCTTCATCACGCTGTGCAGCCCGGACCCGCAGGCGATCCGTCCGCCGGAGGAGAAGGTGAACGTGCTGCAGGTCACGCTGCCGACCAATTTCAAGGTCGCGCGCTTCGATTCCGACAAGCACACCGCCATCTTGCGCCGGCTGCAGGACGAGATCGAGGCGATCCGGTTCGACACCGGCGACGGCAAGATCGAGCTGCCGGTGAAGCTCAAGGTGCACGACTCCATTTTCGTGCCGCTCGCCAAGTGGGCGATGTTGCTCACCGGCAATTACCGCTGCGTCACCAAGGACGGCGCGATCAACATCAAGGATGCGGTACACGCCGATGTCGAGGCGTCGCGCGCGGTTTACGATTTCGTGGTCGATCTGTGCGTGAAACTCGGCGCCAAGCGCGACGATCTGGTACCGTTCGAGAAATACGCCGCTGCGGCACTGTCGCTCACGCGCCCCTCCTCGGCGGCACGCGCGCTCAACAACGGCGTGCCCAATATCGAGCGCGCCGACAAGCTGGTGCAGCTGATTGCGGCGCAGAAGGGCCTCCGTAACGCCGCTATCGATGCTACGGTGACGCTGGTCGACGCCCGCCTCGAGGCCAATCGAAAAAAGGCCGCCGCCTAGTCTCGCAGGCGCGCCCTAGGTGTAGGCGCATTTTCCGGCCCTATTGCGGTCCGAACGAGGCCTTGCGCCTCGTCACATCGTTCGCCGGATGCGTTGGCAGCGCATCGCGATTTTCAGATTCTAAACCTGCAATCAGGAGAGCGTCGTGTGCGCAAGCGCCCGCGCACTGTGGCGTTTCTGCGGCGTACACGATCCGGCTTTGTGTTGGATTCGCAACAGTTCGATTCTTTCCATCGGATGAAAGGCGGATTCGCCCAAAAAGGGGGCAAATGCTGCAGGAATCTCCTTCTCACGTTTCCTGTCGTGTTGTTAGTTCGAAGTGATTGCTGGGGACGCGGCCGCGGGAAAACATGGTCGCGATCGGTTCGGAGACTAGCGCCGGGGTAGCGTTAGACTGAAAGGGGCATCAGATGAAAAAGCTTGTCTTATCCATGGTTGCCGCCGTCGCGCTGGCGACGCCGGCGCTTTCTGCCGATCTCAAGGCGCCGCCGCCGGCGCCGCCGCCGAACCCGTGGGACGTCGCCTTCGGCGCCGGTCTGACGTCGGACTATATTTTCCGCGGTATTACGCAGTCCAACCACAATCCGTCGGTCACCGCCTATTTCGAGCCGCGCTACAACGTCAGCAAGGACCTGCAGCTCTATATCGGCGTTTCGGGCGAGAGCATTTCGTTCCCGAACCGAGCGGCGGCCGAAATCGACGGATACTTCGGCATCCGGCCGACCTTCGGTCCACTCGCCCTCGATTTCGGCGGCTGGTACTACTGGTATCCCGGCGGGACCTGCTTCAACGGGAGCATCGCGCCGATCTTCGGCAATGATTGTCTCGAGAACGGATACATTCCGGTCAACGGCAACGTCATCAAGAAAGATCTCAGCTTCTGGGAGGCCTACGCGAAGGGCACCTACACGTTCAACGACCAGTTCTCGATGAACGGCTCGGTCTACTACTCACCCTCCGTGCTCAATTCCGGTGCCCCTGGCACCTATGTGGCGGGAGGCGCGAAGATCACGGCGCCCAGCGCGGCCATGCCGGAAGGTTGGGGACTTTACCTGTCCGGCGACGTGGGCCACTGGTACCTCGGCACGAGCGACGCGTTCTACTGCACCCAGGTCGGCGTCCCCGGCTGCACCGCGCCGTATCCGACGGGCATTAACTACAAGGGCTACACCACCTGGGATGTCGGCATCGGCATCACCAAGGGCGTTTTCACACTCGACCTGCGCTACTACGACACCGACTACGCCAAGGGTGATTGCAACGCCTTTACCAGCGACCAGACCGCGCGCTTCACGGGTGACTTCACCGCGATCAATCCCGGCGGCTTCGGCTCCAACTGGTGCAGCGCCACCTTTGTCGCCACCGGCAAGTTCGACCTCACTGCCTTGGCCAATCTCAAGTAGGCGGTGATCGAGGAAATAAGGGCGGCGGCTCCGCGTGGGCCGCCGTCCGCTATTTTGGCAGGGTTGCTGCTGCCGCATTCGTCGCGCGCAAGGCGCGGGGCTTTCTCGTCCGTGCCTCCTGTCTGAGGCGATGGCGATGCGACGAGCGCCGACTACTCGGCGGGCTGGAGCGCGACCTCACGGATGCGGTTGAGGCGGCCCTCGCGTACCAGCGTGAGACCCCGGCCGTGAAACGCGGACAGCGTCGAGCGATGGCCGATCGACACAATCGTGGTGCCTTTGAGCCGCTCGTCGAGCAGACGATAGAGCGCAGCTTCCGCCGCTTCGTCGAGTGAAGCCGTGGCCTCGTCAAGAAACAGATAGTCCGGCCTGTGCAGGATGGCGCGTGCGATGCCGAGCCGTTGCTGCTCGCCCAGCGACAGCAGGCGATTCCAGTGCGCTTCCTCGCTGAGCCGATCGGCGAGCGCAGGCAAGCCCACCGCGGTGACGATCTCCGCCAGCTCCTCGCCCTCGAAGATTCCAGGCTCGCCCGGATAGGCGACGGCGGCGGCAAGCGTGCCGATCGGGAAATAGGGTCGCTGCGGCAGCGTCATCACCTTCGCCCCCTTGGGCACGAGGACGCTGCCGGAGCCGAATGGCCACGTCCCGGCGATCGCCCGGAATAGCGTGGACTTGCCCGCTCCGGAGGGGCCGGTCACCAGCACGCGCTCACCCGTCTTGACTGCAATGTCGTCGGCCGCGACCAGGGCTGTGCCTTCGGGAAGGCGCACCATCAGCTCTTCGATGGCGAGGGCAGCGGCGCCCGCGCGCGACTCTACCGCGATCGCGGGTTGCGCCGTCGCGGCGGCCTGCGCCCGCTCGACCGCGATATTGAAGCCTTCGAGCCGGGCGATCACCGCCCGCCATTCCGCCAGCTGACGATAGGCGTTGACGAAAAACGACAGCGCCGTCTGCACGCTGCTGAATGCAGACGCCGTCTGCATCAGACCGCCGAGTTGCACGGTGCCGGCAAAATAGGCGGGGCTGATCACGATGAACGGAAACACGACCGACGCCTGGGTGTAGCTGGCGGTCAAGAAGGTCAGCTGCTTCGTGCGCTGCATGATCTGCATGAAATTGCCGACCACCCGTCCGAACCGGTCGAGCAGCCGTTCGCGCTCGGCCATATCTCCGCTCAGGAGCGCGATCTGCTCGGAGTTCTCCCTCACCCGGACGAGGTTGAAGCGAAAATCGGCTTCGAAGCGCTGCTGGCGGAAGTTGAGCGAGACCAGTGGCCAGCCGATCAGGTGCGTCAGCAGCGTCCCTATCACGGCATAGAGCAGCGCCGCCCAGACCAGATAGCCAGGGATGGCAAAGCTCGCGCCGAACAGGTGCAGCGGCGCGACCGCGGACAGCGTCCACAAAATCGTGATGAATGAGAGCAGCGTGACAAAGGCGCTGAGCAGCCCGACGCTGATCGAGACCGTGCGCTCGATGAACAAGCTGATGTCCTCGGCGATGCGCTGGTCCGGGTTGTCGGCGGCGTCGCCCAAAAGCTGCATGCGGTAGTGGTTGCCACCGTTGAGCCAGTGATCGAGATAGTGCTGCGTCATCCAGCGCCGCCACCGGATCTGCAGCCATTGATTGAGATAGAGCTGGTAGACCGCAAGCACGATGAAGGCCGCCGCCAGGGCGCAGAAGAACAACAGCTCCCATACGAAATTGTCCCAGTTGCGCTCCTGCAGCGCATTGTAGAAGCGAGCGTTCCACTGATTGAGCATGACGTTGATCGCGACGATCGAGAGCTCGATGGCGATCACGGCGCCGAGCAGAATGCGGCCGGCCCAACGGTCCTCGGAAACGAAATAGGGACGGGCAAGCCGCCAAATGGTCGCGAGCGTCGAAATGAGGCGTGACACTGGATTGCTCCTGTCTGCCGACAGCGTCGGAAGGGCTGGTGTGGGCGGTGACCCAGCGGATCAAGTTGGCCCGAGCTTTGGGCCGAATTGTCCCGTTTCCGAGCGTTCCAGGCCTCGCCCCGGGTCTTGTTTCGCCCGCCGCATGCAACTTTAGCATAACGTGCCGACCAAAAGCTCGCCGGCGGCCCGCCTTGAGGCCGTTCCCTTCGGCGTTGTCAAGGAGTCGCTGTTCACGTTGACGGGATGCGCGACCGCGGACCCGGCCGCGCGAGACAATTTGAGCCTTGTCTGGGTCGGCATCCCCTCATACAACCTACGCACGACGCCCGGGCAGGCACCCCTGTCCGGACGGTTCATATCGCCGAAGCGGCTCCAAGAAAGCCGCGCGGCAAATCGCCAACATCAAGGAGAGCAATGCCCATGAGCATGGAACAGTCACGCATGTCCGGCCGCGCGAGCCGGCGCAATTTCCTTCACGGCGCCGCGGTCGCCGGGGCCGCGGCAGCCGTTGCCGCCCCATACATCCGCAACGCCGAGGCCGCGCAGACCACGACCTGGAAGGTCCAGACCTCCTGGCCGGCCGGCGTCGGACTCGCGACCTTCAAGGAGTGGAGCGGGACGATCAAGGAGAAAACCGGCGGCGAGCTCGAGTTCAAGCCGTTTGCCGCCAAGGAGGTGGTCGGCGACTTCGAGTTGCTCGACGGCGTCAAGAACAACGTACTCGAGGCGATGAACTCGTTCACGCTGTACTGGGCCGGCAAGATTCCGGCGACCGCCTTCCTGTCGTCGTACTTGATGGGCCTGCGCTACCCGCACGAATGGGACGTGTTCTTCTATTCGAAGGACGGTCTCAAGATGGCGCGCGAGATCTTCCAGAAACAAGGGATGTATTATGTCGGCCGCATTCATCACGGTCCGAACATCATCCACTCCAAGAAGCCGATCCGCTCGATCGAGGACTTCAAGGACCTCAAGCTGCGCGTGCCGGGCGGCATGATCGCCGAAGGTTTCGCCGCCGCCGGTGCCCGCACCACCTTGCTGCCGGGCGGCGAGGTGTTCTCGGCCCTGGAGAAGGGCACCGTCGACGCCGCTGACTATACCGGCCCGGCGGTGAACTGGGACCTCGGCTTCCAGCAGGTGGCGAAATATATCTGGATGGGACCGCGGGGTCTCGAATCGATCTATCAGCCGGTCGACCTGATGGATTTCTGCGTCGGGATGGCACACTGGAACAAGCTGTCGCCGAAGATGAAGCAATGGGTGGAGGACGAGATCGAGGTGTACTCGCGCATCCACCACGCCGCGATCCAGAAGGCCGACATGGAGGCTTGGGGCAAATTCGAGAAGGCGGGCGTCGAGGTCAATCGCCTACCGATCGAGGACCTCGAGAAGTTCCAGCGCATCGCCACCCCGATCTGGTTCAAGTGGGCGAACAAGGACAAAGAGGCCGCGCGGGTGTTCAAGGCGCAGCTCGACATCATGGAAAGCCCGAGCTTCGGCTACGTCACTCCCGATATGTACAAAGGGCAAAAGCTCGATCTCTGACGCGCCCGAAACAACGGGCAATGCTGATACCGATGGAGAAGGTGCCGCGCTCGGTGTCTTCTCCATCGCACTTTCACCGGCAGGGTTGAGGGACGATGCCGAGCTTGAATTTCGTGCTGCCCCATTGGCTCTACTGGGGCACCCTGATCGTCTTTCCCCTTGTCGCGATGTACATGGTGAGGCGCCAGCGCGAGCGCGGCACCACCGAACGCGTTTCGCTCTTCATCGCCTACCTGTTCTGGCTGACGGCCGGCTTCATGGGCGTGCACCGGCTGTACCTGCGCAGCCTGTGGGGCTTCGCCTTTGTTCCGTTTTTCCTCGCCGCGCTCTACGTCAACGTCGACATCCGCGATGCGCGCGAGGACGTGTCGCGCACCCGAGCGGCAGCCGAATCGGCCCACGCCGCGGTGCATCGCATCCAGCCTTCGCCCGGCGTTGAGGTCACGCCCGAGCTGAGCGCGCGCGTGCAGCAGGCCGCGGCGGCGGCTACCGCTGCGGATGCCGATTTCAACGCCGCCATCGACGAGCTCGAAGGCTATCGCAAGATTTCGCGCTGGCTTTCGCTGATCTTGCTCATTCTGGTCGTCGCCGACGGCATCCTGATGCCGTGGCTGGTGCGTCGGGCGAATGTCGGCGAAGCCGCCGCGCGCGCGGCCGCGCCGCCGCCGATCGCCCCCGTAGTCACCGAGCAGCAGCTCGTCGAGGATCCCACCAGGACGATGCACACGCGCGTCACCGATGTGCTCGAATGGCTCAACGTGAGGGTCGGCGTCTTCGTCGCTTATTGGTGCCTGATCTCGGTCTTCGTTTACTACTACGAGGTCATCGCCCGGTTCGTGTTCAATTCGCCGACCAATTGGGTGCATGAGAGCATGTTTCTCATGTTCGGCATGATGTACATGCTGTCGGGAGCTTATGCCTATCGCGAGGATCAGCACGTCCGGGTGGATGTGATCTACTCGCATTTCTCCAGGCGCGGCAAGGCGATCGCCGACATCTTCACCTCGTTCTTCTTCTTCATCTTCATGCTGACGATGCTGTGGACCGGCTACAAGTTCGCCGCGGACGCGGTCAGCCTGCGCGAGGTGTCGTTTACGGAATGGGCGGTCCAATACTGGCCGGTGAAGCTCACGATCCCGATCGGCGCAGCGCTCATGGTGCTGCAGGGCATTTCCAAGCTGATCAAGGACATCGTGCTGCTCACGGACACGAGGGCCTGAGCCTTGGGTCTCGAGATCGATATCGCATGGCTGACGGTCCTGCTGTTCGGATCGCTGGCGCTGCTGCTGGCGCTCGGCCTGCCGATGGCGTTCTGCACCGGCAGCCTGGCCACCATCTTCCTGTTCGTGTTCGGAAACGCGGCCATCCTCAACATGATGCCGTCGCGCATCTTTCCGTTCATGACCGACTATCAGCTGTCCGCGGTGCCTTTGTTCATCTTCATGGCGGCGGTGCTGGAGCGGGCCGGCATCATCGAGGAGCTGTTCGACGCGATCTACAAGTGGCTCGGCTCGATCAAGGGCGGCCTGGCTTCCGCCACCGTGCTGGCCTGCACCGCGCTCGCAGCCATGGTCGGCGTGGTCGGGGCGACCGAGGTCACGATGGGCATGATCGCCCTGCCGGCGATGCTGCGGCGCGGCTATGACCAGAAGCTCGCTTGCGGTTCGCTGCTGGCGGGCGGCACGCTCGGCATTTTGATCCCCCCGTCGGTAATGGCGATCGTCTATGCGGTCGTGGCCCAACAATCGTTGGGCGAGCTGCTCGTCGGCTCGATCTTCCCGGGGCTCATGCTGTCCGGGTTTTACATCTCCTACGTCACGATCCGTTGCTACATCAATCCCAAGCTCGGGCCGGCGCTGCCGCCGGAAGAGCGGGTAGATTGGCGCGAGAAGCTGCGGCTGCTCAAGAACACGATCGAGCCGATCCTGCTGATCCTGCTCGTCCTGGGAGTGATTTTTTTGGGCATCGCCACGCCGGTGGAAGCGGCCGGCGTCGGCACATTCGGCGCGCTGGTCATCGCGGCGCTGCACCGCCGGCTGAACTGGATCAATCTCCACGATGCCGCGATCGCGACGCTGAAGGCCACTGCCATGGTCATGTGGATCTTCTTCGGCGCGACCATGTTCGTCGGGTTCTTCATCGTCAAGGGCGGCCAGACCTTCGTCGCCGAGTCGATCCTGGGAACCGGGCTGCCGCCCTACGGCATCCTCTTGCTGATGATGGTCATCCTGTTCGTGCTCGGCATGTTTCTCGACTGGGTGGGCATCCTCCTGCTCACCGTGCCGATCTTCCTGCCGATCATGAAGGGGCTGGAGTGGTCGGGGCTGCTCGGTTTCGCCGGCGTCAAGGCCGACGACGTGCCGCTGTGGTACGGCGTGATCTTCATGGTCAACATGCAGATGGCGTTTCTGTCGCCGCCGTTCGGATACTCGCTGTTCTATCTCAAGAGCGTCGCGCCGCCCGAGATCAGCATGGCCACGATTTTCCGCTCGTCGGTGAATTTCATGGCGCTGCAGTGGCTGGGAGTGGCGCTTTGCATCCTGTTTCCGCAAATCATTCTGTGGCTGCCGAGCCTGCTCTATTCGCACTGATCCTCGTGAGGGTGACCGGCGGCCTCGCCGGGTTGCGGCATTGCGGTCGATCGCGCCGCGGTGTCTCGGGCAGCGCGTATCGGGACGCCCTCCCGTGGGCCGCCGGTGCTTGGGTCGCGCCTCGCTGCCCGTCCCCAGGATCGATGCGGGGTCATCCGCGGCGGCGCCCGTTCCGGAGTCCGGGCACATGCGCGCAGCGGAATCCGGCATTGCCGGCCCGCAACGATACGTCTCATGGGGCGAGACGATTCGCGCCTTGTGTGGAGCGGCGTCAGCCCGTACAACCTATCTAGCCCGGAATAGGAAACCTATCCGGATGGTTCATACTACCAAAGCGGCTCCGAGAACGCCGCGCGAACGCTTAGAAAACCCAGGGAGGATAAAGCTATGAGTGCTGAACAATCCCGCATGTCCAAGACCGCGTCCCGGCGCAAATTCCTCGCCGGTGCCGCTCTGACCGGGGCGGCGACGATCGCTATGCCGCAGATTTCCCGGGCCCAGACTGTGACCCTGAAAATGCAGGGCTCGTGGGGTGCGCAGGACATCATCAACGACTACGCCAAGGACTACGTCGAAAAAGTCAACCAGATGGGCGGCGGCCGTCTGAAGATCGACTATCTCAATGCCGGTGCCGTCGTGAAGCCCTTCTCGGTCATGGATGGCGTGCATGAAGGTGTGCTCGATGGCGGCCATACCGTGCCGGCGTATTGGTATGGCAAGCACCGTGCCGCATCGCTGTTCGGCACTGGTCCGGCCTACGGCTTCAACGGCAGCCAATTCCTCGGCTGGTTCTATTACGGTGGTGGAGAACCGCTCTACCTCGACCTGGTCCAGAAGGAGTTGAAGCTCAACGTCGTCGGCTTTTACGTCTTCGCGTTCCAGACCCAGCCGCTCGGCTGGTTCAAGAAAGAGCTCAAAGGACCTGATGATTTCAAAGGCTTGAAGTATCGCACCGTCGGCCTCGCCTCGAACGTGATCCAGGCGATGGGCGCGAGCGTCGCGCAGCTTCCCGGACCGGAAATCCTGCCGGCGATGGAGAAGGGCGTGATCGAGGCTTTCGAGTTCAACAACCCGACCTCTGACATGCGATTCGGCGCCCAGGACGTGGCCAAGTACTATTACATGGGCTCCTATCACCAGGCGTCGGAAGCCATCGAGGTTCTTTTCAACAAGGCGAAGTGGGATAGCCTTGCCAAGGAGCAGCAGCAGATCCTGCGGCTCGCAGGGCAGGCCGCCAACTCCGACGACATCTGGAAGTCCTGGGATATCTACTCGAAGGACCTGGAGACCCTGGCCACCAAGCACGGCGTGCACGTCAAACGCACGCCCACCTCGATCTTCCAGGCGCAGCTCGTGGCCTGGGACAAGGTCGAGAAGGATCTGCTGTCTAACCCGCAGCAGGCTCCGACGATCAAGAAAATCCTTGACAGCCAGAAGGCCTGGGCAAAGCGCGTCGGCTTCTACTATCACAACAACGAAGGCGACTATAAGACCGCCTGGGAGCACCATTTCGGTCCGCTGGACAAGTTCGATCCGTCAAAGACCTGATCGGCTTGTAAAGATTCGCCGGAGCAGCGGTGCCGCTGCTCCGGCGCTGCCTGACCCTCAGCGAGATCGTTCTGTGGAAAATTTCCTTTTTTTCATCGACCGCATGAGCGCGGGCGTTGGAAAGGCCTTCGGCTGGTGCATCGTCGTGATGACGTTGGGCACCTGTTACGAAGTGTTCATGCGCTACGTGCTGCGTGCGCCGACCAATTGGGCCTTCGACCTTAGCTATCTCATGTATGGCGCGCTGTTCATCATGGCAGGCGCGTACACCCTCTCGCGCAATGGTCACGTGCGCGGCGATGTCATCTTCCGGCTGTGGCCGGCGCGGGTACAGGCAGCGATCGAGTTCGTCCTGTATCTGATCTTCTTTTTTCCGGGTTTCACGGCGCTGCTTGTGTACGGATTTTCGTATGCCCGCACCTCGTGGAATATCCAAGAAGTCAGCATCTATAGCCCGACCGGCACGCCGATCTATCCTCTCAAGGCGCTGATTCCACTCGCTGCCTTCTTCATGCTGCTGCAGGGTCTTGCCGAGACCATTCGCTGCATCATTTGTCTGCGCCAAGGCGCCTGGCCGCCGCGTTTGCACGACGTGGAGGAGCTGGAGACTGCCATCGTAGCCGAACAGCAGGACCGGGCGCGCATCCAACAAGAGCTGCGCGTGGGGGAAGCAGGCAGATGACGAACCCCGAAATCGGGATGCTCCAGCTCGGGGCGTTCATCGTCATCATTCTGCTCGGCTTTCCGATCGCCTTCACACTCATGGCGATGGCCATATTCTTTGGCTATTTCGCCATGGGTCCTCGCGTCTTCAGCCTGCTCGTCACCAACACGGCGGACGTCATGCAGAATGATGTCCTCACCGCCGTGCCGCTGTTTCTTTTCATGGGTTACGTGGTCGAGCGTGCGAACATCCTCGATCGGCTGTTCTATTCCATTCAGATGGCCATGCGGCACGTGCCGGGTTCACTCGCGGTGGCGACGTTGGTCACCTGCGCGCTGTTCGCGACCGCGACCGGTATCGTCGGCGCGGTGGTCACACTCATGGGCTTGCTGGCCTTTCCGGCCATGCTGCGAGCTGGGTACGACACCAAGCTCGCGTCCGGCGTGGTCTGCGCCGGCGGTTGTCTCGGCATCATGATTCCTCCCAGCGTGTTGCTGATCCTTTATGGCGCCACCACCGCGACGTCGGTCGTCAAGCTCTATGCCGCGGCCTTCTTGCCAGGCTTCCTGTTGGCCGGACTCTATATCGCCTATGTCGTAACGCGGGCGGTGATCAATCCGAAGCTCTGTCCGAAACCGCCGGCGCTCGATCGCCCGATCCCGTTCACGGAAGTGTTTTTCGCGTTGCTCACCTCGTTCTTCCCGCTCGCGATCCTGATCCTCTCCGTTCTCGGCGCGATCTTGTTTGGATTGGCGACGCCATCCGAAGCAGCGGCAGTCGGCGCGCTCGGCTCGCTCGTTATCGCCGCGGCCTATCGCTCACTCACATTCGAGCGCCTCAAGGAGGCCGTCTTTCTCACGGCCCGCACCTCGGCGATGGTCTGCTTCCTGTTCATCGGATCGTGGACCTTTTCCTCGGTCTACTCCTATCTGGGCGGGCACGAGGTCATCGAACACTGGTTCCAAGCGCTCAAGATTACGCCGGTTGCCTTCCTGATCATCACCCAGATCATCATCTTCCTGCTCGGCTGGCCGCTGGAATGGACCGAAATCATCATCATCTTCGTGCCGATTTTCCTGCCGCTGCTCAAGACCTTCGACGTCGACCCGATCATCTTCGGCATCCTGGTCGCACTGAACATCCAGACTTCGTTCAACACACCGCCGATGGCGATGGCGGCGTACTATCTCAAGGGCGTGGCGCCTCCGCACGTCAAGCTCACCGAAATTTTCGGTGGCGCTCTGCCGTTCGTGTTCATGGTTTTCATTACGATGGCGATGGTCTACATCTTCCCCGGAATTGCACTCTGGTTGCCGAACGTACTCTACGGAAACTGAGCCGTGACTGAGGGCGGCCCGACCACCCTCACTGCCAGCGAAGCCGCTGCGGCGATCGCGGCGGGCGCCCTCTCCGCGGAAGAGTATGCGCGCGCTTGCCTCGGCCGTATCGAGGCGATTGAGAAGGACGTTCACGCCTTCGCGCACCTTGATCCCGCCCACGTTCTCTCGCAGGCCCGCGCACTCGACGAGCGTCGTGCCGATGGCCGGCCGACCGGCCCGCTGCACGGCATCCCCGTCGGGGTGAAGGACATCTTCGACACTGAGGATTATCCGACCGAGTGCGGCTCGCCCCTGCTCGCGGGTCGTCGGCCGTGGCGCGACGCGACCGCCGTGGCACGCCTGCGCGCCGCCGGCGCCGTCATCATCGGGAAGACGGTGACGACGGAATTCGCCTTCTATCATCCCGGCCCGACCCGCAATCCGCATGATCTTGCCCGCACGCCGGGAGGTTCATCCTCGGGCTCGGCGGCCGCGGTCGCGGCGGGCATGGTGCCGCTTGCGATCGGCTCGCAGACCAACGGGTCGGTCATTCGTCCCGCCGCTTTTTGCGGCGTATTTGGGGCCAAGCCGAGCCACGGCCTGATCTCGCGGGCGGGTGCTCTCATGCTGTCGCAGCATCTCGACCATGTCGGCATATTCGCGCGTTCACTGCCGGACCTCGCACTGCTCCTCGATGTCCTCGTCGGATACGATCCGCGGGATGCAGACACCCGTCCCCTCGCTGCGCCGGCCTTCCGCAGGCTTCTGGCCGAAGCGCCGCCTCTTGCGCCGAAGTTCGCGCTCGTCCGCACACCGGTCTGGCAACAAGCGGACGCGCAGACGCGCGAGGCGTTCGAACAGCTCGCCCGCCGCCTTGGTGACGAACGCATCCAGACCGTCGATCTGCCGAAGACGTTCTCCGCCGCCTGGGATGACCAGCGTGTCATCATGGCGGCCGACATGGCGCATCGGCTCGGCGAATTGGTCGAGCGTGGTGGTGAGAGGTCGAGCCGCACACTGCGCGATTTTCTGGCCGAGGGACGCAGCGTCCCGGCGGTACGCTATCTGGCGGCTCGCGATCAGGCCCGCCGCTACGCTGCCGGGTTGGCCGAGATTTTCACCTATCACGATGCGATTATCACGCCGGCCACCCTAGGCATTGCACCCAAAGGCAACGCCACCGGGAGCCCGGTGTTTTGCTCGCTTTGGACGCTGGTCGGATTACCGGTCCTGTCGCTACCGCTCCTGGAGGGCGAGCATGGTCTGCCGCTCGGCGTACAACTCGTCGGCTCAGCCGGGGACGACGCGCGGCTGTTGCGCACTGCGCGCTGGCTGCTCGATCAGCTCGGTGGTCGCCGCAAATCGCCGCGCCGCCGCGCGGCGGGCTGAGCCTCAATTGGAGCGGCGCGGGAGGAGCGGCTCGAAATCGTCTATCCAGAACGACCACAGCATCGATGCGATGCCGACGAAACAAACAATCCACACCGGCAATTCGTTGAGCTTCGTCGCGATGAGCAGCAGGAAGGTGATCATCAAGATCGCCCCGATGAGACCGGTGATTGCGTCCGCCATTTCGCTCTCCAACGCTCACCAGCGGCGCGGCGCCGAAAGCGCCGGCTTGAGCATCAAGTGCCAGAGGAAACTCCAAACAGGATAGCCAGAATCGCTGATCCGAGCAACCAAAGCGATGCCGGCGAGCGGCGAGCAAGAAATCGGCCGGGCGCTAACCGCGCGAGAACCGAGGCAGCTGCGAAGGCTGTCGGCAGGACGCCGCAGGTGACGGAGAGGCCGGGAACTCTAGTCCATGCTCAAGAACCGACGTGCGCGCGGCCGGCGGAATCGGGCTCGACGAAGGAGCCTGCGAGCGCTGGCTCGCCGACGGCCTGTGCGCCGCTCTCGCCGGCGCCGGCGGGACGGCGACGCAGGAACCAATAGCCGATCGTCAGCGCGACCGGCAGGCAGGCGAGCGCCCCGATCTGCTCGTTCGGAGACAGCAGCACGACCAGCGCGAACGCGGCGAGCCCCAGCCGAGCCGAAAGGTCGAGCGATGTGCGCTCGCTGAAACGTCCCTGCAGGCTGAACGTGATCCCGATGGTGGCGGTCGCGATCAGCAGCGCGCCTCGGATCTGGCCGAGCCCCGGCTCGATCACGAGCTCCGGATGGACGAACACGCCCGCCATCAGCGTGAACAAAGAGATGCAAATCTGCAGCGCCCGGTTCAGCGTCTGATAGAACGACGCGTTGGCGATCTTGGCGGTGATGGCGGCCACCAGCGACGTCGGCGGCGTCAATTCGCCGAATACCCCGAGGAAGAACGCGAAGAAGTGCACGACCCAGGGGTTGACCCCGATGCTGATCATCGGCGGCGCGACCACGATGGCGACGAGAATATAGGTGGGCGCCGGCGGCAGCCCGGTTCCCAGAATGGCGCCGAACACGAACGAGAGGACCACCATGGCGGCGAGATTGATGCCGGCGGCTTCGATCAGCAGGCTGCCGAGCTTGGTCGGCACTCCGGTGATGACCAGCGCGCCGGTCATGATCGAGAGCGTCGCGAGCAGCAGCGCGAGATCGGAGACCATCTCGGTATAGGCATCGAGGAAGCGGCGGATCGGCGCGATGAAGGCGGCGAGCGACAGATGGCCCAGCACCAGCAACGCCACCACATTGATGACGAACAGCGCGATACCGACCGCGACAAAAACGTAAAGCGCGGCGAACATCGGCGCGAGGTGGATGGAGGCCATCAGCGTGACCAGGCTGCCGACCACGGCAGCGAAGGCACCGAGATTGACCCAGTCGCGCCAGCCGAGCTGCTCGAACGAGCTCACCACCAGGCGGGTGCGGAAGCGGATCGTCAGGAGATAGACCGAGGTGGCGACGGTGGCGTAATAGATCAGCGCCGGCACCCAGCCGCGCGCCACCACGTCGAAATAATCCTTGCCCAGGAATTCGGCCATCAGGAAGGCCGAAATCCCCATCACCGGCGGCATGAATTGCCCGCCGAGCGACGACGCCGATTCGATCGCCGCGGCGGTGGCCGGCGGCATTCCGGCGCCGATCATCGCCGGGATGGTGGCCGAGCCGATGGTGATGGCGTTGGCCGCGCCGCTGCCGCTCACGGTGCCGACGCACATGGAGCCGACCACCGCCGATTGCGGCAGCGCGTGCGGGGAGCGGATGGCGACGCGCTTGGTCGCGCGCAGCAGCGAATCGATGCAGCCATAGCCGGTCAGTAGGCTGAGCACCAGCATGAACGATCCGACCACGGTGAGCGCGAGCTGCGGCAGGTTGGAATAGATGCCGGTCGCCATCTCGAGGCTCATGGCGGTGAGCACACGCTCCCAGCTCAGCCCGGCGTGATAGAACATGCCCGGGACCAGGTAGCCGTAGACCGCGTACAGAATCAGCAGGATGTTGAGCACGAACAGCGGCATGTGGCGCTTGCGCGCGTATTCCATGATCAGCACGGTCATCACCCCGCCCACGACGAGGTCGGCGGGATCCCACATGCCGGCGCGCGAGGTGCCGAGCGCCTCATACTCGGTGTTCATGTAGTAGGAAACCGCGAGCGAGCAGATGCAGTAGACCGCCGCGATGAGATAGTTCGCAAGCGGCGGCAGGCGCGGATAGAGCTCGTTCTCGCGCAGCGACTGCAAGGTGAACAGGACGAACGTGATCGGGATCAGCGTCAGCGCCAGCAGCGTCGCCCCGCCGGTCCCGGTCAAGTAGTAGTAGAAGATGTAGAGGAAGAACGCGGTCGCAGTCGCGTAGTAGATGCAGTCGATGACGATGCGAGGGCGGGAAGAGGGGGCATTCGTCATAGCGGGCCCGTCGTATCGGCAAAGGCGTCGAGCGGGCGCGCCAGCGCCCGGCCCGGGTTGCATCGCCTCGGCGTGACCTACATGGCGGCGACTTTAGAATCCCACTTCTTGTCCCATACGCCCTTCTCTCGCATGTACTTGGCGAGACCGGGATGGATCGGAACGTATTCCCAGGTCGCTTCGACCGCCTGCTTCTGAAACACCGCCATCTTGCCACCGGCGATCTGCGTGAAGCTCGGATCGAGCTTGGCGAGGTCATCCGCGTGCTTTTCGATGATCTTGAGCATGTTGTAGACGTCGTCGGTAGGCATGCCGAGACCGACGTCGAAGCCCCAATAGAACGGCAACGCGGAGACGTGCTCGGCGTGCACGTCGCGCCTGAACGCGGAAGGCTTCACGTCGATGATCTGAAATCCCTTCTGCTTCAGAGTCGCGACCTCGTCCGCGCTCGGATTGAGGGCGGCCCAGTCCACCGCGAGCGAGGCCTGCGAGATCCACGGCGCCGGCTGGGTGCCGCCGGCGGTATAGATGATCATGCCCTCGATGGCGCCGGCCTCGAGTTGCGAGCCGGCGGTCGACAGATCGACCTGGGTGTAGATGTGCTTGACGCCGACCGCGGCCATCGCGCTCTCGAGCTTGAGACGGGTGTCGAAGGGCAGCGGTCCGGTATAGACCTTCTTGCCGGTGAGATCGGTCCACTTCTTGATCTTGTCGCTGTTGCTCGCCTTGATCGCGAGCCCGACATCCAGCGTGTAGGCCCAAAACGATTGCACCGGCTGCCGCTTCATGTGCGGCTTGAAACCCTTGAAGCGGCCGGAGTCGGTGGCGAGCTCCTGCAGCGCGACATCCGAGCCATAATAGGCATCGTACTCGCCGGTAGCGTAGCCCTTCACGGTCATGACCGCCCCGGGCAGAGGCAGCACCGTGATGCGATATTGCGGCATCTCCTTTTCGAGGAGATTGGCCAGGACCACCAGCGCCTTGTGTCCGGACGATCCGACCGGACCGGTGCCCCAGCGGATGTCCTTGGGCTCGGACCATGCGGCGGAGCCCGCAACGCCGAGCGCTGCGGCAGCGAAGGCAAGGATCGTGAGCGCACGCTTGAGCATCGCATTCTCCCTCTGGCTGTCCGGCTCCTTTGGCGGGCGAACGGCCGCTCGGTCGTCGGCCCGCCGTCGTTGCTCTTGGTCGTTGCTCTTGAGTTGACGCTATCGCTTCAGCAGCACACGAAGCTTCGGCTTCATGCCGCTACGCCCCCCAAGAAAGGTCGGAAACGATCCGCCAATCGCGGCGCCTTGGCAAAGACCAAAATGCCGCACCTTGGCCGCGAGCGCCGTGCGCGAGTCGTGGCAGCATTGCTGACGTTTTGATGGAAACCGGCAAGCCTGGCGGCGGTGCGCTGGCGCGTCCGCCCCCCTACGCCCGCGCCACCGGGGGGCGGAACCACGCGCCCGAACCGACGGCGGCGAGGAGCGTGAGACCGTGCAGCAGCAGGCCGAGAGCAAGCGCCGCGAACAGCCAATGGAGCGAGCCAGTCAGCCGCAGCGCCGCCCAGCCGCCGCCGATCGCCACCAGCATGCGCAGGAAACCGGCCGCGAGCGGCCACAGCAGCCGGCCCGCGCCCTGCGACGCGAAGTAGAGGGCGAGCGCCAAACCGAAAAAGCCGTAGGCGGGCCCGACGATGCGCAGATAGCTCGTTCCCGCCGCGATCACGCTGGGGTCGGCGCTGAACAGGGAGAGCCAGGCCGCTGGCCAGAGCGCCGCGGCGATGCCGATTGCCTCGGTGATCGCGAATGCGATGGCTCCGCCGACGAAGGCGATGCGCAACGCGCGCCGGCGCTCACCGGCGCCGACATTGGTTCCCACCATCGCCACCAGCGGTGCGCCCAGCCCGAACACGAGCGGGATCAGCAAATATTCCAGCCGCGCGCCGGTGCCGTAGCCGGCGGCCGCGTCGGCGCCTGCGGTGAAGGCGACGAGCGCGGTTGCGAGTGCGATGATCACGTTGGTCTGCAGCGAGGTGATCGCAGCGGCCGCGCCCACGCCGAGGATGTCCCGGAACAGCGGCCAGCGCAGGCGCGCGGGTCGCAACCGCGCGATATTGCGGCCCGACAGCACGTACCAGGCCAGCACGGCGGTGCCGGCGGCGTAGAACGCGAGCAGCGCCACGCCGCCGCCCGCGATGCCGAGCGCCGGCAACGGGCCGAGGCCGAAGATCAGCATCGGCGACAATGGCACCAGGACCATCACGCCGATGCAGATGACGAGCGCCGGCACCAGCATGTTGCCGGTGCCGCGGACGACGCTCGCCAGGCCGTTGAGCACCCAGAGCAACACATTGCCGGCGAACACGACGTTGGAGTAGGCGAGCGCGGCCTCGAGCGCGCCGCCATTGCCCCCGAGCGCGCGGTAGATCGGCCGGCCGAACCCAAGCATGACGATGGAGAAGAATGCACCGAGCGCGAGATTGACGAGGAGCGCGTGCAGGACCAGCGCATCGGCGTCCGCGTGCCGGCCGGCGCCGAGCGCGCGCGCGATCGCGGACGAGATGCCGCCGCCCATGGCCCCGGCGGAGATCATCTGCACCAGCATCACGCCGGGAAACACCAGCGCCATGCCGGCGAGCGCGTCGGTGCCGAGCTTGGCGACGAACCAGGTCTCGATGAGGCCCGACGCCGCCTGCGCCAGCATGACCAGCACGTTGGGCCATGCCATGCGCAGCAAGGTCGGCGCGATCGGTCCCTGCAGCAGCACCTGCGTGCGCGGGCTGAGCTTGCGGCTCGCGGCGCCGGCCGGCGGGGGCGCGACGGAGATTGTTTCGACCGCCGCGACGGTCATGGCGTTTTCCACTTGCGCGCGTTTCCCCGAGCTTTCGGCGGTTTGCGCCTTGTTGCGCTCGGCGCGAACTCAGGAATGGCGGCGGCGTATCTGCGCCGGGTGCGTTCAGGTGCAGCCGGCCCGGCGGCGAACGCATAGTCCGGCTTCTGGATCCGCTGCCCGGTGACGGGATCGGCGAGGACCGGGTCTACCGGCTCGCCGGTCTTCGTATTGATCAGTTGCACGCTCGCGCCCTCGGGCGCGAAGTGCTTGTTGCCCCAGGCGAGCAGCGCCACCAGTACGGGCTGGAAATCGCGCCCGCGCGCCGTCGGAACATATTCGTAACGCGGAGGGTGCTCGCTGTAGCACCGGCGCTCCAACAGCCCGGCCTCGACCAAGGCGCCGAGCCGGCGTGAGAGCATGTTGGGGGCGATGCCGAGGCTCTGCTGGAACTGATCGAAGCGCGTGAACCCATGCAGGGCGTCGCGCAGGATGAGCATGCTCCACCACTCGCCCACGCGCTCCAGGCTGCGGGCAATCGGGCAGGCCATGTTGCCGAGGCTCTTGTGGCGCATTGACATAATATGGAGCACTAACTATCATTATGCAAGTCATATCGGAGCAGCGGGTCGTGCCGGCCGTGCCGGCCGGTGAGCGCTTCGAACCGCGACAGAAGCTGTCCCATGCCGCTCGCGCGCATCGCTCTCGTTGCGGGCAAGTCGGCCGAGTACCATCCGGGCACGGCGAGGAGCGCAACGATGACTGAGACCGCAGCCGCCGAATGCGGCGCACAGCAACGGCTTTATCTCGACGATCTCGAAGTCGGCCGGCGCTTTGTCAGCAGGGCCCACGAGCTCGACGCGGCGCAGATCAAGGCGTTTGCTGCGCAGTTCGACCCGCAGCCGTTCCACCTCGACGAGGCGGCGGCACAACACACGCTATTTGCGGGATTGGCGGCGAGCGGCTGGCACACGGCGGCGATCACCATGCGCCTGCTGGTGGAATCGGGGCTGCCGCTCATGGGCGGGATCGTCGGCGCCCGCGGCGAGGTCGCCTGGCCTAAGCCGACGCGGCCGAGCGATGTCCTTCATGTTGTCAGCGAGATCGAGGAGATCATTCCTTCGCGATCGCGCAGCGATCGTGGCATGGTGAGAGTTCGCAGCGAGACCCGCAACCAGCTAGGCGAGGTCGTGCAAGTGCTAATCGCCAAGCTGATCGTGCCGCGGCGCGGGGCCACCCCGTCGCGCAACGAGGTCGGCGTCAGCTAGGAGGAATGCGGCCGCGCCTTGGTTTTGTCGCAGGACGCCGGCAAGTTCGTACGCCGAGCGCGCCGGCACGCCCGACACGTGGCGGGCACGGTGCAGTTTGGCGCAAGCACCAGGACAGACCAGGCGCCGCATGTTGCCGATCTCGCGCCGGGATTTCCTCAACGGGGTGGCCTTGACCGTCGCCGCCGGACTCACCCCGGCGGCGCAGATCGCGGCCGAGCCTTGGCGCTATCCGCCCGCGCTCACCGGCTTGCGCGGCCAGCACCCCGGCTCGTTCGAAGTGGCGCACGCGCAGGCGCTCGCGGGCGCGCGCTTTGCCCTTGCCGGCCTGCCAGTCGAGGAGCGCTACGATCTCGTGGTGGTGGGCGGCGGCATCAGCGGGCTTGCCGCCGCCTGGTTCTACCGCCGCGCAGCCGGGCCCTCGGCGCGCATCCTCGTGCTCGACAACCATGACGATTTCGGCGGCCACGCCAAGCGCAATGAGTTCACGCTCGATGGCCGGCTGGTGATCGGCTACGGCGGCAGCGAGTCGATCGATTCGCCCAAGACCCACTACAGCGACGTCGCGCAAGCTCTACTGCGCGATCTCGGCATCGCGGTCGACCGCTTCGAGACCGCCTTCGACCGGACGTTCTATTCCTCGCTCGGGCTTTCGCGCGGCACTTTCTTCGCGCGCGAGGCATTCGGGCGCGACGCCCTGGTCGTCGGCGAACCCCTGCCGGCTGATACCGACGCGCTCGCGCGCCGCCCGGGCAATGCCAGGCCGCTGTCCGAATTGGTGGCCGCGTTCCCGATCTCGCAGACGAGCAAGGCGCAGCTGCTCGCGCTCTACGACCCCGCGCGCGATCCGCTTGCCGGCAGCACCGGCGAGCAGAAGATCGAGCTGCTCAAGCGCACGAGCTATCGCGACTATCTCACCAAGATCTGCGGCTGCAGCGAGGAGGTCGCGAATTGCTTTCAGGGCCGCACGCTGGGCTTTTTCGGGCTCGGCGCCGACGCCGTGCCGGCCGCCGACGTGCGCGATTTCGGCTATCCAGGATTCGCCGGGCTCGGCCTGCCGCCGCCGGGCCCGCGCGAGCCCTACATCTACCATTTCCCCGACGGCAACGCCTCCCTCGCCCGCCTCCTGGTGCGCGCGCTCATTCCTGCCGTCGCGCCGGGCGCCGGCATGGAGGACGTGGTGCTGGCCGCCTTCGACTACGGCGAGCTCGACCGCGACGGGAAGCCCGTCCGCGTCCGGCTGGACTCGACCTGTGTCGAGGTGCGCAATGCCCGTGAGGAGGTGCGCGTCGGCTATGTGCGCGGCGGGACGACGCATGTGGTGGCGGCCAAGCACGCGGTGCTGGCCTGCTTCCACATGGTGATCCCCCACATCATGCCGGAGCTGCCGGCGCAGCAGCGCGACGCGCTGGCGCTCAATGTCAAGACCCCGATCGTCTATACCAACGTGCTGGTGCGCGACTGGCATCCGTGGGTGCGGCTCGCCGTGCATGACATTTCCGCACCGATGTCCTTTCACAGCCGCGTCAAGCTCGATTTCCCCGTGAGCCTCGGCGGCTACCGCCATTCGCAAGCTCCGGCGGAGCCGATCTGCCTGCACCTCGTGCACGTCGCGGGCGCGCCCAACCGCGACTTCGACGCGCGCACCCAGTTTCGCATCGGCCAGGCGCAGCTGCTGGCCATGACTTTTGCCGATTTCGAACACAGGATTCGAGACGAGCTCGACCGCATGCTCGGCCCCGGCGGATTCGCGAGCGGACGCGACATCGCGGCGATCACCGTCAACCGCTGGCCGCACGGCTACGGCTATGTCGCCAACTCGCTCTACGATCCGGACGATTACGAGCACGTGCTCGAGCGCGCGCGGCAGCGCTGCGGCCGCGTCGCCATCGCCAATTCCGATGCCGGCGGCGACGCCTATGCCCATCTCGCCATTGACCAGGCGGCGCGCGCGGTGCGCGAGCTCACGGGATGAGCGGCTGGGCGCGCGCGTTTGCGGCGATCCCCCCGCCGCGGCGCTTGCACCGGGCCGGCACCGCTGGCTATTCCTCGTTTGTTCCGTTGCGACGGAGTGAACCCGCGTCCAGCCCCCGGCATTGATGTCGGGCGAGAGGGTGCGCATGCATTGCGAGCGAACAATTGCTTGATCCCGCCGTCCGCGCGGCGGTCGGCTCCGAGGAGCCCGGCGCCGCCAACAAAGCCCCGACTTCCAGCCCGCCGGTGGCGGCCGCGACCTTGGGCCGCGCCTACAAGCTGGTGCTCTACGATTCGATCGCCCACGAGGCGATGGGGACGCTGACCACCGGCGTCTTCCTCGCCGGTTTCGCGGTCGCGCTCGGCGCCAGCAATTTCGCCATCGGCGTGCTCGCGTCCGTCCCTTTCTTCGTGCAGCTGCTGCAGATTCCGGCGGTCATGCTGGTCGAGCACCTGCGTGCTCGCCGCGCCATCTCGGTCTGGTCCTCCGGCGTCGGCCGCATCTTCTTGCTCGCTGCGGCAAGCGCGCCGCTGCTTGCCGACTCCACCGGAGTGATGGTGCTGATCGCCTTTCTCGCCGTGCACCAGGGGCTCGCCGCGATCAGCGGCTGCGCCTGGAATTCGTGGATGCGCGACCTCGTGCCCGACAACGAGCAGGGACGTTTCTTCGGCCGCCGCACCGCCGCCACCACCGCGGTCGCCATCGCGCTGGCGCTCATCGGCGGCGTGCTGGTCGATACATGGAAGAGCTACGGGCCGGGCGATCCCGCGCTCGGCTATTCCTTCCTGTTCGCGCTGAGCGCGCTGATCGGACTCTACGGCGTCTATCTGCTGAGCATCACGCCCGAGCCGCCGATGGCGCCGGTCGCCAAATATAGCCATCCGCTGGCCATGATGGCCGCGCCCTTCCGCGACCGCAACTTCCGCCGCCTCATCGTTTTCCTCTCCTCGTGGAATTTCACTGTCAACCTGGCCGCGCCGTTCTTTGCCGTCTACATGCTGCGGACGCTCGGCTATTCCATGACCACCATCTTGGTGCTCACCATCGCGAGCCAGCTGAGCAACCTCGCCGCGCTCGGGGTCTGGGGTGCGCTGATCGACCGCTTCAGCAACAAGGCGGTGCTCGGCATCTCGTCGCCGCTGTTTCTGTGCTGCATGCTGGCCTGGACCTTGACCGGCCTGCCTTGGATGCAGGCGGTCGTGCTCTACGCGCTGCTCGCCATTCACGTGCTCATGGGTATATCGACCGCGGGTGTGGCGCTCGCCTCCGGCAATATTGCGATGAAGCTGTCACCGCGCGGCGAAGCGACCGCCTATCTTGCCGCCAGCGGCGTGGTCACCTCGGTCTGCGCCGCGATCGCGCCCATCCTGGGCGGCCTGGGTGCCGATTTCTTCGCCACCCACCAGCTCACGCTGGCCTTCACCTGGCACGGCGGAGCGCAGGATGTCACGCTCGAGGTGCTCAACTTCCATGACTGGACCTTTTTCTTCGGCATTGCCTGCCTGCTGGGCCTCTATTCGCTCCATCGCCTCTCGTTCGTGCAGGAGGCGGCGGGCATCTCGGACCGGCTGCTGCTGCGCGACCTGTTCGTTGAAGCGCGCCGCTCCATGCATAGCCTGTCGAGCGCCGCCGGGCTCTTGCGCATCGTCCGCGCGCCATTCTCGTTGCTGCTGTCGCGGCCGCAAGCGGCGGCCAATGGCGCGCCCAAGGCGCCGCTCAATCCGACTCCCGGTTGATTGTCGAACGCGCCGCCCGCGCCGAGGTCGCGCCGGCGGCGGCTAATCGATCGAGATGTGCGCCTCGTTGGCGAGACGCTTCCAGGTCGCGAATTGGCTCGCGACCAGCGCGCGCATCTCTGCGGGCGTGGTGGCACGCGGGTCGCCGCCCATGCTCTCGAGCTTGTCCTTGACCTCGGGGGTGGCGATGGCGCGGCGCAGCTCGGCATTGAGCTTGTCGACGATCGGATTTGGCAATTTCGCCGGACCGGCAAGGCCAGTCCAGGAGATGACCTCGAATCCCGGGATGCCCTGCTCGGCGACCGTGGGCACGTCGGGGAAATCGCGCCAGCGCGTTTTCGCCGTCACCGCCAGCGCGCGAAACTCGCCCGAGCGGATGCGCGCGCTGATCGGACCCGACGTCGCGGCGATGAAATCGATGTCGCCCTGCAGGAGCGCGGTGATCGCCGGTGCCTCGCCGCGATAGGGAATGTGCAAAAATTTGGTTTTGGTGTCGTTGCCGATGAGCTCGACCGTGGTGTGCAGGATCGAGCCCACGCCGGCGGAGCCGTATTTCAACGCGCCGGGATTTTTGCGCGCCTCGTCGATCAGCTGGGTCAGGGTCTGGAACCGCGAGTCCTTGCGCACGCAGATCAGGAACGGATAGAAGCTCCCGACCGAGATCCACTCGAAATCGTCGACCACCCTGTAGTTCACGTTCTTGGCGAGCGCGCCGTGCGCGGGATGCGCGCTGGGGAGGACCAGCAGCGTGTAGCCGTCGGGCTCGCTGCGCGCTACCGCCTCGGCGGCAAGGCTGCCGGCGACGCCGGGCTTGGCTTCGACGATGATCGACTGGCCCAGCCCTTTCGACATCTCGTTGCCGAGAAGCCGCGCGATGATGTCCACGTTGCCGCCTGGCGGGAAGCCGTGCATGAACTTGATCGGCCGGGTCGGGTAGTCCTGCCCCGCTGCCGCGCTGGTAAGGGCGGCGAGAAGCACGAGTGCGCCCAAGGTTCTGGTCATTCGATCCTCTCCGTTGCGGCCGGGGACATGCGCCGGCGGCGGCCAGGCGGCCATTCGGCATGATGTCGCGGCCCTTCACTCGCGCTGGCGCAGGTACTCCGGCGTGGGTGGCGGGCCCCAGATATCGGTCGGATAGGTCCACACCTTGGGCTTCTGCGGCCGGTCGCGATGCCACGGCCGCGGATCGAAATAGCCCAGCGACTCGTCCAGCATCTTGTCGAGTTCGGTGAACATTTCGACGATCTGGTCGTCGGGATTGCGGTGATAGGTATAGACATTGTGGCCGGGCCCGTGCCGGCCCGGGCCCCAGATGATCGGAATGTTCCGCGCTCCCAGGAAGTCGCAAGCCGTCTGCACTTGCGCCCAGTCCTTCAGCTCGAAGGCGATGTGGTGCATCTGGACACGCTTGCCGCGCACGAAGTTGACGGTGTGGTGGTCGGGGCCGCAGCGCATGAACACGAACCAGTCCTGGATCCAGTCCGACACCCGAAATCCGAGCACGCGGGCGTAGAAGTCGGCATAGAGCTTCGGATCCGGCACCACGAAGGCGAGATGGCCGAGCTTGAGCGGCCCGATGCCCGCGACCGGCCGGTTTTTGCCGATCGGGCTCTGCGCCGCAAATACCTCGCACACGGTGCCTTTGGGGTCGTCGAACGCCAGCATGCGCGGGATGCCGGGGCTGGGATCGTTGCGGGTCTGGCAGTGCAGGCCCTCGCCTTCGACGTCGCGGCGGATGTCGTCCAAATCGGTCTCGGGCGCGACTTGGAACGCCAGCCGCGCACAGCGCGCCTGTTCGCCCTTTTCCAGCTGCACCGCGAGGTCGCCGAGCTTGGTGGCGAGGAAGGCGCGGCCGTTTTCGCGCTCCGCCAGCGCGAGGCCGGCGATCTCGGTGAAATAGTCGATCTGGCGATCGAGATCCGGCGTCTCGAACGTGGCATGGCTGATCCGCTTGACCTCGATCATGGGGCACTCCGAAGCTTTGATTCACCTTGGGCGCAGCCGCGCACGCGCGCGTGCACCGCGTGTGGGTGCGAACCGGCGCAAGCCTGCGGATTCGCGACTCGCGCTTGACGAGCGCCGCTTGGCGCGGCGTCGATCATAGCGTCAGAGCATCCCCAGTGCTACGACGGCTGCATCCTCGGCACGAGCGACCGGGGGCGAGACGAGGGCGGGACGTGGCGCCACTCGATCTCCAAGCCTCCGCCCGCGCGAGCTATGACCCTGTAGCCAGGAAGAGGAAGGGAGATCGAGATGGAAGCTCGCGAGATCCGCGCCGCGCTCGAACGGCATTGGAGCGCCTCCGACGCCAGCGATTTCGAGACCGAACATGACATCTACCGCGACGACGCCGTGCTCGACTATCCGCAGTCGGGGGAACGCATCCGCGGCCGGCGCAACATCCAAGCCAGCCGAACCGTCCAGCCGAACAAGAAGCGCTTTTCCGTGCGGCGAATCATCGGTGAGGCCGACCTCTGGATCACAGAATTCGTGCTGACCTACGACGGCTCGCCTTCATACACGGTCAGCATCATGGAATTCAGGGATGGAAAGGTCGCGCACGAGACGCAGTACTTCTGCGATCCGTTCGAGCCGGGTCCGTCGCGCGCACACCTAGTGGAGCGGATGCGCTAAATCGCCGCGCGAGGTGAGCACGGCTCCCTCAATCTTTACGTGAAACGCTTTCGTGCTCGGCCGCGCGGCGCTCCATCGTCAACTCCTCCCTGAGGTTGTCGAGGTCGCGGTAGATCGAGGCGACCGCCAGCACCTTGCCGTCGCGGCGGTAGCGCAGCAGGCAATCGCGCGCGGTGATGTCGCCTTCGATCTCGAGCTGGTCCCATTTCTCGGCATGCCCGACATAGTTGATCGGCACGTCGTAGTGCTGGCTCCAGAAGAACGGGACGTCGCGAAAGCGCTCGCGCCGTCCCAGCATGTTGCGCGCGGCGGTCTGGCCCTGGCGCTCGGCCACCACCCAATGCTCGATGCGCAGGCGGTCGCCGGTATGCGGATCCGGCCAGCGCGCGATGTCCCCGGCGGCGTAGATCCCCGGCGCGCTGGTCTCGAGATATTCGTTCACGAGAACGCCACGGTCGAGCGTGAGGCCGGCGCGCTCGGCCAGCTGGGTGCGCGGCCGCACGCCCACGCCGACGACCACGAGGTCGGCGGCGAGCGTCGCTCCGCCGCGCAGCTTGACCTTTGCTTCCTCGATCGCCGCCGCCGTTTCCTCGAGATGGAACACGACGCCGTGCTCCTCGTGCAGGCCGCGGATGAAGTCGCCGAGCTCGTGCCCGAGCACGCGCTCCATCGGTCGCCGCTCCGGCGCCACCACGTGCACCTCGATCTCGCGGGCGCGCAGCGATGCCGCAACCTCGAGGCCGATGAAGCTCGCGCCGATCACCACCGCGCGCCGCGCGTTCTTCGCCGCGGCGATGATCGCGCGGGAATCGCCGAGCGAGCGCAGCAGGTGGACGTGCGGACGGTCGGCGCCGGGGATATCGAGCCGCACCGGCTCGGCCCCCGTGGCGAGCAATAGCTTCTCGAACGGGAGCTCGCGGCCGCCGGCGAGCACCACCTGCCGCCGCTTGGCGTCAATCGCGGTGACCTCGGCGCCGAGCTCGATTGCGATCGCCTGCTGGGCGTAGAAGTCCGCCGGCTTGAGGGGCATCCAGTCTTCGGGCGCGTTGCCGGCGAGATAGTCCTTGGAGCAGTTCGGCCGATCATAGGGCGCGCTGGCGTCGGCGGAGAGAATCGTGATGGCTCCGGTATATCCTTCCCGCCGCAGCATTTCGGCCGCGGCGAAGCCGGCGGCGCCGCCGCCCACGATCACCACGCGTTCGGATGCTGCGGCTGCGCCCGCCCGCGCGTCCGCGATTCGCCGCTCCGCCCGCGCGAGCTTCTCGCCGGCGCGTACGATGCCGCCGTGCTGCTCGACCCGCCAGCATGGAACGGGATTGAAGGCGGGCGCGCCGAGCGCTTGGCCGGTGCGCAGGCAGAAGCGGGCATGGTGCCAGGGACAGCGCACGGTGTCGTCGACGAGCAGGCCATCGGCGAGCGGCCCGCCGTAATGCGAGCAGGTGGCGCCGATGGCGAAGAATTCACCGCCGCGCCGCGTCAACAGTGCAGGCTCATTGCCCACATGCCCGCCGAGCAGAACGCCGTCGGCGAGCTGATCGACCGGCACGCCTTGGGCGAGATCGGGACCGGTCGGCTTCGACTGCTCGGCGCTCATGGCGAACTCCCAGGCAAGGGAACCCTAGCTGCTGCATCGATAATCCCGGCTGAAAGGAGGAAAATGCCGGCCTTGCTAAGATGTTCCCTGGCTATCGTCCGCACGGCTCTTGTCGAGCGAGCCTACCGGAACCGGTTGGCCGGCAAATCCAGTTTATCGCGCCCCTCCGGCGCGACTTGCTCGAGCGCCGGCTTCGAGAGCTCCTGTTTGCGGCGCACGAGCGCCGTCGCCCGGCAGGAGACCAGAACCGCATAGCTGCCGCGCCATTGCAAGTACGAGCGAGCGTACGAGTTATGCCGCCGCGTGGAACGCCACGGCATCGCCAACGGCAGAAAGCACGAAGGGCGCGGCCTGCGCCGCGCCCTTCATCTTGATCTGTTGCGGACCAGCCTATCAGAAGTCCATGCCGCCGCCCATTCCGCCGCCGCCCGGCATGGCCGGGGCCGGGGTCTGTTTCTTCGGCGCTTCCGCGACCATCGCTTCCGTGGTCACCAGCAAGCCGGCGACCGAGGCTGCGTCCTGCAGGGCGGCACGCACCACCTTCGCAGGATCGACGATGCCCTTGTCGATCATGTCGACATAGTCCTCGCTCTGGGCATCGAAGCCGTAGGTCTCGGACTTGTTCTCCATGATCTTGCCGACCACGATCGAGCCCTCGACGCCGGAGTTCTCGGCGATCTGCCGCAGCGGCGATTCCAGCGCCTTGAGCACGATGTTGATGCCGGCCTGCACGTCGGGATTGTCGTTGGTGAGCCTGCCGACCGCCTTCTTGGCGCGCAGCAGCGCGACCCCGCCGCCCGGCACGATGCCTTCCTCGACCGCGGCGCGGGTGGCGTTGAGCGCGTCCTCGACGCGGTCCTTCTTCTCCTTCACCTCAACCTCGGTGGCGCCGCCGACGCGGATCACCGCGACCCCGCCGGCGAGCTTGGCGAGGCGCTCCTGCAGCTTCTCGCGATCGTAGTCGGAGGTGGTCTCCTCGATCTGCTGCTTGATCTGGGCGACGCGCGCTTCGATGTCCTTCTTCTTGCCGGCGCCGTCGACAATCGTGGTCTTCTCCTTCTCGATGATGACCCTCTTGGCGCGGCCGAGCATCGCGGTGGTCACATTCTCGAGCTTGATGCCGAGGTCTTCGGAGATCAGCTGGCCGCCGGTGAGGATGGCGATGTCCTCGAGCATGGCCTTGCGGCGGTCGCCGAAGCCGGGAGCCTTGACTGCCGCGACCTTCAACCCGCCACGCAGCTTGTTGACGACCAGCGTCGCGAGCGCCTCGCCTTCCACGTCCTCGGCGACGATCAGGAGCGGCTTGCCGGCCTGCACGATCGCCTCCAGCACCGGCAGCATCGCCTGCAGGCCGGAGAGCTTCTTCTCGTGCAGCAGAACGAAGGCGTCCTCGAGCTCGGCGAGCATCTTCTCGGCATTGGTGATGAAGTAGGGCGAGAGATAGCCGCGGTCGAACTGCATGCCCTCGACGATCTCAACCTCGGTCTCGAGCGCCTTTGCCTCCTCGACCGTGATGACGCCTTCGTTGCCGACCTTCTGCATCGCCTCGGCGATCATCTTGCCGATCTTGCCGTCGCCGTTCGAGGAAATGGTGCCGACCTGTGCCACCTCCGCCGACGAGCCGACCTTCTTCGAGCGCTTCTCCAGATCCTTCACCACGGCATTGACCGCGATGTCGATGCCGCGCTTGAGATCCATCGGATTCATGCCGGCGGCCACCGACTTGGCGCCTTCCTTGACGATGGCATGCGCGAGCACGGTTGCGGTGGTGGTGCCGTCACCGGCGGTGTCGTTGGTCTTCTGGGCGACCTCGCGGACCATCTGCGCGCCCATGTTCTCGAACTTGTCCTCGAGCTCGATCTCCTTCGCCACCGTGACCCCGTCCTTGGTGATGCGCGGCGCGCCGAAACTCTTGTCGAGCACAACATTGCGGCCCTTGGGGCCGAGCGTCACCCGCACGGCGTTGGCCAGGATCTCGACGCCGCGCAGCATCTTGTCGCGCGCGTCGCCGGAGAAGCGTACCTCTTTCGCAGCCATTTCAAATCACTCCATTCGTGTGTGTGTCGTATTCGTGGGCTCTGTCGTCCTCATGTTGAGGAGCGCCGCAGGCGCGTCTGAAAAGCATGAGGCCCGTGATGTCCGTGCCCTCGTCCGGCGCGGCGCGAACCTTGCCCGCTCCTCTGGATGAGGCCGGACGTCAGGCGATGACGCCCATGATGTCGGACTCCTTCATGATCAGGAGCTCCTCGCCATCGAGTTTGACCTCGGTCCCCGACCATTTGCCGAACAGCACCCGATCGCCGGCCTTGACGTCGAGCTTGACGATCTTGCCGCTCTCGTCGCGACCGCCCGGGCCGACGGCGACGACCTCGCCCTGCGAGGGCTTCTCCTGGGCGGTATCGGGAATGATGATGCCGCCCCTGGATTTCTCCTCGGCGTCGATGCGCTTCACCACGACGCGGTCGTGCAGCGGGCGGAACTTCGTCTTGGCCATACTGGCTGTCCTCACATGGGTTCTGGCAGGGTTAACGCTTTGACTTGGCAGGTCGAATTCGGAGGCTTAGCACTCTATTGGAGCGAGTGCCAGACGTCGCGGACATAGGGTGCGCGGCACAAGGTGTCAAGGCAGACGGGGGTCTAGCGTGCGCGATCTTCCCAATTCGCTTGCAGGCGCGGCGGCGCAACACGGGGCGCGGCCGATTACTTCCGAACTGTCGGCAGCACCCGCTCGTAGTAGCCGAGATCGATGTAGCGCTCGGGGGCGGCAGGCTTGCCGCCTTCGATCTCGGCCCGCAGCGCCAGCACGTTGGTGAAGCCCTCGCGGTCGAACTTCGCGTCGGGAGTAAAGCCAAAGCCGGGATCCATGAGCAGGTCGTAGGTGCGCTCCGCCTCGCTGTCGGCAAGCTTGAGCCGGTCTTTCAGCAGCGCGACGCTCCGCGTCCGGTTCGCTGGGTCGCGGGTCCAGCGCAACGCCGCGATATAGGCCGCGATGTAGCGTTCCAACAACTCCGCATGCTCGCGTGCCCAAGGTCGCATGAGGAAGATGCCGCCCGCTTGGTAAGGACCGAGCAAGTCGATGGTTCGACCAAGGCTCCGCATGCCGAGCGCCTCGGCCTGCACCGTGAACGGCAGGTTGAGAATGGCGGCGGCGTTGTCTTTGCTCGCAGCCATGGCCTTGAGGCGGAATACGCCGGCGCCGACCGACCTGACGGTGTAATCGGTCCCGGCCTTTAGCCCATTGCGCGCGAGAATCTTCTTCGCTTGCAGGGCATAGGCGGTGTCGGGGGCATCGACGACGAGGATGCGTCCACGTATATCGGCGAACGACGCGATCTCCGGCTGCACGAAAAACTCGTTCATTCCGCTGTCGCCGCCGGCAACGATCACCACGTCGTGCTTGCCGACTTCGGCCATGGCGAGTGCATTGTCGACTGCGGAATGCACGATGTCGAACTTTCCGGTGGCGAGACCGTCCCGCTGGCTACGCGAGTTGGGCGTAAGCTGGAGATCGATCTTGAGCCCCCGCTCGGTGAAGATGCCGGTGGCCATCCCGGCATGCAGCGGCAGGGCCTTGGCGTTGGGAAAGGCATTGACGCGCACGAGCGCAGGCGGCCCGTCGGCGGCCACGGCCGCTGTTGCGCCGAGCGCGAGCAGTCCCGCGACCGCGCCGACGAGCGCGCGGCGAATTTCGCCGAGGAGCACGACCTCCCGTAGTTGCGGGCGAATACTGCTCGCGGCAAAGGCCCCGACGAAACGGCTCATGAAACCTCCCCGCACACTTGGTGTGCTGCGCGACGTGCTGCGCGACATGATGATAGCAGCATGACGACGCCGCGTCGCCGCAGGCTCGACCCACGTGAACCGCGGCGCTGGATGGGCTATTTTGCAACGGGTCTGCAATTCTCCGAAAGAGACTTGGATGCGCGCGATTTCCCTTGCCGAGGCCAACAAGATCATCGCGGGCACGTTCGCCTCGGCGCGCAAGCGCCAGGCCCATGCGCTGGCCGCCATCGTGCTCGACGCCGGCGGTCGGGTGAAGGCGTTCCAGAAGCAGGACGGCGCCTCGCTCATGCGCTTCGAGATCGCCTATGGCAAGGCGTTCGGCGCGCTCGCGCTCAACCGCTCCTCGCGCCAGGTGCTGCAAAAGGCGAAGGAGAAACCGTCCTTCATGCAGTCGCTGGCGGAGCTCGCCGATGGGCCGCTGTTCCTTGAGGCCGGCGGCCAACTCATCCGCGATCCGTCGGGCGAGATCGTGGGCGCGCTCGGGGTGACCGGCGACGTCAACGAGGTCGACGACCTTTGCGCTATCGATGGCATCCACGCCGGCGGGTTCCGCGCCGATGCCGATTTCGATGCCGCGGCGGCAAGACGCCTCAACATCAAAGTCGACCCGCCCCTGCGCGGCCCGCGGTCGCGCCCCGCCCGGCGCTGACGCCCTGCGGCCGCCTTACATCCGCCTTTCGCGCGCCCTATGCCGGCAGCAAAGTCGCCCGGATCGGGGCCTGCCGGTTTTCGAAATTGAGGGGTTGTTGCGAGCTTGCCGTCTCGTTAACCATGCCTCTGATAGGGGGGTAAGTGCGTCCGCAGCCTTGGTGCTCTCGGCTCCCGATGCTGCGGGCAGAAGTTGAGGGGAGATAGCCGATGGGGAATCTCAAGTTTCGCTGGCCCGCGATGGCGGTTGCGCTGTCGGCGCTGTCGCTCGCGGGCTGCGGCACGACGACCGGTCCGCAGGTGGACGCCGCTCCGGCTGCTCCGCCGCAGCCGGAAATGCCGGCCAAGGTACGCCCGTCCGAGATCGTGGGTCGCTGGGGCTACGCCGCCTATCACAAGCCCGAGGACCGCGCGCGCACCGAGGCCAATGCTCGCGGCCAATGCAAGCAGCCGTTCGTGATCGGCCAGGGGCCGAACGGCGGCGTCATGATGTATCTCGCCGATTCCAGTCAGTTGCAGGAGCTGCGCCTCAAGGGCAGTCCGAGCGGTCACGACTATATCGGCCCCGCCGGCCAGACCCCGGGCAAGGAGGATCGCGAGATCATCTCCTTCGACGGGCGCGTCATGGTGCTCAAATTCGTCGACCCGGAAATCGACGGCCGCTACGGCACCGGCGTGTTCGTGCGTTGTGCGCCGAAGGCGTGAGCGGCCGCGCCAGCTGCTGCGCACGCCGTTGGCGGCATGGGAGCGGGACGGGCTCAAGGCCGCACTGACCAAGGCGGGGCTGCCGGCCGGCGACGTCGACGATGCGCACATCCTGTTCTGGCGCTTCGAGAGCTACGAGGATGTTCCGGTCGGCTTTGGCGGGCTCGAGCTCCACGGCGACGACGCGCTCCTGCGCTCGGTGCTGACGTTGCCTCCGCTGCGTCAGATCGGCATCGGCAGTGCGATCGTGTCCGCGCTCGAGGCCGAGGCGCGCGCGCATAGCTGCCGCGCGATCTACCTCCTGACCGCGTCGCACCAGGATTTTTTCAGCCGGCTCGGCTACACCCGCTGCGCGCATGCAAAGCTGCCACAGGCCATTCGCGACCGCGGGCAAGCCGGCGCGTCGGCCGAGGAAGCCGCGATGGTCAAGCACCTCAGCTAGCTCGCACCCGATGGAGCACGCGAGCGGGTCTGCTGATTGCCATCCGGGCGCACGACCCGTGCTAGGCTGACCGCCCGCTCGCCGCGCTCCCGTCATGTCCACGCTTCGCGACGTCATTGCCGGCCCCTGGCGCGCCGTCCTGGTGCTCGGCGTGACGCAGATTCTCGCCTGGGGAGCGATCTTCTATCCCCCGGTTCTGACCGTGCCGCTGATCGCGGCCGAGCGTGGCTGGTCGATCACCTTCGCGATGGGCGGTTTCTCGCTGGCGCTGCTCACGGCCGGGCTGGTTTCGCCGCGCGTGGGAGCGTTGATCGACCGGCACGGCGGGCACCGGATCATGCCGGTCGGCGCGCTCATGGCGGCGCTCGGCCTCGTCCTGATCGTCGAGGTCGATCATCCCGCCGCTTATCTCGCGGTCTGGATGCTGCTCGGCGTCGCTACCGCCGCCTCGCTCTACGATCCGGCCTTCGCCACGCTCGGGCGCATCTTCGGCGCCGCGGCGCGGCGCGCGATCACCGCACTGACCTTGGCCGGGGGCTTTGCCTCGACCGTGAGTTGGCCCACCACCCACCTGCTGCTCGAACGGGTCGGATGGCGCGGCACCTACCTCGTCTATGCCGCGCTGCTCGCCTTCATCGCCGCCCCGCTGTTGGCATTCGCGCTGCCCCGCACGCGCGCGGATCTCGCGGTGCGGGCGGACGCGCCCGTGCAGGCGCCGGATGCGGTGCTGCCGCCGAGAGGGTGGCCTTTCGTGCTGGCGGCGGCAGCCTTCGCGGCTTATGCCTTCGTGCCGTCGGGCCTGTCTGCGCACCTGCTCGCGATCTTCGGCCGCGCCGGCATCGACGCGGCGACGGTGGTGGCGATCGGCGCGCTGTTCGGGCCATCGCAGGTCCTCTCCCGCGTCTGCGAGCTCGCATTCGCGCGTCGCGTCCACCCGCTCAACATCGCGCGCTTCGCGGTCGGAATGCTGCTCGCGGCGTTCGCGCTTCTTGCGCTCGTCGGTCTCACGGTCCCCGCCGCCGCCGCTTTTGCGGTGATGTTCGGTATGGCGAATGGCCTGCTCACGATCGCACGCGGGGCGGTGCCGCTCGCATTGTTCGGCCCCGCCGGCTACGGCCATCTCATCGGGCGCATCGCTGGACCTTATCTGGTGATGCAGGCGATCGCGCCGCTGGCACTTGCCTTTGTCGCGGAGCGTGCCTCCGATCCAGCCGTGCTCGCCGTGGTCGCCGCCTTCGCGGTTGTCTCGTTCCTCGGCTTTGTTGCCATGCGCCCGGCGCGGACGCGCAAGATTTGAGCCCCGGGACGCATCACCGCCGCAAAAGCGCTCGCATATCGCCTGTGATGCTCGGTGCCAGGCCTCCCGGTTCGAAAACTGCGTCGCGTCGATCGACTGGGACCCCGGCGCTTCAGCGGCGGTAGCGCCTCATCATTCAGACGTCGCTGCCGCCGTCGTCGTCGTAGTCGAGCCCGTCATCATCGCCGTCGTCGTAGTCATCGGCCTGCTGATCGTCAGCGAAGCCTTGATCGCCTGCGATGTCGTCGCCGCGGCTGTCGCCGAGCAATCCGTAGTCGCGACCGCCGTCGGTGCCCGATGCGTCGGGAGGCGTGCGGCCTATGTCGTCGACCCCGGCTTGGCGGGCGAGCTCGCCGCCGGCACCGGCCCCGCCCCAGGGGGAGCCCGCGGTTGGATCGAAGGCGGCGTGGGCGGCGCCCGGACGCCCCATCATCGAGCGGATGCCGTCGAGCAGAAGCGAGCCGCCGATCATGCCGGCCGCTGCCGCAGCTGCGGTTCCGAGGAACGAGCCGCCACCCGCGCCGGGCGCTCCCATGGCGGGCGGCACCGGCGCTTGCGCCGGTGCGCCCGTGCGCCACGCCGGCGACATGCCGGGTGCGGCCTCGGCCGGCCGCACCGAGGGCACCGAGCCGCGTCCCTCACGCCGGCCGAGCAGGCTGTCGCGCACGCCACCGAGAAAACTGGTATCGCGCGCCGGGAGCTGCGCTTCGGGTGCGCCTTCGAGCTCGCGGATGCGCGCGTCGGCGCGTTTGAGCGCCTCGTCCTGCACCAGCACGGTTTGCACCAGGGCGTAGGGGGCGTTCGGCGCCTGCCGCAGACCGTCCTTGATCAGGCGCTCGGCCTCGGGGTCGCGCTCGGCATCCTCCAGCGTGGCCAGCCGGTCGAACAATTCGACGACGAGATTGCGTTCCTCTGGGGTCATGGGTCGCCTTTCCCTTCCTCCGGTGACGACGGCGAACATGTAGGCAAGTGGCAATGGCAGCGGAATGACCCGCGGCCACAAAAAGATTGCCCGCCGTTTCGCTTGCCTGGCCAGCGGGATAGCGAAGATCCCGGTCAGGCCAGCGCCATCCCCTGGGCGGCGAGCAGGGCCTGCAAGCGGTCGCTCGCGAGGAAGGCGTACTCCTTCTCGCGCAACGTGGTGAGCGGATCGAGCCGGCGCAACTCGTCGTCGACGAAGCCGGGATGGCACATGACCACGCCGCCATCCGGCAGGGAGTCGAGGAAGTGGGGAAACAGCGCCGCGAAATCCGCCTCGTCGGTAAAGGCGTAGGCGCCCGCGAACGCCGGATTGGTACGCACCCCCAGGGCCGACGCCCGGCGCCGCAGGCGATAGCTGAAAATGTCGAGCAGCAGCGCCTTGCGATCGGCAAGTCTGGCAGGGAGCGACGTCGCGCGCCGGCACTGGCGCACCCAGGCCCGCGGCGCGGCATCCGCTACCACTTGCAGCAGAGCGTTTCCGACCTGCGGGAGCAGATGCACGTGCTGGTGTCCGTCGACGAAATCCGGCGTGCACCCGAAGTTGTCGACGAACGCCTGCATCTGGGTGCTGATCTCGTTCACCAGCGCCTCATGCCGGAAGCGGCGGAGGGCGGCGTGTCGGCAGGCCGCCGGCAGCGGCAGGAACGCGCCGTCCCGCACCGGCGCGAAGTCCGCGCTGAGCGGACGGAACGGCGCCGTGAGCGCGACGTGCAGCCCGATCGCCACGCGCGGCGCGACCGAATTGAGCGTGGCGAGCGCGGTCGCTTCCGAGCGGCAGAAGCTCGGCGCCGCCACCAGCACGGAGGTGGCATTGATGCGCCCGCGCACGACGAGATCGCGGATGGCGATGTTGACCGACTTCGAGATGCCGAAATCGTCGGCACACAGCCAGATGCGGCGGGGCGCCGCTCCGCCGCTCATTCCGCCGCCGAGCGCGCCGGCGGATGATCGGCGGCGGCGCTGCCGGCGGTCTTGAGCGTGTGCTCGGCCACGAAATAGACCGGCCGCGCCTTGAGCTCCGAGAGGATCTTGCCGACATATTCGCCCATGATCCCGATCATGATGAGCTGCACGCCGCCAAGCACCATCAGGCCCACGACCACCGACGGATAGCCAGGCACCGATTCGCCGAACACGAAGGTCTCGATCAGGATCTGCACGCCGAAGATGAAGGCGGCGGTTGCCAGCAAGAGCCCGAGCAGGCTCGCGAGCCGCAGCGGCGCGACCGAGAACGAGGTGAGCCCTTCGATCGAAAGCCCGATCAGCGCATAGAGGTTCCAGGTGGTTTCGCCGTGGACGCGCTGCGCCGGCTCGTAGTCGACGCGGATCTGCCGGAAGCCGATCCAGCTCGCGAGCCCCTTGAAGAACCGATTGCGCTCGGGAAGTTGCTTGAGGGCGGCCGCAGCGAGTGGCGAGAGCAGGCGGAAGTCGCCGGCATCCTCGGGAATCTTCTGCCGCGCGCCCCAGTTGATGAGGGAATAGAACACCTTCACGCCGAGGCGGCGCAGCCATGGCTCGCTTTCGCGATGCGCCTTGGCGGTGTAGACCACGTCGTAGCCGTCATCGAGCCAGTGGCCGACCAGCCGCTCGATCAGGTCGGGCGGGTGCTGGCCGTCGCCGTCCATGAACAGCACGGCGCCGAAGCGGGCGTGATCGAGCCCTGCCAGCAGCGCAGCCTCCTTGCCGAAATTGCGGGATAGCGAAACCACCTGCACGTCGAGGACGTCGGCCGGCAGGTCGTGCGCAATGGCGAGCGTCTGGTCGCGGCTGCCGTCGTCGACGTAGATCACCTCGGTCGCGAGACGGCGCGTGTGCTTGAGCC
>DATBKV010000217.1:0-6790 GCA_036555745.1 Xanthobacteraceae bacterium | reverse complement strand
GGCGCCGACGCTGACATCGCCCCAGGCGTTGGAGGCCGAGACCGTGCCGAAATTCTGTCCGACCAGGCCGCCTGCGGCCACGTTCTGGCAGGTGTTGCTGGCGCCGCAGTCGCTGCTGTTTTGCGGAACGCTGCCGGTGGCGGCCACGTTCCCGAGCGCGTACGAGGCCGAGATCGTCGAGTCCGAAGAATTCACTCCGACAAGTCCGCCCGCAGCCGCGGACAGGCCCGTCGCCGTTACGCTGCCGATGGCGAAAGATGAGGTGATCGAGCCGCCGGCGACATTGACGAGGCCGTTCTGGCCCACGAGCCCGCCGACCAGACTGAACGCGCCGCCGCTGACGCTTCCGCTCGCCGACGACCCAGTAATCGTCCCCAGGTTGGTCGCGACGAGGCCCCCCGCGATGTTGAAGGCGGTCGAGGAATTGGAATCGCCGACGCTGACCGCGGCTGCCGAGCTGGAATTCTCGATCACGCCCTTGTTCTGGCCGACCAGCCCGCCTGCGGCGACGCCGATCTGCGATCCGCCGCTGACGGTGCCGCTGAGGACGTGGACGTCGCTAACCGTGCCGCGATTCTCGCCGGCAAGTGCGGCGACGAATGTGGGGCTTGTAGTCGCCGCGATATTGACGTCTGCCAGGTTGAGCTGCTGCACCGTCGCGCCGGTGCCGATCGTCGGGAAGAGCGCGACGGCTAGGTCGCTGATCGTGTAGTTGACGGGGCCAAGGCCGCCGTTGCCGGTGAACGTTCCGGTAAAGGTAGCTCCGGCAGCGAAGCTGGTGAACCCGGACGCACTGAAGCTCTTACCCAACGCATACGTGCCCGCGAGTGTCGCGGCATTCGTGCCGACAGCCTGCAGGTCGCTGACGCCGTTGACCAGCATGTAGGCCGTCAGTTGCGACGGCTGATTCGAATTAACGATGACGCCGCCGCAGGAGTTATTGCCGCACCAGAGGTAATTCGTTGGATGTTGATATTTGCTGTCGAGGCTCTCGGGCGGCGCGCTTGGATTGTAGAAGATCGCGACCTTGCCGATGCTCTGCGAAAAGTCGACCTGACCGGGCTGACCGTAAATGGGCTGGAAGTTTACTGTTCCACTTCCAATGCCGGTGTTGTCGGCGCGCAGCACAAGATTGCCGCCTGCAGTGTTCTTGATGATTACAGGCGTTTCGGAATAGTAGGCACCATAGATGTTGATGTCGTGATAAGCGCTGAGCGTCAGCGAGTTGTTGGTGGCCCAGTTGATGCTGGCTTGCACAAAGATGTCGCCGTTGCCAGGCCCCGGGTTGGTATTGATGACGACATTGTTCGTCTGAAGCTCGCCCTGGATGATCGTCGCAGTCGTCTCGTTGTTCCCGCACCCTCCATCCCCCACGCAGTTCTGACGGATAAAGAAGTCCGCCGGATCGAGCAGCAGTGTGCCCGCCTTTCCGCGCGGCGCGCTGCTATCGACATTGCCCCGGAACGCGAGTTGCCCGTGACTCGAGGTCTCCACGAAGCCGCCGTCGCCGCCCTGCGGCCCGCCGCGGGCGAGGATGGTGCCGGAGAACGTGGTCTGCGTGTCGGACCACAGCACCACCTTGCCGCCGTTGCCGCGCTCGGTCGCCGACCCGTTGATGACGGTCGAGGAGTCGAGGCTCACCGTGGTCGCGGTCGGGATGGCGAACGCCTCGAGCTGCGCGCTCGCGTTGTTGACCAGGCTCGCATCGGGATGGCCGCCGGCCCAGTCGCCGCCGATCAGCACCTTGCCGCCGCCGGCGCGACCGGAGGCGTCGAGCTTGGCGTGCGCGAGCTTGATGTTCTCGCCGGTCACCACGATGGTGCCGCCCTTGGTGTTCCTGTGCCGGCCCGCGACCGACAGCTTGCCGGAGATCTTGACGGTCTGCGTCGGCAGGCCGGCGCCCTTGCTGCCGGCGGTGGCGGCCGCGAGCACGATCATGCCGTTGTGACGGCCGATCGAGTTCGCCTTGATCACGCCGCGCGTGTTGATGACGGAATCGACAATGGTGCGCGCCGCCGCGGCGGTCAGCTCGACGCGGCCGCCGTTCGCGCGGATCTTGCCGTCGTTGGTGACCAGCGATTTCAGCGGCTTGCCGGTGGCGACGTCCTTCACCTTGGCGGCGATCTCGTCGCCGACCGCGAGCGTGATCAGCTTGTCGCCGTACATGTCGAGCGTGAAGCTGTTGCCCGATGCGAGCGCCACGGTGCCGAGTGTGGCGGTGATGGTGCCGGAGTTGCGCACGCCCGGCGCCACCAGCGCCGCGAACCCGCCGCTGGTCGCGGTGATCCGCCCCTGGTTGACGATCGAGGCGTCCGGCCGGCCCGGGATGTTGAAGTTGTAGCGGCCGGCCATGAAGTCGGAGTTCTTGATGTCGTTGGTCGAGGCGAGGAAGCCCGCCGTGTTCACCACCGCGCCGGGGCCGAACAGGATGCCGTCGCGGTTGATCAGGAAGATGCGGCCGTTGGCGGTGAGCGAGCCCAGGATCTCGGACGGGCCAAGCCCGCCGGTGACGCGGTTGAGCGCGACCGACGAGCTCGAAGGCTGATTGAAGCGCACGCTCTCGTTGGCGCCGATGTTGAACGTGTGCCAGTTGATGATCGCGCTCGAGGACGACTGGTTGACGGTCACCGACGCGCTGCCCGCGCCCTGCACGGTCGCGGCGCCGCCAACCACGCTCGGGCCATTGGGTCCGGCCGCCGCCGGCGCCGCGCCCAGCGCGACGAGAGCGCTCGCTGCGAGCAGCCGCGTCCGGACGCGGTGCTGAGAGCTTCGCGCCAATGTCGACGGAGCGACAGAAACCCTCTCCCCCTGCGGGAGAGGGTGCCCGAGCGAAGCGAGGGCGGGTGTGGGGTGGTTTGCGGAGGCCCGTGGTGACACGACCCCCTCACCCGGCTCGCGCGCCTGCGCTGCGCTTCGGCACGCTCGCCACCCTCTCCCGCAAGGGGAGAGGGTGCTGCGGCCCGGGGCGCGAACCTTCCTGCGGTCTAGAGGATCCGACGTCGCAGGCTTCGAGACGCCGCGCGCGCAGGGCGCGCGGCTCCTCAGCATGAGGGCGAGCGCGCTTAGCCAGGAGCGATCAGCGCGTCCCGATACGCCGCTCCGTAAAGATTTCCCGAGAAGATCGCGCCAGGATGGCAGGCGTGGATGCATCGCAGTCCCGCTACAGCCGAGCGCTCAGGATGAAGAAGAACCGCGTGTTCTTGCGCGGGCCGGGCTGGAGTACGCCCGGCGGCAGCGCAGAGGTGCCGATCAGGCCCGTGCCCTGCACGGCCTGCGCCACCGAGAGATCAGCGGTTATTGCGTTCAGCCATCCCAGGCGTAGCCCAGCTCCCACTGAGGAGGCATCCACATTGCTGAATGTCCCCGGAACCGGGGCAATATTATGGAGCCAGCCGTGATCGGCAAAGCCGTACAGCTGCGCGAGCGTAAGCCCTTTCAATTCCACGGGAATATCGTAGCGGAGCTCGCCCAGGAGCTCCATGCAGGTGTCGGAGACGAACTGCGAGGGGTCGAACGCGCGCCCGAACGCCCGCCCGCCATAGCCGCACAGCTCCGACACCAGCAGCGGCGTGAGCGCGTATTGCCCGTAGATCGCCCCGAGAAACGAGAATCGGTCGAACAGCGGCTGCAGCCGCGACAGCGTCAATTCCATCTTGGTGAAATCGACCCGGCCGTTGGCGCGCGAGGCGAGGTCGCTGTTGTTGGGGGTGCTGCCAAGGCCCTCGATGCCTTGGCTGACCACGAAGAACATCTGGTTGATGGCGCCGGTCGAATCGGCGGAGTCGCCCTCCAGGCGCACGCGGAAGCCGCGCAGGCGGTCGAGCGTGCTCGGCGGGGTGTCCGGCAGGTCGAAGAAGATGCCGTTGTCGTCGCTGGCGAAGAACAGCCCGGCGACCGTGAGGTTGCGCTCGCGCGAGCGGATGAGCGGATAGCTCAGTCCGGTCTCGCCATAGAGGCTTCTGGTCTTGTAGCGCAGGAACGCCTGCTCGATGCCGAGGTCGGGACGCCCGAAGCCGTAGCTGGCATTGGCGAAATAGGTCAGGCCTTCGGCGGTCAGCACCTGCCGGTAGGTCGCGCCGTAGAACTGCAGCTGCTGGGTCTGGTAGGCGGCGGCGGCGGTGAGCGTGAGTTGCTCATGCAGGCCCAGCCAGTTGTTGCCGGTGATGTTGGCCAGGTATTCGAGCGGGCCGCGCGCATGCGTGCCGCGGTTGTCGGTGCGGGCGAAGAAATCCACGGGCTTCTTCGTCACCTCCACCACCAGGATCGCCGCGCCCGTGATGGTGGGATGCGGCTTGATGCTGTTCTTGAACTTGAGCCCCGGCAGGTCGCTCGCCAGCAGCAGGTAACGCTCGATGGTGCGGATGTTGACCGGGCGCTCGGCTTTGATGCGCTCGGCGTAATAGGTGAAGAAATCGCGGTAGCCCGCGAGCTCCGCCGGCCATTGCACCTCGGCGATGTAGCCTTCCAGCACCTGGATGTGGACCACGGCGCCGTTGGGGTCGAGCTCCTGCACCGGCACGATCGCGCGCGAGAGCACGTAGCCCTCGTTGCCGTATTTGGCGGTGATGCGGCCGGCGAGCTCGTAGACCGCCTGCAAGGTGACGTTCTGCCCGATCAGGTCGGCGTAGAGCTCGGCGAGTTGGGCCGAGCTGTAGACCGTGGCGCCGGTGATGCGAATCTGCCGGATCACCAGCGTGGTCTGCGCGGCGCCGGGCGGCGCCTCGATGCCGGGGACGGCGATGGTGGGGCCGCCGGGCTTGGCCAGCGGCGCGACCGGCGGCATGAATCGCTCGCGCTCCCGGCCCGGCTGGTCGCTGGGCGGAACGATCTGAGCGGCGGGCGGCACCTGCGCGACGGCGGCAGCAAACGAGACGCCGACCATCACCAGGGCCGTCGCGACCGCGCGTATGACGGCGAGCATGCCCCCGACCCTCGACGACCCGTGCTTTGCGCAGAACCTTACGTCCTCGCGAAAGCCGCAGGCAATTGCCGGCGGCTCCGGCGGCCCCCGTCGTTTCTGCAATTTTTTCAGATGTTTCAATAAGGCCACACCACCGCCCGGCGCCGGCGGGATCGCCGCGGGGGCAGTGTCGGGCTACCGTCGCGGCGTGGTCCGCAGGCCGCAGTCAAGCGCGAAAGCGCCGCGCGCGGGCGCATTTTCCACCAATGTTGACGCAGCGATGGAATCCCTCCCCTTCCGTTCTCCCGCTGGCTGGCGCTGGCCAGCTCTCACTCGGTGTATGGGAAGGAGCAAGACGGCATCAGAGCCACAGTGGCTGCCGTAAATGATGACTGCCCGCTTGGTTCGACCAGCGCGGGCCAAGCGCAATCGATCAAACAGCGAAAGATCTGTCTTGCCTACCTTTCGGCTACTTCGCGCGTGCCACGCGAAGCAATCATCATGCTCTTGGACGTCGCCAGAAGCACTGCTTCACAGCCGATGCTGGAGAAAGAAGCGCAGCATCTCGCGGCTAGCGTCGGGCCCCCGTGGCTCGGTGTATGAGCCGATAGGGCTCCCGCCGGACCATGCGTGGCCTGCATCGTGAAGTACCCACTGCTCCAGCATCGGCCGCCCATCCTCGTCCGCCTGGACGATACGCGTGTAGCGTATCTCGCCCGGTGCCTCGCCGCCGCGGCTGACGGTGGTGCGGAGAACCGCTGCTGCCTTGGACTGGGCAATGACCTGATCGCCGTTGAGGGGGTTGACGATCGTGTCGCGGTCGCCGTGGAACACGATAGTCGGAACAGCGCGTCCGCACCTACCGTGCTGGTGCGATCCGTCTACGGCACGAAATCGGCCCTGCCGCATCGCAGCAAATGCGGACGGGATGTCGCTCGCGGCCCCGCACGCCAATCCGGAATGAACGCCGATGGCCGCATATAGGTCGGGGTAAGTTGAGCCCATGATCGCCGCCGCGGCACCGCCGGCAGATAGGCCGGCGACGTAAACGCGTCCGGGCTCGACCGGGAAGTCGCGCATGATTTGGCGAGTGATTCCCGCGATCAGCGAAGGCTCGCCTTTATCGCGCACCTGGTCGCCGCTCTTGAACCAATTCCAGCACCTTGAGGCATTGGCGGACTGTGCCTGTGCCGGATAGGCCACGAAGAATATCTGCTCCTCTGCGAGATCGTTCATCCGCGTGCCGGCTGCAAATTCGTCGGGCGACTGGGTGCAGCCGTGCAACATCACCACAAGCGGCAGGGCCTGCCCATGGTGGCCGCTGGGAACGTAGAGCTTGTATGTTCGGCTTCCAGCGGCATTGGCATAGCTGCGCTCGTCGAACTGCGCCCCGTTCGGCACCGGCAGCGAAGCCCGCACCACCGTTGGCTTGGCCACTCCATCGAGCCCGCCCGTGCCGCCGCCTTGCGCCAGGCGGTCGAGGAAGCCGCGCAGCGCGTCGGGAAGTCGCGTTCGGCGCATGCTGATGTGAGTGGAAGCCGCGTTGGCCTCCCCCGATTGCGGCACGGTCCAGGCGTCGCCAGTTGCGGGCGACGGTGGCACCATGTCGAGCACGGGCAGCGTGCGAGCGGGTGCTTCGTCAGCGACAGGAGACGCAGGCGCGCCCGCGAGCGCGCCGCGCAGAACCGCCATTGCTTCGTGGAGCCTCCCTTCGCGGGTGAGGCGGGTAGCCTCCAGCATCTGGATCTTTGATTGTGCGTTCATGAAGTTGGTCCTGCTGTTGGGAGACCTTGCGGAAGGGATCGGGAAAGGCCGCGGGGGATTCGTCGGAGCTCAGCCGATCCGGTCGCTCAGCGCCGCCTTCACTGCGGGACTGGCTTGCAAGGCGCC
>DATBKV010000216.1:0-6437 GCA_036555745.1 Xanthobacteraceae bacterium | reverse complement strand
GCCGGTCGTTGCGCCCGCGCACATAGGCGTCGGCTATTGCGTGCACGCGCGCCAAGTTTGTTGTTCGCGCCATGGCAACAAGGCTATTGCAACCAGGGATTGCTAGCTGCAATATAATATGAAGAACCGCGGCAAGCGGCGCGTAGTGCGAGGCGGAGGGGACCAGCACCCACGAGGTCAGACGAGGTCTTGATGTAACGCGCGATCTGCAGGGAGGGGAACGTGGCTCCACCACTTCTCGAGCGGCTGCTCGGTTGGTTCGCCAAACTGACCAATCGATTCCGCGTCTGGTATCGGCTTCCCTTCCTGCTCGCGATGCCCACGCTGGTCGGCCATCGCGTCAACATGCGCCAACACAATCTGGCGGACACCGAGCGCGATCCGGCGCTGCTCAAGCCGCTCGGCGGCGCCAGCCCGCGCGACCAGCGCACGGCCGACGGCAGCTTCAATGATCTCGGTTGTCCCTGGATGGGCATGGCGCGCGCGCGCTTCGGCCGCAACGTGCCGGTCAGCGATACCTACGGCGAGCAGCCGCCTGATCTCTACGAGCCCAATCCGCGCGTGGTGAGCCGCGATCTGCTCGCGCGCCGCAGCTTCGTTCCAGTGCCGCATCTCAACGCGCTCGTGCCGGCCTGGCTGCAGTTCATGGTGCACGACTGGCTCAGTCACGGCGGCGGCGACACCACCAAGCCGCCTCACGCTCTGCCGCTGCCGCCCGGCGACGACTGGTCCGCGCCGGCGATGACGATTTTGCGCTCGCTCCCGGACGACATGCGCGGCCCGGCAGATCAGGGACAGCCCGCGACCTATCGCAACACCGAAACGCATTGGTGGGACGCCTCGCAGATCTACGGGTCCGCGCTTGAGACCCAATATTCCGTGCGCGCCGACCCCGCGACCGGCAAGCCTCGCACCGACGGCAAAATCCATCTCGATGCGCACGGCCACCTTCCGGTCGACTCCACCGCCGATGTTGCCAATCTCGAGCTCGCCGGCGTCAATGGCAACTGGTGGATCGGCCTCTCGGTACTGCACACGCTGTTTGCGCGCGAGCACAACGCCATCGTCGACCGGCTGCACATCGAGTATCCCGAGGCCGACGGCGAATGGCTGTTCCAGAAGGCGCGGCTCGTGAACGCGGCGCTGATCGCCAAAATCCACACCGTGGAGTGGACGCCCGCCCTGCTGAACTCGCCGGAGGGCCGCTTTGCCATGCGCGGCAACTACTGGGGCCTGCTCGGCGAGGAATATGCGCGCGCCTATGGCCGCGTCGGCAGCGGAGAGCTTTTGTCCGGCATTCCGGGATCGCCCACCGATCATCACACCGCGCCCTATGCGATGACTGAGGAATTCACCGCCGTCTACCGCATGCATTCGCTGTTGCCCGACGAGTTCTCGTTCCGCCGCCACCGCGACGACGCCGAACTGCTCAAATGCGATTTCCACGGGGTCACCGGGGGCGCGGCGCGCGATCTCTATACGAAGGTGCCGTATCCGGATGCCCTCTACTCGCTCGCCACCAGCCACCCCGGGGCGCTGGTGCTGCACAACTATCCCGCCGGCCTGCGCCGGCTGCACAAGAAAGACGACATCTTCGTCGATATCGCGTCGACCGACGTGCTGCGCGACCGCGAGCGCGGCGTGCCGCGCTACTGCGCGTTCCGGCGCCATCTCGGCATGTCGGTGCCCAAGAGCTTCGCCGAGCTCACTCCCAATGCCGAGTGGCAGCACGAGCTCGCGGCCGTCTACAAATCGGTCGAGCAGGTCGATGTCCTGGTCGGGATGCATTGCGAGACCGCGCCGCCCGGCTTCGGCTTCTCCGATACCGCCTTCCGCATCTTCATCCTTATGGCGTCGCGCCGGCTCAAGAGCGATCGCTTCTTCACCACCGATTTCACGCCGGAGGTCTATACACCTGCGGGATTCGCCTGGATTGCGGACAACAGTCTGCGCACGGTGCTGGAGCGGCACGTGACCGAGCTGCGGCCGCACTTCGCCAATGTCCGCAACGTCTTCTTCCCCTGGGGCAAGTGAGAGGACGACGATGGACGCTCTGCGCATCCCGGGTCTGATCGATCTCATTCGGGCCGACGCGACGTCGGCGATTCGCGCGCTGGCCGACGACGGACGGCTCGACCGGGACTTCGAACCGCGCGGGCCGTTGCTCAACCGCCTGCTGGTGCGCCGCATCCGCAGCGTGCTGCAGGTCAAGGGCATACCGCTGCCGTCGGTCGCGCCGCGCACCGACAAGGAGCGCGCGCGGATGCAGGACGAGCTGCGCCGGCGGCTCGATCCCGCCGGCGGAAGGTCGCTATGGGACACCGAGACCATCTCTGCGCTTGCCGCCGCGGTGCGCGGCGGCGACGATGCGCCGGCGATCGGGCCGGCGGCGCAGCAGGCGGTCGGCCGGCTGTTCGTCGCCGGCTATCGCGGCAGCGACGAGAGCTGGGCCGCTGCCCAAGCGCTCGACGCCGCCGTGCATAGTCGCAACCCGTTCGAATGGATCTTCCTCTATCTCAGCGGCCGGCTGGCGCGCGCGCGCCGCCTGCTCGCCGCGCTGGTCAACGGCGATCTCGCCGGAGTCCACGCCACCGGCATCGCCGTCCACAATCTCGTGCGCGGCTTCGAGCGCATGCGCGAGTTGTGGCGCGAGCCGCGCTGGCGCGCGCCGGCTTCCGCCGACGCCGTGGTCGAGCAATGCCTGTTCGCGCCGCCAAGCGTTCTGCGCCAGGCCACCGTGCCGGGCGCGACCGTCGCCGGGGCGGTGCGGCCCGGCACGCTGGTCGTGCTCGAGCTCGGCTCTGCGCGCGCGCGCGCCGGCTCCCGCGAGGTCGAGTTCATGGCCGGACATTGGGCGGCATGTCCGGCGGCGGCGTTTGTTCCGGCGCTGATCCGCGCCGTCTGGCAGCGGGCGGTCGCTGACTCAACCGGCGAGGCCCAGTCATGAGCCAGGACGTCATCTTCACTCCGCTCAGGTTCCGCAACCTGACGGTCAAGAACCGCATCTTCCGCTCGAACATCTCGGGCAAGTTCGACAACGAAGACGGCTCGCTCACCCAGACCCGCGTCAACTGGGAGTGCAAGTTCGCCGCTGGCGGCGTCGGCGCGATCATCTCCTCCTATGTACCCGTGCTGATGGAGGGACGCATCATCGCCGGCTACGCCACCATTCACCGCGACGACTTCATTCCGTTATGGGAGCGGCTGGGCGCGGCGGTGCATCAGTACGGCTGCAAATACATCATGCAGCTCAGCCATTCCGGCCGCCAGATGGACATCCCGGGCGTGCACAACTCGCATCGCCCGGCGCTGAGCTCCACCAGCCGCAAGGAATCGATGCACGGCTTCCTCTGCCGCGCGGCCAGCAAAGCCGAAATCGATCAGCTGGTAGCCGCGTTTGCCGCCGCGGCCTGGCGCGCGCGCGAGGCCGGTCTCGACGGCATCGAGTTGCACGCCGCCAACGGCTATCTGTTCACCCAGTTTCTCTCCTCCGGCATCAATGACCGCACCGACGAATACGGCGGCCCCCTGCAGAATCGCGCGCGCTTCCTGCTCGAGGTGATCCGCGCCATTCGCGCGCGGGTGGGGCGCGACTTCCATCTGCAGGTGAAGCTCAGCGCGGTCGACCGCAACAACGTGATCCCGTGGGAGAAGAAGGGCAACGTGCTCGCCGATACCATCCAGGTCGCCAGATGGTGCGAGAGCGAGGGCGTCGATGCCCTCCACGTCTCGACCGGGTCGCTGTTCCCGCACCCGCTCAATCCGCCCGGCGATTTCTCCTTCGAGACCATCGCCACCACCTACGACGCGATGATCTCGTCGGGCGTGGACACCTTCCGCAATTTCCTGCTGTTCCGCTATCGGGCGCTGCGGCCGATCTTCCGCTGGATCTGGTTCCGCATGAAGAAGGGCCTGCCGGTCGAAGGCGTCAGCCTGGAAGAGGCCCGCGCCATCCGCGCCAGCGTGTCGGTGCCGGTGCTCAATACCGGCGGCTATCAGACCGCCTCCTTCATCCGCGCCGGCATCGAATCGGGCGCGTTCGACGGGGTGGCCATCGCGCGCTCGCTGGTCGCCAACAATGACCTCGTGCGGCAGTGGGCGATGGGCCGCGACCTGCCCGAGCGGCCCTGCACTTATTGCAACAAATGCCTGCTCAACGCCCCGAAGAATCCGATGGGCTGCTACGAGCTCGCCCGCTTCCCCAGCCGCGAGGCCATGGTCGACGAGTTGATGACGATCTACGCGACGCGGCCGACGCTGAACATGCCGCCGGTCTCCGCGCCGCAGGTGGTGCAGGCGGCCTAGCGAGGGCGACGGCCGTGGCCGACGAAGCGCCCGTGACCTATGTCGAGAGCGAGCTGCGCCGGCGGCGGCGCCTGCTGCTGCCGGCGGTGATCGTGCTCGCGCTGCTGGTGCTGATCGGCCTCATCGCCATTGTCCTCGGACTCGCCGCCGCGAAGCGCACTTCCATCAACCGCCCCGCGGTCTATTCCGACATCGTTTCGCATTTCGAGCACGGCTCGATCGGCGCCGACCAGAGCAGCGGCGTGCCGTTCTGGGTGTGGCAGGCGCTGCCGCGCCTGTTCCCGGCCGAGTTTGACGGCCGGCTCGACTACCGCGCCTTCGGCTTTCTCTACCGCAACGATGCCGGCGGGCGGCAGGAGCGCCTGCCGATCGGCATCTCCAGCCGCAATGTCGAGGGCGTCGATCTGGTCTGGTTCAACTGCGCGGTCTGCCACACTGGCACCTACCGCACGTCCGAGGGCGCGCAGCGCGTCATGGTCCCGGGTATGCCCTCGAACAATCTCAATCTCTACGGGTTTATCCGCTTCATCCTCGACGCCGGGGTGGACGAGCGCCTCAAGCCGGACCGGCTGATCCCGGCGATGCAGCAAGCCGGCGCCAATCTCGGCCCGATCGAGCGCCAGATCTGGCGCTTCGTCGTCATCCCGCGCATGCGCGAAGGGTTCATCGAGCGGCGCTCGCGGCTCGCGCCGTTCCTGGCCGAGCAGCAGCCCTGGGGGCCGGGACGGGTCGATACCTTCAATCCGTACAAGCTCGTGCAGATGGACATGCTGCTCGGCGCCATCGCGCCCGAGGAGCGCCACGGCGCCAGCGACTTTCCCTCCATCTTCAATCAGAAGCCGCGCGAGGGCATGCAGCTGCACTGGGATGGCAACAACTCCTCGCTCGCCGAGCGCAATCTCTCCGCCGCGCTCGGCGCCGGGGTGACGCCGGAGACCGTGGACCATGCCGCCATCGAGCGCGTCGCGGCCTGGCTCGGCGATCTGCATCCGCCGCGCAGTCCGCATCAGGTCGATCCGGCCGCGGCCGAGCGCGGGCGCGCGCTCTACATGAACGCCTGCGCCTCGTGCCACGGCTTCCAGGCCGCGGATCGCTACGTGTTCGAGGGTGCCAATCTCGGCAAGGTCGAGCCCAACAGCAGGCTCGGCACCGATCCGGGGCGGCTCGATTCCTATACCGAGGCGTTCCGCCAGCGCCAGCTCACCGAGCTGTTCGCCGGCACGCCGTTCCAGTTCAGGCATTTCGTAAAGACCGACGGCTACGCCAACATGCCGCTCGACGGCCTGTGGCTGCGCGGCCCCTACCTGCACAACGGCTCGGTGCCGACCTTGCGCGACCTGCTGGCGCCGCCGGCCGCGCGCCCGGCAGCCTTCGTGCGCGGCATCGATGTCATCGACGGCAAGAACGGCGGTTTCCGGTCGCCGCCTTGCACGCCCGGCACCCGCCCCGCGCAGGGCATCTGCTACGACACCACCATCCCCGGCAACGGCAATGGCGGCCACCTGTTCGGCACCACGCTGCCCCCCGCGCAGAAAGAGGACCTGATCGCCTATCTCTTGACCTTCTAGGAGAGCTCGATGCCGACAGTGCAAACCACCACGTATGCGGGCGAAGACCCGGCGCTGAGCTGGTTCCGGCGGCTGATGTGGGCCGGCATCATCGCCAACATCATCGTCGGCGTCGTCTCCATCGCCTACACCCCGCAGGTGCTCGCGCTCGCCAGAGTCGATCCGGCCACGCCGTTGGTGTGGCCGCGGCTGTCCGCGATGCTGGTGATGCTGCTCGCCGGGTTCTACCTTCCGGCCGCGATCGATCCCGTCACCCACCGGTTCGCCGCGGTGTTCGCGGTGGTCTGTCGCTTCGCCGGCACCATCTTCATGGCGCTGGTCGGCGGGCACTACATCATCTTCGGGCTGTTCGATTTCATATTCGGCGCGCCGCAGGCGATCTGTCTCTATCTCGGCTGGCAACGAATGAAGGCGGGCACCGACGTTCGCGTTTCCGGGCCGCGGATCGTTGCGGTCCTCGCCGGGTTGCTCGCCTTCGGCGCCTTCGCCTGGGGCGCGTTGCAATGGTCGATGCAGCCGGTGTTGCCGACCTTCGCCTCCGATCAGGAATTTTTCAAATACGGC
>DATBKV010000215.1:0-20182 GCA_036555745.1 Xanthobacteraceae bacterium | reverse complement strand
AAGAAGATCGATTGGAAGCGCCACATGCTCAAAGAGCCGCGGGAGCGTGTGCGTGTGCTCTCTTCGACCGAGGAAAGCAATCTTTTCGAGCAACTGCGCCCTGACTACCAGTCGGTGGTGCAGTTCGCGTTGCTGACCGGTTGCCGTCTTTGCGAGATCGTCCCTGGCAAGCATTATCCCGGTCTAAAGTGGAAGGACGTCGATTGGGCGGCACGCACGATCACGGTGCTGGGCAAAGGCGGGCACGTAGGTACGATCCCGATTTCAAAGGGAGTGCGCGAGCTTCTGTTTCCGTTGCAAGGGCATCACGACGAGTACGTGTTTACGTATGTGTGCCAGCGGGCCGATGCAGGGCGCGTCCGTGGGCATCGCTACCCGATGACGCGCGAAGGGCTCAAGACCGAATGGCGCCGCGCCAAGCTAGACGCCAATCTGCTTGACTATCGGTTCCACGATAATCGCCACACAGCAGCGACCGCGGTGCTACGAGCTACAGGCAACCTCAAGATCGTGCAGAAGCTCCTGCGCCACAGCGATGTCACCACGACGGCGAAGTATGCACATGCCCTGGCCGACGATGTGCGTGCGGCGATGGAATCTGCCGAGGAGTTCCGGACAAAATCCCGAACTAGTGCGGAGGACGCTGCTAAAGGCGCGAAAATAAAAGGGGAAATCGGATAAGCACTAAATTCCCCCAGACTGGTGCGCTAACCGGGCTGCGCTACGCTCCGCCGATGACGGTGTAGGTCTATGCCGGCATCGCGCAACGCGCAAGCGCCGCGTGCCCGCGCATCCTGCGCTCGCGCACGCCCGCGCGCCTCAAGCCGCGTCCGGGCGCGACATCCAGCGCACCAGCGGCATTGCCGGCAGCACCCAGCCGAGCCCGGCGACCACGTAATAGATCACCTCGAGCACGCCGTTCGCCCTGACCGCCGGCATCTGCGCGAGCGCCATCGCGAGAAGCGCCCAGGTCAGCACCAGGACGATGAGCGCAATGGCGCCGACGAGTTTGCGCTGGCGGATGGGCATCACGCGGTCTTGCTCGCTTGCACCGGTCCCGCTCGATTGCAGGGGCAGGCGGCCAACTATATGGTCCGCGCCGTCGCCAGCAAGCGGGCGCGTCCATGTCTCACGTTCCATCTCCCGTGCCGGCCCATCCCAATGCCGTCAGGCTGTGGCTGATCGCGGTCGCGGCCTTGATGGTCGTCACCGTGCTGGTGGGTGGGGCGACGCGGCTCACGGAGTCGGGACTTTCGATCGTCGAATGGAGGCCGGTCACCGGCGTGCTGCCGCCGCTCGATGCGCGCTCGTGGCAGGCCGAGTTCGATAAGTACAAGACGATCCCGCAGTACCGCGAGCGCAACGGCGGCATGAGCCTCGAGGAGTTCAAGACCATCTATTGGTGGGAATGGACCCATCGCATGCTGGCGCGGTTGGTGGGTGCGGCTTTCCTGCTGCCGCTTCTCTACTTTCTCTGGCGCGGGGAGCTCGCGCCGCGCCTGCGTGCGCGGCTGTGGACGATCTTCGGCTTCGGTGCCGTGCTCGGGGCGGTCGGCTGGTGGATGGTCGCCTCCGGCCTCGCCGAGGGGGTCCGCGTCTCGCAATATCGCCTGGCGTTTCATCTCACGCTTGCCTGCGCGATCTTCGCCGCCATCCTGTGGACCGCGCAGGGCCTGCTCCCGCGCGCCAACATCCCCGCGCCGGCGCGCATTCGCGCGAGCGCGCTGGCGCTGCTACTGCTGGTGCTCCTTCAGATCTATCTCGGCGCGCTGGTCTCGGGGCTGCGCGCAGGGCTGATCTACAACACCTGGCCGCTGATCGACGGCGGCCTCGTCCCGCCGAGCTCCGACCTGTTCTTCGCCACGCCGTGGTGGCGCAACTTCTTCGAGAACGCGCTCACCGCGCAGTTTGATCACCGCATGGTCGGCTACGCGCTCTGGCTGTTCGCGCTTCTGCACGCCGCCGACGTCGCGCGCGCAACACGGGGAGGGTCGGCGCTCGCCGGCGCGCTCGCGCTCGCCGTCGCGGTCACCTTGCAGGCTGCGCTCGGGATCGAAACGCTGCTGCATCAGGCGCCGCTCCCGCTCGCCTTGCTGCATCAGGCTGGCGCCATCGCGGTGCTCGCCATCGCGGTCGTGCACGCCGAGCGTCTGGAGCGGCGCGCGCTGCGAGCCGGTGCCTCGGCGGGCAGCGGCACCGCCATGCGCCAGCGCGAGCAGGCAACGTGATCGAGGCGAGCGAGCAGGACGGCGTGGCGCTCCTTCGCCTCGCCGACGGCAAGGCCAATGCGATGAGCCTCGAGTTTTGCGAGGCCTTGACCGCGCGTTTCCGCGAGGCGGGGCCGGCTGCCGCGGTGGTGCTGACCGGCAACGGGAACATCTTCTCCGCCGGCGTCGATCTCAAGCGGCTGCTCGATGGCGGCGCGCCCTATATCCGCGAGTTCCTGCCCGCGCTCTGCACCATGTTTGCGACCGTGTTCGCGCACCCGAAGCCGGTGGTGGCGGCGGTCAACGGCCACGCCGTGGCCGGCGGCTGCGTGCTCGCCTGCGCCGCCGACAAGCGGCTCATGGCAGGCGCGACCGGCCGCATCGGGCTGACCGAGCTCCTCGTCGGCGTGCCGTTTCCGGGGGTCGCCATGGAGATCATGCGCGCGGCCACGGCGCCGCAATATTTCGAGGACGCGCTGTTCTCCGGAGCCACCTATGCGCCGGCCGAGGCGCTGCTGCGCGGCTTCATCCATGAGGTGGTCGATCCGCCGGCGCTCATCGCGCGCGCCATCGCCGCCGCCAAGAGCTTCGCGGCGCTGCCGTCCGCCGCTTTCGCGCTGACCAAGCAGCAGACGCGCGCCCCCGCGCTCGAGCGCATCGCGCGCGCCGATGCAGACGCGGCGGTGACCGAGATCTGGACAGCGCCGGCCACGCTTGCGCGCATCCGCGATTACGTCAGCCGGACCTTGCGCAAGTCCTGAAGCATGTCGATTTTGCTTGACAACGTTACATGAATCGGGTAAAGAAGCGCATCATCCCAAATTGGGTCTGGATGCCATCTTGCAGGGCTGACGCCGTGCATTTGGCTGTACGCTTGCAGCAAGGGTTGCGCGCAAACCGTCGACGAGGGCAGCTGCCCATGCGTCGCGGGGAATCCGCGCGGCCGCGGGCGGGGACATTGTTTTTCGATTGTTGTCTGCAATGGCGCCAGGTCGAACGGGCCTCGACGAGAGCCGGGCGCGCTGGAAGTTGGGCGAGCGCCCAAACGGAGAACTGACGGCATAGTCCGGGCAGTGACGGAGTCGCACGGGTGCCCTCGGATGAGCGGCGATGAGGGCGCGACCGCGCGCGACGCGGTTCGCGCTCTTACGCCGCCAGGCCCTGCTCCAAATCGGCGATGATATCGGCCTTGTCCTCGAGACCGATGGAGAGGCGAACCACGTCCGGACCGGCGCCGGCCTGAATTTTCTGCGCGTCGGTGAGTTGGCGGTGCGTGGTGGAGGCGGGGTGGATGATGAGCGAGCGCGTGTCGCCGATATTGGCGAGATGGGAGAACAGCTTGACGTTGGAGACGAGCTTGACGCCGGCGTCGTAGCCGCCCTTGAGGCCGAACGTGAAGCAGGCGCCGGCGCCGTCTGGGACGTATTTGCGCGCAAGGTTGTGGTAGCGGTCGCCAGCAAGCCCGGGATAGCTGACCCACGCCACTTGGCCATGGGCGGAGAGCCAGTGCGCCACCGCCAGCGCATTGTCGCAGTGGCGCTGCATGCGCAGCGGCAGCGTCTCGATGCCGGTGAGGATGAGAAAGGCGTTGAATGGCGAGAGCGCCGGGCCGAGGTCGCGCAACGCCAGCACGCGGCAGGCGATGGCGAAGGCGAAGTTGCCGAAGGTCTCGTGCAGCACGATGCCGTGATATTCCGGCCGCGGCTCCGATAGCATGGGATAGCGCTTCTCGCGCGACCAGTTGAAGGTGCCGCCGTCGACGATCAGGCCCCCGATCGAGTTGCCGTGGCCGCCGAGAAATTTGGTGAGCGAATGCACCACGATGTCGGCGCCGTGATCGATCGGCTTGCACAGGTAGGGCGTCGCCAGCGTGTTGTCGACGATGAGCGGCACGCCCGCGCTGTTCGCGACCTTGGCGATCGCCTCGATGTCGGTGATGACGCCGCCCGGATTGGCGATCGATTCGATGAAGATCGCCTTGGTCTTCGGACTGATCGCGCGCTCGAAGCTGGCGATGTCGTCGGGGTCGGCCCACACCACGTTCCAATTGAAGTTGCGGAAGGCATGGTTGAACTGGTTGATCGAGCCGCCGTAGAGCTTCTTGGCGGCGACGAACTCGTCGCCCGGCTGCATCAGGCAGTGCATGACGATCACCTGCGCGGCGTGGCCGGAGGCCACCGCAAGCCCGGCAGTGCCGCCTTCGAGCGCGGCGACGCGCTCCTCCAGCACCGCATTGGTGGGATTGCCGATGCGGGTATAGATGTTGCCGAAGGTCTGCAGGCCGAACAGCGAGGCGGCGTGGTCGACATCCTCGAACACGAAGGAGGTAGTCTGATAGATCGGGGTCGCGCGCGCGCCGGTGGTGGGATCAGGCTGCGCGCCGGCATGAATTGCCAGTGTGGCGAAGCCTGGGATGCGTTCGGTCATGGCCGGTCCTCGTCGTGCCGGGACCGGACGGTCCGCGGATCCGCACGCTGGTTTATCGAAGCCCCTTGGGCCGTCAAGCTTCGGCGGCTGCGCCATCCCGGATGTGAGCGCGCGCGTTCGATCCTGCAGCGGAAATGGAATTCGCTTTGCCGCAACGCCCGGCGAAGCTGATCCGCGATGGCCTGCTAGCGTCCGGCCTCATCGGGCGGCGGCGCGCGCATCGCGGCCTCGGTGGCGCCGCCCGCGAGCGTCACGCGGTTTAGCGCCATGCGCTGGATGCCGCGGCCGAACAGGCGCGCCTTCTTGGCCGTGAGGGTGCGCGTGTTGACGCCCATCCAGGCGATCTCCGAAGAGAGCCGGCCGTATTCGATCTTGGGACAGCGGTTCATCACCACCTTGAGGCCGCCCGCCTCGGCGAGGGTCGCGGCCGCGTCGTTGCGGATGCCGAGCTGCATCCAGATGACCCGCGGACGCGGCGTGAGCGCGAGTGCGTCCTCGACGATCGCCGGCGCGTAGGGCGACGCGCGGAAAATGTCGACCATGTCGACGGGCTCGGGGATGTCGGCGAGCCTGGCGTAGGCCTTCTGCCCAAGCAGCTCCTGCCCCGCGAGCGCGGGGTTGACCGGGATCATGCGGTAGCCGCGCTCGAGTAGATATTTGAACGCGAAGTAGCTGGGGCGGCTGGTATTGGCGGAGACGCCCACCATCGCGATCGTCTTCGCCGTGTTGAGGATGCCGCGGATATAGCCGTCGTCGTAACGGTCGTGGTCCATGAATACTGCCTCTCACCGCAATCTAGGCGCGCCTCGAGGATGGGGGAAGAGCGTCGCGCGCCGTAGGCGTCAGGTGGCGCGCGCTCTTGCCGATGCGTCCGCTGCGGCGCGCAGCTGCGCGTTCTCCGCCTCCAGCTCCGCGATCTTTTGCGTGAGCGCGGCGCAGGCCTGCGCGACCTCGTCGGCGCTGAAGCGGGGAGTGATGTGTTGAGAGCAATTCACGTCCCAGGCTTCCACCGTGAACAGAATGGCGCGCTCGGGGCGAGCGCGATAGCCGGCATCGCTCAGCCGCGTGAGCAAAGCCGGGTCGTCCTCGACCACGCGCGCGCGGCCCCAGATCTTGATCCGCCGTCGGTGCGCGAAATCGAGCAGGAACAGGTAGGCACGGTCGTTCCCAGCGAGATTGCTGACCGTGATGTACTGCCGATTGCCGGCGTAATCGGCGAAGCCGAGAGTCTTGTCGTCGAGCGCCTTGATGAAGCCGCGCGGGCCGCCGCGGTGCTGGATGTAGGGCGCACCCGCGGCGGAGACTGTGGCAAGGAACGCGGTATCGAGCTCGGCGATGAAAGCCGCCAGCTCGTCTGTGACGCGATCGGGGAAGCCGGCCGCGATCCGTTTCGCATAATGCTGCGCGGAGCCACGCTCTGCCTGCGCGTGCCGCGCGGCCGCAGGGAAAACGATCTCGACGTTGGTCATGTCACCGTCTCTTCGGCGGCAGATTGCATGTTCGGAGGAGCGGCGTGCTCAGCGGTCCTCCCACTTGGGCGCGCGCTTCTCCACGAAGGCGGAAATGCCTTCCTCGGCGTCATGTGCGAGCAGGTTTTCGACCATGACTTCCGCCGTGTAGCGGTAGGCCTCGTCCAACCCCATCTCGAGCTGTCGGTAGAAGGCCTCCTTGCCGATCCGCACCACATGCGACGACTTGCCGGCGATTTTGCGGGCGAGGGCAAGGCTGGCCTCGCGTTCGCTCCCGGGCGCGACGACCCGGTTGACGAGGCCGATGCGAAACGCGTCCTGCGCCGAGATCAGGTCGCCGGTGAGCAGCATCTCCATGGCGTGCTTGCGCGCGACGTTGCGCGACAGGGGTGCCATGGGCGTCGAGCAGAACAGGCCGGCATTGATGCCGGATACGCCGAACTTCGCTTCCGCCGAGGCGATTGCGAGATCGCAGCTCGCCACTAATTGGCAGCCGGCCGCGGTCGCCGTGCCCTGCACAGCCGCGATCACCGGCTGGGGCAGGCGCACGATCTGCTGCATCATCGCGCTGCAGGTGAGCATGATATGGTGGAAATAGGCCCGCCCGCGGTCCGGATCGGATCGGCGGGCGCTCAACTCCTTGAGATCATGACCGCCCGAAAACGCCGGCCCCTTGGCGGCGAGCACCACCGCGCGCACGGCACGGTCGTGGGCAACCGCGGTCAGCTCATCGCCGAGCGCGGCCAGCATCGCCTCTGTCAGCGTGTTGCGCGTCCGCGGCCGGTTCAGCGTGAGAACGGCGATCGCGCCGACGTTCTCCCGCAATAACAGGGGTTCGTCGGCGGAGCGGGGCTCGGTCTGGGCCGAGGATTGCGCTTTCATGCGAGCTGTCCGCCGAGGCTGGAATCCACTCTCCTACTTAACGCCGGGCGCGGCCGGCGCAAGCATGACGGCGGAGCGGCTCGCGGCCGGAACCGGCAAGATCCGGACGCGTTGAGGGTTCGCACGAACAACGAGCGGCGGTGATTCATGGCACGCAAAGCAACCAGATCGAAATCGACGCAACGAAAACGCCGCGGAACCAAAACCGATCGCCACAGCCGCAAACGCACGGCGGCCCACCGTGGCGCGAAGCGCAGCGGCGGCCGGCGCTGGTCGCGCAAGGTGACCGAGCATAGCGATGCGCTCACCCTCGACTCCGGCGTGTTCACGTGGCGTGACCCCAAGCGGATCGCGGCCTCGCTGAAGCGATCGGCCGAGCACAGCCGGCGGCGGAAGGCCGACCCGTTCCGATCTGCGCTTTCGATGCTAACGTTCTACATCAATCGCGCCGGCAGGAAGCTCCCCGCCAGCCGCAAGAAGACGTTGCTGCGCGCGAAGCACGAGTTGCGCAGGCAGTTCGGCAAGGAATGACGAGCGTGCTGCTGCCCGGCGGGACCGCGTCTTTCTCCCCGCGCTCCAATCGTCTAGTGCTGTCGCCGCACGGGAGCGCGGCGAATGCCGGCGATAATGACGATCCATGAGCTCGAGCGCTTTCTCGCCGCCGAGTTTCCGCAGGCGTTTCACCCGGAGAGCGGTCTTGCCATCGAGGCGGTATGGGACTGCGGCTGCCGGGTGCGGCAAGCATTCCAAACGGCCTCGCTGCGGCCGGGTGGAACGATTTCCGGCCCCACTATGATGGCGCTCGCCGACTTCGCCATGTACGTCGCCGTGCTGGCGGCGATCGGGCCGGTGCCGCTGGCGGTGACGGTCAATCTCAATATTAATTTCCTGCGCAAGCCCGCCCAGCGCGACCTTATCGCGGAGGCGCGGCTCCTGAAGCTCGGAAAGCGGCTCGCGACCGGAGAGGTCGCCATTCGCTCGGACGCCGGCGATGACCCCGTGGCCCACGCGACAGTCACCTATTCGATCCCGTCCCGGGACGGTCTCGAGGCGATAGGTATCATAGAACCTCAAGCGTAAGATATTGAACTCATGCAGTTAGCGCCGTGGCGTTGACCGCGCTCTGGTCGCGGTGTATGAGCCCGCCTTCCCAACGGGAAAGTCCTGTCATGAAAACCTTTTCGGCCAAGCCCGCCGAGATCGAGAAGAAGTGGGTGATGATCGATGCCAGCGGCCTGGTGGTGGGGCGGCTCGCCAGCATCGTCGCCCTGCGTCTGCGCGGCAAACATAAGCCGACTTACACCCCGCACGTGGACGGCGGCGACCATGTCATCATCGTCAATGCTGAGAAGGTCGTGTTCACCGGCCGCAAGCGCGAGAACAAGGTGTATCGCCACCACACCGGCTATATCGGCGGCATCAAGGAGGGCACCGCCCGCTCGATCCTCGAGGGCAAGTTTCCCCAGCGGGTGGTAGAGAAGGCGGTAGAGCGCATGCTGCCGCGCGGCCCGCTCGGACGCGTGCAGCTCGGCAATTTACGGGTTTATGCCGGTCCCGACCACCCGCACGCAGCGCAAAAGCCCGAGAAGCTCGACATTGCCGCGATGAACCGCAAGAACGCGAGGAGCGCCTGACCGTGGCCGAGACCATGCAATCGCTCGATCAGCTGTCGGCGCTCAAGCCCGCGGCTGCGCCCGAGACTCCGAGATACATCCAGAAGCTCGACAAGCAGGGGCGTGCCTACGCGACCGGCAAGCGTAAGGACGCGGTGGCGCGAGTCTGGGTGAAGCCAGGGGCCGGCAAGATCGTCGTTAATACCCGCGACTTCGAGGCCTATTTCGCGCGGCCGGTGCTGCGCATGTTGATCCAGCAGCCGCTGGTGGCGACCAATCGCGGCGGCCAATACGACATCGTCTGCACCGTGTCCGGCGGCGGCCTGTCGGGGCAGGCCGGCGCGGTGCGCCACGGGCTGTCCAAGGCGCTGATGAATTACGAGCCGGATCTGCGCGGCGCGCTCAAGCGCGGCGGCTTTCTCACGCGCGACCCGCGCGTGGTGGAGCGCAAGAAATACGGCCGTGCCAAGGCGCGGCGCTCATTCCAGTTCTCCAAGCGCTGAGCGCTCCCACGCGGACTGCTGCGCGCGCCGACCAGCAGGAGCTTATTTGCCTTTCTCCCGTGCGGCTTTGCCGAAGCGAAGCAGCCATTCGAGATGGGCGACGTGATCGAGCAGGGCCCTGCGGCCCCGATCGGTCAGAGCATAACGCGTCTGCGGCTTGCGGCGGACGAAGCGCTTGTCGACGGAGACGTAGGCGGCATCCTCGAGCTTGCGCAGATGAACGCTGGCGTTGCCGTCCGTGGTCTTGATGGCATCGCGAATCTCGGAGAACTCCACCTGTCCGGCGCTGGCGAGGAACGCGACGATCGCGAGCCGGACGCGGCTTTGCAGAACTTCGTCGATCGCATTGTGGTCGAAGTCGGTCATGCGGCGGGCCGGCTGCGCCACAGCAGGAAGCCCGGCAGCGCCAGCAGGACCAGCATGAACGCGGCCGATACCGGCAGCACCTCCAGGCGGGTGCGGAGCACGTAGAGCACGAGGGCGGCGCCCCACCAGGCGACCGCGACCGTGCGCAGCCAGGCAAGGCCACACAGGTACGAGCTTACGAAGAACGCGATTCCGAAGGTCCCGGCCGCGACGGCGCTGAACCACCCCATCCGCATGTCCCCGCCCAGCGTCACCGCGATGGAAAATATCGACAGGAAAATGCCGCAGGCCACCCACAGCATTTGCAGCGCCTGGACGACTGGCGGCCTGCTTTCAAGTTGCAGCGACCCGAACGAGCGTTGACGAAATAGTCCGCGCAGCGAGTACAGCCAGGCGAGGCCGATGCAGATTGCCCAAACCCAGTTCGGGTCGAAGCGCCGCCACCCGCCGGCAACCGCGTACGTACCGAGATAGCCGACGGCGAGCGCGATGCCCCAGATGAGCAGGTCGAGGCTGTGCTGGCCCGCGCAGCCGCGACCCTGCTCGATGGCGTTGCGAATGAAGGCGATCTCTTCACGCACGCGGTCGTCGACGACCATGGTGGCCTCCCGGCTGTTCTAAAGTACTTTATAATACAAAGGTCAACGGAATGTCAAGCGCACGAAACAACGGTCACGGCCCGGAGCAGACGGCTCGATTGAAGCCGGCAACCGCCGCACCTCGCCCCTGACGCTCTCGGATTCGCGCTATGGCAGCTATCGTATGAGAGCGCGTGGGGATGATGAATCGTGTCCCGGCTGGCTCTGACCTTTGCCTGCTGCCGTTACGACCGGATGGAGGCCATCCGCGAGGGTGATGTGGTGCCCGCTGGCATCGAGCTCAATTGCATTACGCTGCGGTCGGGCCGTGAGATTTTCGACCGCATGGTGGGCGGGCGGGAATTCGATGTCGCCGAGCTTTCGGCCTCCGAATTCATCAGCCTCATGGCGCGCGGCGACTGTCCGTTCGTCGCACTGCCGGTGTTTCCCTCGCGCGTATTTCGCCTGGGCTACATCTTCATCAACACCCGCTGCGGCATCGGCGCGCCCGAGGACCTCGAGGGCAGGCGCATCGGTGTCCCGCTCTACACCCAGACCGCGGCGATCTGGGTGCGCGGCCATCTGGCGCATGAGTTCAACGTCGATCTCGCCTCGATCCGATGGCTGCAAGGGGCCGTGGAGACAAGCGGCAGCCATGGTCGCCCGCACGCGCCACCGCTGCTGCGGCCGGTCACGATCGAGCAGAACCAGGAAACCGAGCCGCTCGGCGCACTGCTCGCGCGCGGCGCCATCGACGCACTGATCGGATCGCGCAAGCCCGATCAGCTCGGGCGGCACCCGGACGTGGCGCGACTGCTTCCCGATTACCGCGCGCGCGAGCGTGAGCTCTATCGACGGAGGCGGATTTTTCCGATCATGCATCTGATCGCCATTCGCCGCGAGCTCTACGAGCGCCAGCGCTGGATCGCGAGCAGCCTCTACGACGCGTTCGTGGAGTCCAAGCGGCGTGCGCTCGCGCGCATGCGCTACGCCGGCTCGCTCGCAGCGATGCTGCCGTGGCTGATCGAGGACGTGGAGGAGATCGACGAGCTGTTCGGCGGCGATGCGTTCCCCTATGGCATCGAGCCAAACCGGCCGACCTTGCAGGCGCTGGTCGGGTATATGGTGGAACAGCATTTCATCGCCCGACCGATTGCTATCGAGGATCTGTTCGTCCCGCTGCCCGGCGCCCGGGCGACGTGACGGCTTCGCAACGCGCTCGTAACCTTGACGCTGTGGAGGCCTTGGCGCGCAGGGGCCCGCCATAAACGAGCGGGCGCCTCGCGGCGCCCCAAGTAGCATCGCAATCGCGATGACGGGAGGACGCTACGACGAATAGTACATCTCGAACTCGACCGGATGCGGGGTGTGCTCGAAGCGAATGACCTCGCTCATCTTCAGGTCAATATAGCTGTCGATGAAGTCGTCGTCGAACACGCCGCCGGCTTTGAGGAAGTCGCGGTCCTTGTCGAGATAGCCGATCGCTTCGCGCAGCGAGCCGCAGACGGTGGGAATCTGCTTGAGCTCCGCCGGCGGCAGGTCGTACAGATCCTTATCGATCGGCGAGCCGGGATTGAGCTTGTTCTTGATGCCGTCGAGGCCGGCCAGCAACATGGCGGCGAAGCCGAGATAGGGGTTGGCGAGCGGGTCGGGAAAGCGGACCTCCACCCGGCGCCCTTTCGGCGAGGAGGCGAGCGGAATGCGGCACGAGGCCGAGCGGTTGCGCACCGAATAGGCGAGCAGGACGGGCGCTTCGAAGCCGGGCACCAGCCGCTTGTAGGAGTTCGTCGTCGGATTGGTGAAGGCGTTGATCGTGCGTGCGTGCTTGATGACGCCGGCGATGTAATGCAGCGCCGTCTCCGACAGATCGGCGTATTTGTTGCCGGCGAAGATCGGCTCGCCGCCCTTCCAGATCGACTGATGGCAATGCATGCCGGAGCCGTTGTCGCCGTAGACCGGCTTGGGCATGAAGGTGACGGTCTTGCCGTAGATCTGCGCTACCTGCTGGATGCAGTATTTGTAGATCTGCGTCTGGTCGGCCATCCGCACCATCGGGGCGAACTTCATGCCGAGCTCGTGCTGTGCCGAGCCGACCTCGTGATGATGTTTTTCGACCTTCACGCCCATGCGCGCCATGGCGCCGAGCATCTCCGAGCGCATGTCCTGCGCGGTGTCCTGCGGCGGCACCGGGAAGTAGCCCTTCTTGGTGCCGATGTGGTGGCCGAGATTGCCGCCCTCGTATTCGGTATCGGAATTGGTCGGGAATTCGATCGAGTCGAGCCTGAAGCCGGTGTTGTAGGGCGTTGCCGAATATCGGACGTCGTCGAAGATGAAGAACTCGGCTTCCGGCCCGAAGAATACGGTGTCGCCCACGCCCATCGATTTAACCAGGCCTTCCGCCTTCTTGGCGATCGAGCGCGGGTCACGGTTGTAGGGCTCTCCGGTCAGCGGCTCAAGCGTATCGCAGACCAGCACCAGCGTGGTCTCGGCGTAGAACGGATCGATGCACGCGCTCTCGGGATCGGGCATGAGCTGCATGTCGGATTCGTGGATCGCCTTCCAGCCGGCGATCGATGACCCGTCGAACATGATGCCTTCGCTGAAGGTGTCCTCGTCGATCGTCGAGATGTCCGCAGTGACGTGCTGCCACTTGCCGCGCGGATCCGTGAAGCGGAAATCGGCATATTTCGCGTCATTGTCCTTGATCAGTTTCATGACGTCTTTGGCGGTAGTCATGGAATGCGTACCCTTTCGTCTGGCTAGCCTTGGCGCTGAAGGAGGGGCCGTCGCGTTGGTGCGGACCGGCGGCTCAGATGGCGTCCAGTCCGGATTCCCCCGTCCTGATCCGAATGGCTTCTTCGATGTTGGAGACGAAGATCTTTCCATCGCCGATCCGCCCGGTCTGGGCGGCTCGGCGGATCGCCTCGATGGCTTTCTCGACCATGTCATCGCCGAGCACAATCTCGATCTTCACCTTAGGGAGAAAATCCACCACGTATTCGGCGCCGCGATAAAGCTCGGTGTGCCCTTTTTGCCGGCCGAAACCCTTGGCTTCGGTGACCGTGATGCCTTGCAGGCCGACCTCCTGCAAAGCTTCCTTCACCTCGTCGAGCTTGAAGGGCTTGATCACCGCCTCGATCTTCTTCATCGCATTTCCTTCCCTGGGCCTGCCGGCGGCGCCTCGCCGGGTTGGCCGCGCCAACGGTTAGCAGGGTCCGTGCCAAGCCCCGGCGGGTGGAAAAAGCGGCTTCCGAACGGGCATTTACCGCAGGATCCCGCGGCGGCTCCGATCGCCTCAGAGTAGCGTCGGATTACAGTTTGGGCAATTTGCCTATTTTGTGATCAGCCGCCCCTATGTTTCGCTGCCGGTGAGGGAATTGAGCAGCAATGATTGAACTGTTGAGCACGGACGAAATGGCGCAGGCCGACCGCCTCGCGATCGCAGGCGGCATCCCCGGCTCCCAACTGATGGAGAAGGCCGGGCTCGCCGTTGCCGCCAGCGTGGCGACGCGCCACCCACCAGGCGCGCATATCGCCGTCGTGGCGGGGCCGGGCAACAACGGCGGCGATGGTTTTGTTGCCGCCCGAGTCCTGGCCGAGCGCGGCTACCGTGTGCGCGTGCTGCTCGTGGGCGAGCGTGACCGGCTCAAGGGTGATGCCGCGCTGGCGGCACAGCGCTGGCAGGGGCCGTGCGTGCCGGCCGCACCTGAAGGGCTCGCGCCCGCGCGTGCCGTCGTCGATGCTTTATTCGGAGCGGGTCTCGATCGTCCGGTCGAGGGCCGCGCCCTCGCCATGATCGAAGCGATGAACGCGGCAGGCTGTTGCATCCATGCCGTCGACCTGCCGAGCGGGATTAACGGCACGAGTGGGAGAGTGATGGGCGCCGCCGTGCGCGCCGCCGAAACGGTCACTTTCTTCAGGCGCAAGTGCGGCCATGTGCTCGTGCCTGGAAGGCTCCATTGCGGGCGCCTGCACGTGGCCGATATCGGAATTCCCGGAAGCGTGCTCGCGCGGATCAAGCCGCAAACCTGGATCAACGATCCCGAGCTTTGGGGCGGGCACTTCCCGGTTCCGCGCGCCGACGGTCACAAATATCTTCGCGGTCACGCGGTGGTCGTCTCGGGCGGGCTGTGGTCGACGGGAGCGGCGCGGCTTGCCGCCCGCGGTGCGCTGCGGGCCGGCGCCGGCCTGGTCACCATCGCAAGCCCGCCGGAGGCGCTGGCGGTCAATGCGGCGGCAAACCTTGCGGTCATGGTGCGGCCGGTCGACGGCGCCGAGGAATTGGCCGATTTCCTGCGCGATGCCCGCCGCAACGCCGTCTTGCTCGGGCCGGGCGGGGGCGTGGGACCCGGCATGCGCGCGCTCGTTCTCTCCGCGCTCGCAGGCGAGCGCGCGGTGGTGCTCGATGCCGATGCGCTGACGAGCTTCGCGGATGAGCCGCAGGCGCTGATCGCCCGTCTGCGGGGCCGAAAGGGGAGCACGGTCCTCACGCCGCATGAGGGAGAGTTTACTCGTGTTTTCAAATCTCTAATCGACGATGATCAACCGAAACAAGAAAAAGCCCGCGCGGCCGCTGGAATGACGGGCGCGATCGTTCTCCTCAAAGGGCCGGACACCGTGGTAGCCGCTCCCGACCAGCGGGCTGCGATCGCGCACAACGCATCACCCTGGCTTGCCACCGCGGGGTCGGGGGACGTGCTTGCGGGGATGGTGACAGCTTGTCTTGCCCAGGGGATGGAGGGATTTGAAGCCGCCGCCGCGGCGGTGTGGCTCCATGGCGAGGCAGGACGCGAGGTCGGACCGGGACTGATCGCCGAGGATCTGCCGGAGGTACTGCCGCGGGTCTATCGCCGACTCTTCGGCGCGCCGAACGAATAAGCCGGGCGCGTTGAGAACGCGTTCGAGCGGCCCTATTTTTATCGTGCGCTGCGCGGGCGGCGTGATATAAGCCGCGCCGCCCGGCCGCAACGCAAGTCGGCGATCGCCGACTTGCGCACCTCACGTGCCGACGTCGGAGCAAATCGACATCGGTTGAGCGCCGCAGGTGCCCTTCGCGGGCGTGGCGGAACTGGTAGACGCGCGGGATTTAGGTTCCCGTGACGAGAGTCGTGGGGGTTCAAGTCCCTCCGCCCGCACCACGCCCACCAAAGGCATCTCGGCCAAGTCGACCCGACCCCGCGCCCGGCGCGGCCCGAGACGCAAGCAAGACTGGACCCATGGAAATAACCGAAACGCTTTCCGAAGATCTCAAGCGCGAATTTCAGGTTCAGGTGCCGGCCGCCGATCTCGAGGCGCGGTTGACCGAGCGCCTCGGCGAGCTCAAGGACCGCGTCCAGCTGCGCGGCTTCCGTCCCGGAAAGGTCCCCGTCTCGCATCTCAAGAAGATCTACGGCAAGGCGGTGATGGCGGAGACCATCGAGGCGGTGATCCGCGAGCTCAACGCCAAGATCGTCAGTGATCGCGGCCTCAAGCTCGCCATGGAGCCGAAGGTCACCATCCCGAATGAGGAAACCGAGGTGCCCAAAGTTCTGGGCGGGCAGTCGGACCTCGCCTATACCGTGGCTCTGGAGCTCCTTCCCAGGATCGAGCTCGCGGATTTCAAGGGCATCAAGCTCGAGCGCCAGGTCGCCGAGGTCACCGATGCGCAGGTCCAGGAAGGCCTCGACAGGATCGCGGAGCAGAACCGGCCTTTCGTCACCAAAGGGGAGGGCGCCAAGGTCGAGAACGGCGATCGCGTGGTCATCGACTTCACCGGCACGATTGGCGGTACGCCCTTCGAAGGCGGCACCGGCGGGGACGTCGGAGTCAATGTGGGGTCCGGCACCTTCATCCCAGGATTCGAGGATCAGCTCGTCGGGATGACCGCCGGCGAGACGCGGGAGGTCAAGGTCACCTTCCCAGCCAATTACCCGAATGCACAGTTGGCGGAAAAGGAGGCGGTCTTCCAGGTGACGGCGAAGTCGATCGAGGCTCCGGGCACGGTGACGGTCGACGATGCGTTTGCGAAGTCGCTCGGCCTCGACTCCCTCGACAAGCTCAAGGAGGCGGTGAGGGGACGCCTGCAGCAGGAGCACGCCGCGCTGAGCCGTCAACGGCTCAAACGCCAGCTCCTTGATAAGCTCGACAACGTGCACAAATTCGCACTCCCTCCGACGCTTGCCGAAGACGAGTTCAAGAACGTCTGGACCGCGGTCGAAGGCGATCTGAAGGCCCAGGGCCGTACCTTTGCCGACGAAGGGACGACCGAGGAAAAAGCGCGCGAGGAGTATCGCGCAATTGCGGAGCGGCGCGTGCGGCTCGGCCTGGTGCTCGCCGAAATCGGCGAGCGAAACAAGATCTCGGTGCCGGAGGAGGAGATCAGGCGCGTCATCATGGAGCGGGCCCGGCAGGTGCCGGGACGCGAGCAGGAGGTCTGGGATTACTATCAGAAGAACCCCGCGGCGGTAGCCGCCATACGGGCGCCGATCTTCGAGGAGAAAGTGGTCGATTTCCTGGTTGAGCTCGCCGACGTAACCGAGAAGCAGGTCTCGCGCGCCGACCTTCTCAAGGACGACGAGGACGACAAGGGCGCGGCCAGCTAGCAGACTTGCAATCGTGCCCGCATTGTCTTGCGGATGCTTTCGCTACCGGCTAAGGCGCGGCCGTTTGGACGGCGCGAATCGCGGAGACAAGAGGTGCGGCTGAGAAAGCTCGCGGGCATTATGCGATCGTTGCGCTCGCAGTCAGGACTGCGATGCGCATTCTGCGGCCGCGGCGCCGCCGAGGTTGCGCGCCTTGTGGCCGGTCCGGCGGTGTATATCTGTGATGAGTGCATCGCGAAATGCGTGGCGGTTCTGGAGCAGCACGGGGGTTTTCCGCCGGCGCCGGCCGCCGACCCAGATAGGTTGAGCCATGCGTGACCCTTACGATACCTACATGAATACTCTCGTCCCGATGGTGGTCGAGCAGACCAACCGCGGCGAACGCGCCTACGACATCTTCTCGCGACTGCTGAAGGAACGCATCATATTCATCAGCGGCGTGGTCGAGGATGGGATGGCGACCCTCGTCGTCGCTCAGCTCCTGTTCCTGGAGGCCGACAACCCGAAGAAAGAGATCGCGATGTACATCAACTCGCCCGGCGGCGTCGTGACGTCGGGGCTCGCGATCTACGATACGATGCAGTTCGTGCGGCCGGCGGTCTCGACCCTGTGCGTCGGCCAGGCCGCCTCGATGGGCTCGCTCCTGCTCGCTGCCGGCCACAAGGACATGCGGTTCGCATTGCCCAACTCTCGCATCATGCTGCACCAGCCATCCGGCGGCTTTCAGGGGCAGGCGACCGACATCATGCTGCACGCCCAGGAAATCCTGAATTTGAAGAAGCGCTTGAACGAAATCTACGTCAAGCATACCGGCCAGCCGCTGAAGAAGATCGAAGACGCGCTGGAGCGCGACTACTTTCTCACCGGGGAAATGGCGGTGGAGTGGGGCGTTGTGGACAAGGTCATCGCCAAGCGACCTGAGGACGCACCCAAGGTGTGAGAAGGCGGCATTGCGCCCCGGCTTTCGCAGCCAAGCCCCCGAACTGGTCAAAAACGCCGCTATCGGACTGAAATTTCATCATTAACAAAATCTTGATTATCCCCACATTACCGTGGTTCGCTAGGGGGCGATTTTGGCAGGGCCAGACCCTAAGGCGCGGAATCCGTGGCCTTCGCGCTACGGACCTTAAACGGGTCCCCTGTTATGGTTGCTGCAAGGCGGCTGACCTGCCCAGGCGGCGGGCAGCCGACGGAGAGACGGAATGAGCAAGGTCGGCAGTAGCGACTCAAAGAATACGCTCTACTGTTCGTTCTGCGGCAAGAGCCAGCATGAGGTGCGTAAGCTCATTGCCGGCCCGACCGTCTTCATCTGCGACGAATGTGTCGAACTGTGCATGGACATCATCCGCGAGGAGAACAAATCCTCGCTGGTGAAGTCGCGCGACGGAATTCCGACACCCAAGGAAATCCGCAAGGTGCTCGACGATTACGTCATCGGCCAGGACCACGCCAAGAAGGTGCTCTCGGTCGCGGTCCACAATCACTACAAGCGGCTCAATCACCAGACCAAGCACAACGACGTCGAGCTTGCCAAGTCGAATATCCTGCTGATCGGTCCGACCGGCTCGGGCAAGACGCTGTTGGCGCAGACGCTGGCGCGCATCCTGGATGTGCCCTTCACCATGGCGGATGCCACCACGCTCACCGAGGCCGGCTACGTCGGCGAGGACGTCGAGAACATCATTCTCAAGCTGTTGCAGGCGGCCGACTACAACGTCGAGCGCGCCCAGCGCGGTATCGTCTATATCGATGAGATCGACAAGATCAGCCGCAAGTCCGATAACCCGTCGATCACGCGCGACGTCTCGGGCGAAGGCGTGCAGCAGGCGTTGCTCAAGATCATGGAAGGCACCATTGCCTCGGTGCCGCCGCAGGGCGGACGCAAGCATCCGCAGCAGGAGTTCCTGCAGGTCGATACCACCAATATCCTGTTCGTGTGCGGCGGCGCCTTTGCCGGGCTCGAGAAGATCATCTCGGCGCGCGGGCGCTCGACCTCGATTGGGTTCAGCGCCAAGGTGCTGGCGCCGGAGGACCGCAAATCCGGCGAGATTTTCCGTGAGGTCGAGCCGGAGGATCTGTTGAAATACGGCTTGATTCCGGAGTTCGTCGGGCGACTGCCGGTCGTCGCCACGCTTGAGGATCTCGACGAGCCCTCGCTCAAGCTCATCCTTACCCAGCCGAAGAACGCGCTGGTCAAACAATACCAGCGGCTGTTCGAGATGGAGTCGATCGACCTCACGCTGGCCGAGGAGGCGCTCGGCGCCATTGCCCGCAAGGCCATCGACCGCAAGACCGGAGCGCGCGGCTTGCGCTCGATCATGGAAGGCATCCTCCTCGACACGATGTTCGACCTGCCGAGCCTCGAGGGCGTGGAGGAGGTCGTGATCTCGAAAGAGGTGGTGGAGGGCACCGCGCGGCCACTCTACATCTACGCCGACCGCGCCGACCGGACCGGAGACGCGAGCGCCTGAGCAGGCTGCAACCGCAGGGCGGGTGAGCGGCGTTGATTCGTCCGGCGGGCTGCGGCGGCGGCCATGACGGCGCCGCTATTTGCTTGAATTTTCGGGTTTACTTGACAGGGGCGCGACCCGTCGCCACCTATTGGATTGCGAACTAACGAGGGATCCGATCGAAATCCTCCGGGGAGGGGTTCGTACCCACCCTCCGCCGCGCGGTGGTTCTTCCGGACGAGCCGTGCGTCCCTTCCCGGTCCACCTCTGCACCCGGCCGTGACGCCAACCCAGCGGGTCGAGGGCGGGGGGCACAACAACAAGGATCAGCGGGCCATGACCAGCGCAAAACCAAAACCGCCACTCATCCCCGGCGAGGCCCGGGCCTATCCGGTTCTGCCGCTGCGCGACATCGTCGTCTTCCCGCACATGATCGTGCCGCTGTTCGTCGGCCGGGAAAAATCGATCAAGGCGTTGGAGGAGGTGATGCGCTCCGACACCTTCATCCTGCTTGCCACCCAGAAGAACGCCTCTGACGACGACCCCGCGACCGACGCGATCTACGAGATCGGCACGCTGGCGAGCGTGCTGCAACTGCTCAAGCTGCCCGACGGCACCGTCAAGGTGCTGGTGGAGGGCGCCGCGCGCGCCAAGGTCGAGCGCTACACCCCACGGGCCGAATATTACGAAGCCGACGCCCTCGTGCTGGCGGATTCGAAGGGCGAGCAGGTCGAGGCCGAAGCGCTGGCGCGGTCGGTCATCAACGAGTTCGAGAATTATGTGAAGCTCAACAAGAAGGTGTCGCCCGAGGTCGTCGGCGTGGTCCAGCAGATCGAGGACTACGCCAAGCTCGCCGACACCGTGGCCTCCCATCTCGCCGTCAAGATCCCGGACAAGCAGTTGATCCTGGAGACGCCGTCGGTCACCGAGCGGTTGGAAAAGGTGCTCGGCCTGATGGAGAGCGAGATCTCGGTGCTGCAGGTCGAGAAGCGCATCCGTACGCGCGTCAAGCGGCAGATGGAGAAGACCCAGCGCGAGTACTACCTCAACGAGCAGATGAAGGCGATCCAGAAGGAGCTCGGCGACGAGGAAGGCAAGGACGAGCT